>JAVBOJ010000026.1:0-11041 GCA_031550755.1 Oscillospiraceae bacterium
GCGGACGCGCCGCCGCAGCTCCTCCTCGGGGAGCCGGAACGGCAGGCCGTAGACCTGACAGAAGGTAAAAAAGTAGTCGCCGGTGGTTTGGGGCAGTGCGCCGAGCCCCAGTTCGTGAAAAATGCGCCGAAAATCAGAAAAGCTGTCCCGTAGCAGACGGACGGCGTCCACCTCCTGCTGCTCGGCCTCGGCCTCCGCCATCTCCGCCAGCGCGGGGAATCGGCCCGGCTCGGAAAACCACAGATGCCCCACCAAATAGCGGCGGTCATGCTCCAGCATTTCCAAAAACACTGTGGTGTCCGGCGTTCCGTCGGAGACGGGCAGCACCCGGGTCACCTCGGCGGTCACGGCGTAGCTGTTCATGCTCTTGAGGACGCTGATGCGCTTGTGCCCCTCGGTGACATAGTACAGTCCCTTGTATTCCTTGAGGCTCACTGCGTCGCGGATGCCCTGCTCCTCGCAGACGGCGTACAGCACCGACCATTTTTTGGCCAGCTCGCTTCCTTCTTCCAACACCGGCATAAAATTGCCGGCAAAGGCGGCGCTGCGGCCGGCGAACGCCGTCCCGACCACCTTGCAAAGCGGCACGTCTAGAATGCCCAACGCAATCTCCCCGGCGGTTTCCCGGCCGGCCAGGATGGTCTCCAGCACCGGCAGGTATCCGTCGGGGTGATCGGTCAAGTATTTACGGCCCAGTCGATAGGCCTTTTTGTATTGTTCATCGTAGGGTCCGGGCATGGAAACCTCCCAATATGTTACGGCAGGACGCTCAGGCGGGCGAATACGTCCTTCAGCGGCGGATAGGCACTGCGGTAGACGGCGTACACCTGCTCATACAGCGCGGCGTTGTCCGCGATGGGCGTTTGCGTATCAATGGCCTTGACCGTGCGGTCGCAGGCCTCCGGCACGCTCTTATAAAGACCCGCGCCGACGCCGGCCAACAGCGCCACGCCCAGCGACGGGCCGGAATCAAACGAGGTTACCGGCAAATTCAAAATATCGGCCAGCATCTGCCGCCACAGCGGGCTTTGCCCTCCGCCGCCGCAGACGCGGGTGCCGCTCAGCGGCACGCTCATCTCGCGCAGCACCTCGGCGCAGTCGCGCAGGGAGAACGAAACGCCCTCCATCACGGCGCGCAGCAGGTCGCGCTTGGTGTGCAGCGCCGACAGACCCAAAAACGCCCCGCGGCAGTTGGGGTCAAGATGCGGCGTGCGCTCGCCCATCAAATAGGGCAGATACAGCAGCCGGTTGGCCCCGATCGGCGACAGGGAAGCTTGTTTGTCCAGCAGGGCGTAGGGCGAGACCTCCATGGCCGACGCGGTTTCCACCTCGGCCATGCAAAACTGGTTGCGGAACCATTGCAGCGACAGGCCGGCGGCCTGTGTGACGCCCATGACGTGCCACTGCCCCGGAACGGCGCAGCAGAAGGTATGCACCCGTCCGCCGGGGTCGAGCGCCATGCTTGATGTGTGGGCATAGACCACGCCGGAGGTGCCGATGGTGGTGAACGACTCGCCGTCGCGCACGACGCCGGTCCCCACCGCGGCGGCGGCATTGTCGCCCGCGCCGGCGGCCACCGGAGTGCCGGGCGCCAGCCCGGTCAGCGCGGCGGCTTTGTCATGCACCGTGCCGGTGATCTCGGGCGATTCGTAGAGCGTGGGCAGCAGATCCATATCCAGCCCGATTTTGGCGCAGACCTCCTCCGACCAGCGGCGCTCCCGGACGTGCAGCAGCTGCATTCCGGAGGCGTCGGACATGTCGGTGGCGAAGACGCCGGTCAGGCGGTAGCGGATGTAATCCTTGGGCAGCAGTATATGCGCGCCCCGGGCAAAAAGTTCCGGTTCGTGGTTTTTGACCCAGAGGATTTTTGACGCGGTAAAGCCGGTCAGCGCCGGGTTGGCGGTGATGTCCATCAGCCGGTCGGCACCGACGGTCTCGGTCAGCTCGCGGCATTCCGCGCCGGTGCGCTGGTCGCACCACAAAATCGCCGGACGCAGCACCTCGCAGTCGCGGTCGAGCAGCACCAGCCCGTGCATCTGACCCGACAGGCCGATACCGGCGATGTCGCGGGCGTTGACCCGCCCGGTAACGCGCGAAACGGTCTGGCAGACGGCGGCCCACCAATCGGCGGGATCCTGCTCGGCCCAACCGTTTTGGGGCTGATGGAGCGGATAGGAGGCGGTCTCGGAAAACAGCGCCTGCCCGCCCTCGTTGTACAGGACGGTTTTGACGCCCGAGGTGCCGATATCGATACCGAGCAAATACGGCATATGTTTCACTTCCTTACAGGAATTTTTTCGCGAAGGCAAGGGCGGCGGCGGGATCGTTTTTGTCAAAGCCTTGCGGCGCGGACGCCAGAGACCATGTTTCCTCATGGATCGCCACCTGCGACGGCTTCATTTCGCGCAAAAAGTCCAGCGACTCCAGCTCGATAAACCGCGCGTCGGTATAGGTCTCAAAGTTCATGCCGCCGTCGGGATAGGGCAGTGCCGGGTCATAGCCGAATTTTTTGACGAAAACGGTATTGTGCAGATAATAAAGCGCCCAGCCGGCGCGGTTGTTGAGCCCGATTTTAAACGAACGGGTCGCCGACGGATCCTGCCGCAGCACGATGGCGTCGTCGCCCCACGACACGCGGGGATCGCCCATGTCGGTGTACGGCCAGATGCCCATCAGCCGGTCGGACAGCATCCCGGTGTCCGCCTTGGGCTGCGGGATGACGGCGACGCCGCCGGGCGCGAGCTGGGTGAGGGCCCACGGCGCGAGGCAAAGGGTTTTGCCGCTCTGGTTGTCCACGCTGTGCGTCACCGTGAGGGTGGGCGCGTCGTCCTCCGACAGGGTGATTTTCACGGACATTTGCAGGCCGGTTTTTTGTTTCGGCGGGGTGAACATCGCCCCGTCGGGCAGCAGATCGACCGTCACCGGCTCGTCGTCGGGGACATAGGTCATCTCGTACAGCTCGGGCGCGACCCACAGCCGGTGTCCGCCGTAAAAACGGTAAAACGCGCCCGGCCCAAAGGCCGCCTCAAGCTCAGGCACGCGGCAGACCGCCTGGCCCTGAGGGTCGGTAAACAGAATATTTTCTCCGTCGGTCAGGCGGAGGCTGATGACGCGCGGTCCGCAATCGATGGTGACGAGGACTTCCAGCGCGGCGTTTTTCAGGCAGAGACAGCGCCCGAAGGTTTCAAAATTATCCACGATATGGGTGGTGACCATACAACAGACCTCCTTAATATGTAAGGGCGAACGGCGTTCGCCCGCATTCATTACACCTCGGAATACACCGCGCCCGCCGCCTTGTACGTCCAGTACACATCCAGCTTGGAGACGACCTCGAACGGCGCGTGCATGGAAAATACCGGCACGCCGGCGTCCACCACGTCGATGTTGCGGCGCGCCATAAAGACGGCCACGGTGCCGCCGCCGCCCTGATCGACCTTGCCCAGCTCGCCGAGCTGATAGGGGATGTTCTGTTTCTCCAGCAGACCGCGCAGACGTCCCATCAGCTCGGCGGAAGCGTCCGACGAGCCGCCCTTGCCGCGGTGGCCGGTGTATTTGTTGAGGCCGATGCCGTAGTTGAGCTTGGTGTTGTTGCGCTTGTCGGACACCTCGGGGAAGTTGGGGTCAAAGGCGTTGGAGACGTCGGACGACAGGCAGAAGGAATGCTCAAAGCAGACCTTGAGCGGCACGTTTTGGGTGTCGCAGAGGTCGGAAATAAACGTGTCAAACGCGGCGCTCTGCATCCCGGTGACGCCCTCGGAGCCGATCTCCTCCTTGTCGGCCAGCAGGCAGACGGCGGTGCGCGCCGGCGTCCCGGGCAGATCGAGCAGTGCGCGCAGCGCCGCGAAGGAGCAGACACGGTCGTCATGGCCGTAGCCGCCGATGAGCGCGCCGTCCAGCCCCACGTCGCGGGCGGGGAAGGCCGGCACCAGAGACAGCTCGGCCGACAGGAAGTCGGCCTCGGTGATGCCGTACCGGCGGTTTAAAATGTCCATGACAAACAGCTTGACCCGGTCGGCGCCCTCCTCGGCGTCCAAACGACTGCCCACCAAGGCGTTGAGACTTTCGCCCGGCACGGCCTCGGACATGGTTTTCTTCATTTGGTCGGCTGCCAGATGCGGCAGCAGGTCGGTGATGGTGAACACCGGGTCGGCGGGGTCGGCACCGATGGACACCGGGATGGAGGTACCGTCGGCCTTGACGATGACGCCGACAAGCTCCAGCGGAATGGCCAGCCATTGGTATTTTTTCACGCCGCCGTAATAATGGGTCTTGAAGAAGGCCAGCTCGCTGTCCTCGTAGAGCGGCACGGGCTTGAGATCCAACCGCGGCACGTCCACATGGGAGGCGACGATGCCGACGCCGTCGGACAGGGGCTTTGTGCCGATGACGGCCAGCGTCAGCGCCTTGTTGCGGTTGATGCGATAGACCTTAGCGCCGGGGGCCAGCTTCATGCCGCGCTCCAGCGGCACAAAACCATTGGCCACGGCCAGCCGGACGGCTTCCGACACGGCCAGCCGCTCGGTTTTGGAGCAGGTCAGATAGCGTTTGTAGTCCTCGCAGAAGCGCTGGACTGCCTCCCAAACGCCGTCGGCCAGCGGGTCAAACCCGTTTTTGGGGTTGAGAAACAGGGCATCTCTGCGTGCGCTTTTTTCCTTTTCACTCATGGATACATCCTCCTATGATTTTATAATACACTTCGCGGGCGATTTGTTTCCAAACCTCCAGCCTGACATTGTTTTCCAAAAAATAGTCCACCTGGGCGCGGTAATAGTCGTCCTCCGGCTGGGAGGACAGTCGCGCCCGGGCGTAATCCTCCGAGATGCCGTCCCGCGCCATGATGCGGGCGATGCGGTCGGCCTTCGGGGCGGTCACGCCCACCAGCACGTCCATTTCACGCCCCAGCGGCGTCTCCAGCAGGCGGATGGCGTCCACCGCCACCGCCGAGCGGCCTTCGCGGCGCGCCGTATCGATGATGTGCCGGATGGCCGGCACCACCGCCCCGTGGGTGAGAAACTCCAGCCGCGCGAGCTTGCCTTTGTCGGCAAAGACCATTTTGCCCAGCGCACGGCGATCCAGCGTGTCGGACGGAAACGCCTCGGGAAAGGCCGCCCGCAAAGAGGCGAGCAGCGCGGTGTCCTCCCTGAGCAGCCGGTGATAGACCTCGTCGGCGTCGATCACGACGGCGCCAAGGGACGCCCACTGCGCGAGCAGCACGGATTTTCCGGCGCCCGAGCCGCCGGTCACGCCGATGGTACGCATGGGATAGGCCTCCTTTTTGGGGGAGAATTAAACGTCCGTCACCCGAAACCCCGCCGCCTTGTACAGCCGGTTTTGCACCGCCGCATAAGCGTCGCCCTCCGGACAGCGGGCGTAAATGCTATCGCAGCCCAGCGCGTCGGCGCGGCGCAGCGCGTCAACCAGCCCGCGCATCAGCGACCGCGGGTCGGCCAGTGCGCCGTAGGACAGCGCCGGCTCAAAAAAGGGCAGCTCCTCGTCAAAGCAGAGGACGCAGGCGCGTTTTTTTTGCGCGTGGACATAGGCGGACGCCTTGTCCGGCGAGCCTTTGAGGATCATCACCGGCGCACGCGGCGCGTAATGGCGGTATTTCATCCCCGGCGCGCGGGGCGCTTGCTCCGGGGCGAGCTCCCCGACCACCGCCGGATCAACGGCCACCGGGCCGAGCGCCTCCCGCAGCTGTTCCAGCGTGATGCCGCCCGGCCGCAAGAGGCGCGGCGGCGCGGCGGTCAGATCGACGACGGTGGACTCGACGCCCCAGTCGCAGGGGCCGCCGTCCAGCACGGCGTCAACGCGCCCGTCGAGATCATGCAGGACATGGGCGGCGGTCGTGGGGCTGGGCGAGCCGGAGCGGTTGGCCGACGGCGCGGCCCAAAACAGTACGGACGCCTCCAGCACCGCGCGCGCCGCCGGATTCGCCGGAAAGCGCACCGCCACACTGGAAAGCCCCGCCGTTACTGCGTCGGGGACAACCGGCGCGCGCGGCAGCACCATGGTCAGCGGTCCCGGCCAAAAGCGCCGCGCCAACAGGCGCGCCGTGTCCGGCACATCGGCGCAGAGAACGTCCAGCGCCGCGACCTCGGCGATGTGGACGATCAGCGGGTTGTCGCCCGGGCGGCCCTTGGCCGCGAAAATTTTATGCACCGCCGCAGGCTTCAGGGCGTTGGCCGCCAAGCCGTAGACCGTCTCGGTCGGGATGGCGGCGAGCCCTCCGGCGCACAGGATACGGGCGGTTTCGGCGATATCGGCGGGGTTGGCCGCGTCGAGAAGCTTAGTCCTCATCTTGCGACGCCCGCAGTTTTTCGGCCTGATGGGCGGTAATCAGCGCGTCGAGCAGCTCGTCCAGCTCTCCGTCCATCACGGCGTCGATTTTATACAGGGTCAGGCCGATGCGATGGTCGGTCACGCGGCCCTGCGGAAAGTTATACGTCCGGATACGCTCGGAACGGTCGCCGGTGCCGACCTGGCTTTTGCGGTCGGCGGCCACCAGCGCATCCTGCTCGGCGCGCTTGGCCTCAAGCAGCTTGGAGCGCAGGATTTTCATGGCGCGGTCGCGGTTTTTAAACTGGCTGCGCTCGTCCTGACATTCCACCACCACGCCGGAGGGCAGGTGGGTGATACGGATGGCGCTCTCGGTTTTGTTGACATGCTGGCCGCCCGCGCCGCCCGAACGGAAGGTATCAATCTGCAAATCGTTGGGATTGATGTCAATTTCCACGTCCTCGGCCTCGGGCAGCACCGCCACCGTGACGGTGGAGGTGTGAATACGGCCCGACGCCTCGGTGTCCGGCACGCGCTGGACGCGGTGGACGCCGCTCTCAAACTTCAAGCGGGAGTAAGCCCCCGCGCCTTCCAGCAGGAAGGAGACCTCCTTGACGCCGCCGAGGCCGGTTTCGTTTAGATTTAGGATTTCCGATTTCCAGCGTTTTTTTTCGGCGTACATCTGGTACATCCGGGTCAGCGACGCGGCGAATAGCGCCGCCTCCTCGCCGCCCGCTCCGCCGCGGATTTCCACGATGACGTTTTTGTCGTCATTGGGGTCGCGCGGCAACAGCAGCAGCCGCAGGGCCTGCTCCAGATCGTCCAGTTGGGATTTGGCGCTGTCAAACTCCTCCTGCGCCAGCTCCTTGAGCTCGGAATCGGCGCGCCCGTCCAGGATTTCGCGCGCCTCCTCCAGCTGGCGGAGACAGCCGGCGTACGCCCGATAGGCTTCCACCACGGGCGAAAGCTCTTTTTGTTCTTTTAACAGCCGCGCCATGGCCGCCGGGTCGCCGTATATCTCCGGTGAGGACAGCTTTTGTTCGATGTCTTTGTACCGCGCGTCGATATGCGCGAGTTTATCCAACATAGGAAGGCTCCTTTGCCCAAGATTCTCCGCTGATTGTATCACAAAGGGGCCGGTGTTGTAAATGGGAGAAGCGCCGAATCGCCGGGCGGTGGAGAGTATGACCGTCACCTCCTCGAAAATGGTATAAAAATGCCCCGGGGACTGGCCCCGAGGCATGGATTTGCAATGCTATGGGCAAGACGCCAGGGCAATCATTTCCATAATGCGTAATATCCGCGCCAAAAGCAATGGAGGACCACGCCGTACGGCAACGGTGTGGCCCTCCATACTACGCGCTAGTCCTTCGGGATTCTTTGAATATGGCTGGAGTCGAATACCGTCGTGCACTTGGGATACAGGTCATTGATCGGCGTATGGGCCGTCTCTCCGCCGTCCTGAAACTCTGCGTCAGTTTTCAGAAAATAGCCATAGTTGCCCCCCCCTGTCAAACCAAGGCTGTCGTCCCATGTACAGTCGAGGTTGTAGTAGCTGCCGTTCATTTTCACGATGTTGTAGGCGTGATCCCCTTCGATCAGGGAAAGGACCCAATAGCATTCGATGCCGATGCATCTTGAAAGCAAATAATAGCTGTAGGAGTAATCCTCACACACGCCATAGCCGATTCCGAAAGCCCCCAAGTACTCATACTGTATCCCGCCCTTGCCGTAATCCATGTGCAGACAAACATAATCGTGCGCAGCTTTGATTTTGTCGAAATCCGTACTGCAAGTCCGATTGATTTCATCGCTGGCGGATTTTAAATTCTTAATAAAGTTTTGTGTGCCCTCGGGAAGCGTTTCAAAGATCACGGCGCGGCGATTCAGCGCGTCAAGCCCTTCTCGCACATCAAATCGTACGAGGTATAAAGATGTGAGTTTGTTTTTTGACACGCTGTACAGGGTGTACCCGGCCAGCTTTTGCTCAGGCATGAGAAAAAACGAATAATCGTCGGTGAGGGAGTGAATTTGGGCGCGGGCTACTCCCAGATTGGAAAAGTCATACTTGCCCTGTATGCTTGAGAAATCAACCCCTTTTTTTATGTACACATGTGAATATGACATTGTCTTCGCGCTGTATGTCGTGTACGCCTTCAGCTCCTCCAGCGTATTGGCGACATACCCGCCCGGAAAGGCCGGGCTCAGTGAAAACCGGCCGGACACCACGCTCCTGGGGCAATACACCTCACCCGCCAGCGCGTCGTCGGCGACAATGAGGTCGCCATTTATTTTCGCCTTGCTCAGATCCACGCCGGAGCACAAAACGGTGACATTGCCGTCATAGCTCTGCGCGTATGTTCCGGGCGCGGTGATGAGCGTGCCGAAAACCCGGGCGATCATGGTGATGGCTTCGGCCCTCGTAAGATTGTCAAACGGCCTGAAGGCGCCGTTGTTTCCCATGAGATATCCGCGATCCTTCAAATATTGTATCGCGTTTCGGGTATATTCTCCGTTCAGGCTGCCGGTATCCAAAAAGGAAGGCGTCAGCGCGGTATATCCGTAGAGAATGTAATCCAGGCCCTCCTGGCCATACAAAACCCGGCACAGAATGTTGGCCGCGTCCATACGCCTGGCCGGCGCGCTCATGCCATAATCTCCGTCCCATCCGTAGGAAAGCCCCCAGATGAGATCCTTCGCGGCCAGGTTGTTGACCGCCTGCGCATACCAGGAGCCCGGCTTAATTTTGTCTGCCGGAATTACGGTGTTGTTGTGCAGGCGAAGCAGGCGATTGATTACCGTGCACAATTCCGCCTTTGTCAGAGGGTCGTTTGGCCTGAATTTCCCGTTGTTACCGGCCAGAATGCCTTGCCCGGCCCATTTTGTAATAATCTCCTGCGCCCAGTGTCCCTTGATGTCAGTAAACGCGGGTGCAGTGTCCGCGAGTGCCAAGGGTGTACATAGCGCTGTCAAAAGGCAGATGCAAAGAACGGCGGCCAGTATTTTCTTGAACATTGTTTCCTCCGGTACAAAAATTCTTTATATGACGATATGGAACTCCATTTATTTCGCGCAGTTCGTTTCGAGCTTCACCAGCGTCTCCTATAGTATAAAGCCTAACCGTTGCTGCGTCCATAACAATAAATAAATTCCATAACGCCTATATTTTTCTTATCGTAAAAATAGGCGATGGGGAAGAGAGAAACTTTACGCAAAGCATAAAAAAAGTAATTTTTGCGAGACCGCTTCCATGCCCCGTCTGATCCCCATCGGGATGATATCGTCGATAAACATTTCATGTTTTGGTTTCGTCCAGCCAATTTCGCATAGAACAGAGTCGGTGCTCGGACTGCGCCTTTCGATTTCATTCCTCAGCTTTTCCCACCCCTTACTCAGTTCCGTGAACCTGCTCTATGGTCATTCCCAAAAAGAACTGTGCGACCTCCACGACTCCAAGTCTTCCTCAGACATTTCTCTTACTGCCCCTGTCGCGGCATCCACCCAATAATATTTATCAAACTTGTTGAGCCTAACAATAAATTCGTCATCACCTTTGCCGTTAAAAAATTTTTTTTCCTATGGGCACGCAAAAGTTAAACAAAGCAACAGAACGACTAACTTCTACACCCCCATATTCTGCGGCAACCCTTTTCATCTCCTCAATGTCAAGCGACCAGTCCTCGACCTTCAAATAGTTGTTCACTTCAAACTGGTTTTGTTGAAAATTATTGGAAAACTTCATGTTTTGAATAATGCCTTGGACTGTATCCACATCACAAGTAAACTGACAAATACTCCCCTCTTTGTTTTCCCGGAACCGCCAGTTCATAATCCCTCGCGTATCCTCCGTGTAAGCAATGCCGACAATTTCGTATAAAACATAGTCGGTGCCCGGTCTACGTTTTTTAATCTCATTTTTTAGCAGTGCATATATTTTTTGGATCGTCTTAATTTCCGGGTCTATCGCCATTTCTCGCGGATACACCCACTGTGGAAGGGGTAAATGAAACAACATTACAGAAATGATGTAAAGAAGAAGCACCCCTAGAAGGGCTCCCACCCAGAGCTTCCATTTTTTTCGTCTCATGTTTTCCACCCTTTACTCCGCGATGTACGGAGGATAAGCCGGCAAACATTGCGCTTGCCGGCTTGCCACATCTGTTAGTTCCAAAAAGAAGAATGTCGCGTTCTCCGCGCCTCTATATCTTCCTCGGACATTTCTCTCACGGTTCCCGTCACAGCATCCACCCAACAGTTTTCTTCAAAAAATTCCCCGCTAATTATTACATAAAATTCATTATCATGTTTGTCTCTGAAAATACTTGTCCTCCCAATAGGAACCCGAAAGTTCATCAAGGTAATCACACGATCGGGTTCTCTGCCAAAATATTCGTAGGCTATCTTTTTCATTTCTTCAATGTCAAGCGTCCAGTCCTCAACCTTTAAATAGTTACCCGTCTCAAATTGGTCTCTTTCCGGATCGTTATAAAAATTCATATGCAAGACCATGCTTTGGGTTGTATCTACAACACAAAAGAATTGCCGGATACTCCCCTCCTTGTTTTCCCGGAACCGCCAGTTCATAATCCCTCGTGTATCCTCCGTGTAAGCAGTGCCGCCAATTTCGTATAAAACATAGTCGGTGCCCGGTCTACGTTTTTCAATCTCATTTTTTAGCAGTGCATATATTTTTTGGATCGTCTTAATTTCCGGGTCTATCGCCATTTCTCGCGGATACACCCACTGTGGAAGGGGTAAATGA
>JAVBOJ010000129.1:0-19335 GCA_031550755.1 Oscillospiraceae bacterium
CTCCAGCCGGTGGGTCTGCGCCATGCGGTAGGCCGGATAGTGCGGGTCGCCCGAGGTTTCCAGCGCACGGCTGATATACCACCGCGCCGCCGGCTCGGCCTGGGGCGCTTGCCCGGCGCGGACGATCAAAATCGGATAAAACCGGGCGTCCTCCCGCGCCAGCGCTTCTTGTACAATGGCAAAGCCGTTTTCGTACAAAAACCGGCGCAGACGCTCGGCATGGGTCATGGGCTGCAAAATGTAGAGGATGTCCGGCGAGACGGGGCCTTTTTTCAATATGTCGCACAGCGTATCGCCGCCCATGCCGCAGAGCAGGACGGTGTCCGCCCCGGCGGGCAGATCGCGCAGGCCGTCGGTCTGGCGCAGGGGGATTTTGTCCTCCAGCCCGCAGCGGGCGATGAGCCGCCGGGCGCGCATCAGCGGCAGCGGCGACAGATCGGTGGCGGCCAGCACCTCGGCGTGTCCGCTCTGGACAAGCCAAACCGGCAGACGGGCGTGGTCGGTGCCGATGTCGCAGACCCGCGCACCGGGGGCGACCATGTCGGCAATACGCGCAAGGCGGGGAGACAAGACGATCATGAGGAGGAGCCCTCCCCTCTGCGGCGGCAGGTATCGGCGCGGCGCAGCAGCAGCGCCGCCGGCAGCGCCGCCGCGTTGAGCGCCACCAGAATCAACGGACTGCCGCCGCCGAGGCTCGGCACCAGCAGCATCACAATCAGGCCGATCGCGCGGCCGACATTCAATGAGAAGTTGCGCAGACCCAGCACCGCTTCTCCGCGGCCGGGGCCCTCGCGCGCCAGATAGTCGCTGATCTCATAGGAGGAATACTGGATGGTGTTGTTGTTGAACACCACAAACGCCGCGTCCAAAACTGTAACCAGCAGCACGGTCACCACCGAGAGGGAGACAAGCAGCCCCGCCGACAGCCCGAGCGACAACAGGCTGCACAGCAGCATCCCGGACAGGCGGTGGCGCGGCGTCAGCCGGCGGATGACCAGCTGGAACACCAGCAGCGCCACCACGCTGCGCGCGGTGGTGGCCAGACCGACGACCAGCTCGTCGGAGGTTTGGGAAAACAGCAGCACATTGAGATAGTAGAGGAAAATACCGTCGCGTAGGCCGTAGAACACATTGCCCAGCGACATATACATCAGCGGGCCTTTCAGCCGCCGGCGCACAAGCTCCAGCAGCACGCCGCGCGGCTGGTCGGTGGGCTTGGACGGCATTTTGCGGGTGACCAGCGCGGCGCAGAGAAAGGACACCACCGACACGACAAAGATGGCGGTATAGCCGTCGTTGCCGGTCAGGGAACGCAAAATCACGCCCGACAAAATCGGGGCGATCAGCACGATCAGGTTGCCGACCAGACCCAAAAACGACATGCCCAGCTGGCGGTTGCCCGGCGTGGTGTAGCTCAGGGTATAGGAATGGTAGGGCAGCCAGTAGAGGCTGGCACCCAGCGCCGAACACACCGCGATGAGCGGATACCACGTCGTGGAGTCCTGCCGCAGGGTGATCAGCAGCAGGTAGGACGCGGTATACAGCAGCAGCCCGAACCGGGTCAGAACGGTTTGGGAGAATCGCCGACCAAGCCCTGCCACGAACAGATAGCAGAGCGCCTCCATCGAAAACGCCAGCAGGTAATACCGCCCCACCAGCGAAAAATCCCCGGCCGCCTTGAACAAAAAGGTGCCGATAAAAATACCCGACAGGGTGGTGGCGAAGGAAAAAAGCCCGTGCATGGCCGTAAACCGCAAAAACTCCCGCGAGAGATAGCTGAGGTTTAAAAATCCGGCCAGACGGGAACTGAGCCGCCGCAATAGCTTCACTGCTTATCGGGCGGCGAGGTAGTCGTTGATTTTTTTGAGCAGCGCGTCGGGATCGACGCCGTGCACCATGCAGGCTTGCTCCAGCGTTTCGCCGCGGGCCGACGGGCAGCCCAGACAGTGCATTCCGATTTCCAGAAAGAAGCGGGCGGTCTGCCCGTCGAGGGACAGGATGTCGCCAATGATGGAATCCTTGGTAACGGTGGCGGTGTTCATAGGGGGTGTCCTCCTAAAATTATTGTTCCTGCTTGCGGGCCGTCAGGCGAAAAATCGGCAGCCCCTCCGACGCGAATCGGTGTTCATATTCTGTCTCGGTATCCTCTCCGGGATACATGGGGTCGCCGTGCCAGTCGCGCGAGACGAAGGTCAGCGCGTAGCCGGCGGCGGGAAATTCCTCCAGCGCGAAGTCAAACAGCGGCTCGTTGTCTGTTTTGAAAAAAATCTCGCCGCCGGGGGCGAGGATGTCGCGAAACAGGGTCAAAAATCCCCGGTGCACCAGCCGCCGCGCGGCCTGCTTGCGCGGGATCCACGGATCGCAGAAGTTGATGTACAGCCGGGGCGCTTCTCCGGGGGCAAACCATTGCGGCAGATGCGCCGCGTCGCCTCTGGCAAAAAGCGCGTTGGGGAGGGTTTCCTGTTCCGCCCGCTCCAGAGACAGCAGCACCGCCTCGGGCACCCGGTCGATGCCGACAAACAGCGTCCGGGGAAAGCGCACCGCCTGACCGGCGATGAACTGCCCCTTGCCGCAGCCGATTTCCAGCGCCAGACTGTCAAACTCGCCCCGCCACTGCCCGCGCCGGCTCTCCGGCGACGCGACAAAGCGCGACGAGACCTTTTCCATGCGCGCCGGCAGGTTCTTTTTTTTGCGCATCCTCACGGGGCGGACTCCTCCATGGCCGTTTCATAGGCCTCCCAGTATTCCTCCAGACACAGCCCGGAGGCGCGGATCATGCCGGCCGTCTCCACGCCCACATAGCGCAGATGCCACGGCTCGTAGATGATGCGGGTGATCTCGGTCTTGTCGGCGGGGTAGCGCAGGACAAATCCGAAGCGGTGGGCGTTTTCGGCCAGCCAGAGGCCGGCCTCGGTGTCGCCGAACGAGGTGACCAGCCGCCCGGCGGCGATGTCCACCGCCAGCCCGAGCTGATGCTCGCTCTTGCCCGGCGGCGCGACGATGGTGGCGGCGACGGCGGGCGCGAGGTCGCCGTACTGCGCCTTCAGTGCTTTTATTTTTTTGGTATGTAAATCGTTTTGCGTGTTGTAGCTGCGGTACCCGCTCTGCACCCGCAAAACCCGGATGCCCTCCTCCCGCGCCGCCTTCAGCAGCGCCTGCACGGCCTCGGCAGTCTCGGGCGTCGCCTGGAAGGCGGTGTTGCCGATGCGCACGAGCTTGTCCGGCGCGAAGGACTTGTCCAGCGGATGGTTATAATTGACCAGCACCGGCATGATCTCCGGGAACTCGATGTCCGGCGTCTCGGGCAACGGGCTGACAACGGGCGGCGGGACGGCACCGGGCGGCGGGGTCGGGGTCGTCCGCGCCGGCTTGTCCGCCGTGACGGCTGGCGGCGGCGTGGGATCGGCCGCGCTGGCCAGGGGGCCGACCGCCATGCCGCCGGCAAAAAACAGAAGGCCGAGCAGCCCCAGCGCGAGCGGTATTTTCCCGGGGCTGTGGCGGATAAAGCGACGGCGCATAGCGAACCCCCTTTTTTTGAATTGAGAATTAAAAATTAAGAATTGTGGAGTCGGCGGAGCCGACAATTGAATATATCGCGCTGCGCACGATTCCATCATTCTTCATTCTTAATTCTTCATTCTCAATTACTGATTATATAACATTCAACCGTCCCGCGCAACCGGAAAATCCGGGCGGAGACGGTCGAAAAATCCGGTTGCCCGCGTCTCACACGTATTTTCTCGGCAGACGCGGGGCGAACAGCGGGTTGCAGTCGAAATAGACCCGGTCGCCGGCGGTGCAGGACAGGCCGGTGATGTCCAGCACCACATGCCCCAGCCCCACATTGCCCACCACCCGCGCCTTGGCCTGCCCCACCGACGCCCAGAGCGTTTTGCCGGGGCGGAAGGCAAACAGGGTTTTCGGCGGCGTCCGCCCGACGCAAAGCCCGTCGGCCACGCCGACCGGCACGAGCGCCAGCACCGAGTCCCTCCTCAGACGGACGGGGTGGCTGGAACCGACCGAAAAGCCCTTGGGACGGCGGATGACCTCGGTGACGACCGCCTCCAGCAGTCCGACCTTTTGCAGGCCGTGCTTGCCGGGGATGCGTCCGGTGACCGCACCGCCGACCCGCACCGCGCCCACCGACGGCAGATTGCAGGAAAACAGCGCCGTCGAGCCGCCGATGTGCAGGATTCCGGGCTCAAACTGCTCGGCGGCAATGCGTTCCACGACCGAACGGAACTCCTGCATCTGCGCCATGACGGCGCGGGCGCCGTTGTAGCCGCCGATGTGGGTGTACACGCCCGACAGAGCGAGATTGGGCATGTAGCGGTAGACCGACAGGATTTTGTCAATTTCCGGGGGCAAAAATCCGTCGCGTCCCAAGCCGGTATCGACACAAATATGCGCCTCGGCCACCGTGCTGCGCCGCTCGGCCAGACCGGACAGCGCCAGCGCCGCGTCTCTCGAGCCGATGGTGGCCACCAGCCCTGCGTCCAGCAGCGCGTCAATCTCCTCGGGCAGAGAGGTCGAGCGCAGCAGCAGGATTTCCTCGTCGGTAAAACCCTCGCGCCGCAGGAGCGCGCCGTCGGCCGGGTCGCCCACCGCAAAGCGGCGCACGCCCTCGTCCCGCAGCACCCGGGCGCAGTCCACAATCCCCAGTCCGTAGGCGTTGCCCTTGAGCACGCCGTAGACCGACGCGCCGCGCGCCCGCTCACGGATGAGGGTCATATTGTGCCGGATTTTTTGCCGTTCTATGAGCAGTGTTTTCAAGGGAAGACACCCCCTAAATTTCTCTGTACATCGCGCCGGCGGCCTCCTTGGTGGCGTGCTCGGACACCGACAGCACCTCCACGCGCAAACTGCGTTGGCCGAAGGTGATTTCCAGCAGGTCGCCCACCTTGACCTCATAGGACGGCTTTTGCGCCTTGCCGCCGACGGTGACGCGGGCACCCTCGCAGGCGTCATGCGCGACGGTACGGCGTTTGATGAGGCGGGACACCTTTAAATATTTATCCAATCGCATATGGGTTTCTCCTGTATTTTAAAATGCGCAAAAAGAGCGGAGACCCCCCGCTCTTTTCGACTGACGCAAACCCGGCTCCCGCAGGGGAAACGGGCGAGTTTTCAATGTTGGCGTTTAGCGGCTGACAGCGTCCTTGAGAGCCTTGCCGGCCTTGAAGACAGGGGACTTGGAGGCGGGAATCTGGATGCTCTCTTTGGTTTTGGGGTTGCGGCCGATGCGCGGAGCGCGGGACTTCACTTCGAACGAGCCGAAGCCCACGAGCTGCACTTTGTCATCATTGACAAGGGCGTCGCTGACAGCTTCAAACAGGGCGTTGATGGCTTTTTCGGAGTCCTTCTTGGTCAGACCGGCCTTTTCGGCCACTACGCTAACGAGATCCGCTTTGTTCATGAAATAATCCTCCTCTAGTATCCTCAAAAAGTAGTATGTGCCAAGGGATGCAAAGGTTATTCGCCTTTTTCCCCCCGAAGCCAAAATTAGAAGAAGTGTGACAATCCTGAGCCTGTGGGTGCGCCCAACAACGCCAACACGCTATTTCACTTGCTCCCACAGTCTGTCCATCTCGGCGAGATCCATCTCCCGCAAAGACTTCCCCAGTTCTCCCGCGGCCTGTTCGACCTTGGTAAACCGGGTGATGAATTTCTCGGTCGCTTTTTCCAGCGCGCGCTCGGGATCGATGCCGGACAGCCGCGCGGCGTTCACCGCCGAAAACAGCAGGTCGCCCAGCTCCTCCTCGGGGTCGCCCCGGCCGGCCAGCGCCTCGCGCAGCTCGGTTTGCTCCTCGGAGAGCTTGTCCAGCGCGCCGGATACCTCCGGCCAGTCAAAGCCGACCTTGGCTGCTTTTTTCTGCACCTTTTCGGCCCGGGTCAGCGCCGGCAGACTGCGCGCCACGCTTTGCATGGCGGCGCTTTGGGACTCCTGCCCCTTGGTTTCCTGCTTGATTTCCTCCCAGCGGGAGAGCACCTCGCCGGCGGTATGCGCCTGCGCGTCGCCGAAGACGTGCGGATGACGAATGATGAGCTTTTGGCAGATGCCGTCGATGACGTCGTCGATGGAAAAGACGCCGGCTTCCTCGGCCATGCGGGCGTGGAACACGACCTGCAGCAGCACGTCGCCCAACTCCTCGCACAGCAGGACATCGTCCCGCAGATCAATGGCCTCGCAAACCTCGTAGGCTTCCTCCAACCTGTTGCGGCGGATGGAGTCATGGGTCTGCTCCGCGTCCCACGGGCAGCCGCCCGGCGCACGAAGAAGCCGCATAATTTCCAGCAGACGCGGGAAATCGTATTGATCCGCGTAAGCAAAATCTACCATAATCCGAGCCCTTCCGCAAGCCTTTTTTACAATTTTGCAAAATTTATTTTGTCAGCGCCGAAAAATTCTCTTTTTTGGCATGGCTCAGTATATCACTGAAATTCCCGCCAAGCAAGGGAAAATTCGTAAATTTTTCAAAGAAGGCGTAAAGTATCGATGCGGGTTACACGATAATAGTAGTAACGCGCCGCAACCTACATTTTTCACCTGCAATTTTCTCATTTTATACGTATGTGGAGGAACGAATGATGCGCATATTGCAATCGATGAAAATCAAGACCAGCCTGATGATACTCCTGAGCATGTCCATGGTGGCCATGGTTCTCCTCGGCGCCTTCGGCATTTCCGGGGCAAACACCGTTGACGCGCTGGAGGATGATTCCTACAATCGATCCATCGTTCCCAACAAATATTTGCGGGAGATCACGAACGCCTTCGCCACCATCCGCATCATTGTGCGCGATTATCCCATCGGTGTGTTGACCGGCGACGACGCGTATATCAAGGACGACATTCAGACGGTGCTGGCCGCCGACAAGACCATTGAGGAGACGCTCGCCCAATATGAGGGCTATGTCACCGAGCACAACATTCAGGGCGCCGAACGGGAGCTCATTCTCGGTCTGCGCGGCAAATACCAGCCGGTCAAGACCGTGGCCATGAGCATCAACAGTCTGGCGCTGGCGGGGGAGATGGAGCCCTTGCTGAACGCGATTCTGAATGATTTTGACCCGGTCAACAATGCCATGAAGACGGCCGTCGCCGACCTCACCTCGCTCAATCTGGAGCGCGCCGCGAGCAATCATGAGCAGACCGAGCAGGGAACCAACGCCGCGCTGATCTCTCTGATCGCGTGCTTTGTGATTTCCTCCCTCCTTTTGGCTCCGCTGGCGCTGACCGTGATCCATTCCATCACCAAGCCGGTTTCCCATCTGGTCGAGGTTGCCCAAAAGCTGGCCCAGGGCGATGTCGATATGCAGGTGGACACCTCGTTTAATGGCGAGCTGGGCGACCTGTCCCGCAGCTTCGCCAAAATGGTTGACAGCGTCCACCATCAGGCCGAGCAGGTGGAGCGTCTGGCCGACGGCGATTTCGCCGTGGACATTGACGTCCGTTCCGAGGCCGACCGGATGGGCAAGAGTCTGCATTCGCTGGTGGACAAGCTCAACGAGGTGTTCGCCGCGTTCCAGTCCGCCTCGACCAATGTCTCCTCCGGTGCGGGCCATGTGGCCGACAGCGCCCAGACCCTGGCCCAGGGCTCCACCGAGCAGGCCTCCGCCGTCGAGCAGCTTTCGGCGTCGATGAGCGCCGTGTCGGAAAAAACCCGCGAAAATACCCAGATGGCCGAAAAGGCCGCGTCGCTGGCCGAGAGCATCAAGTCCAGCGCCGAGCAGGGCTCGGTGCAGATGGACCGTATGACCCAGGCCGTCAAGGATATCAACGACGCCAGCCAGTCCATCAACCGCGTCATCAAGGTCATCGACGACATCGCCTTCCAGACCAATATCCTCGCCCTCAACGCCGCCGTGGAGGCCGCCCGCGCCGGTCAGCACGGACGCGGCTTCGCCGTTGTCGCCGAAGAGGTGCGCAATCTGGCCTCCAAGAGCTCCGAAGCCGCCAAGGATACCGGCGCACTGATCGTCAACTCGATTGAAAAGGCCGAGCTGGGCGCGCGCATCGCCGACGAAACGGCCGCGTCGCTGGCCGGCATCGTCTCGGGCATCAACGAGAGCAACCGCATTGTGGTGGAAATCGCCCATTCTTCCGAGGCGCAAAACGCCTCGATCTCGGAAATCAACCACGGCATCGAGCAGGTGGCCAAAATCGTCCAGCAAAACAGCGCCACCGCGCAGGAATCCGCCGCCACCAGCGAGGAGCTCTCCAGCCAGTCGCGGGTGCTGCAGCAGCTGCTCGGCGAGTTTGAGCTCAAAAGCGGCGAGGCCTCTCTGCCCGCGGGACGCCGCGCCCGGCCGCACTCGCTGGCCGCCGGCGCCCATACCGCCGGCAGTGACTTTGGTAAGTATTAGGGAATAACGTGAAAAACCCGGAGGACGCTCTAAACGTCCTCCGGATTTTTTGACTTGACAAGGGGTATATAATCTATCTATATCCTCATTTTGGAGGTGCGCCATGCACATCCGCGACGAACTTCGTCTGGCCGTCCTCATCGACGCCGACAACGCCCCCCGCCGCCGCCTCAAAGAGGTCATGGAGGAGATCGCCCTCTATGGCACCCCGACCGTCAAACGCATTTACGGGGATTGGACGACGCCCCATCTGGCCGGCTGGAAAAAGTCCCTGCTGGAAAACGCGTTTACGCCCATCCAGCAGTACGGCTATACCACCGGCAAAAACGCCACCGATTCGGCCATGATTATCGACGCCATGGATATCCTCTACGCCGGGCAGGTGGAGGGGTTTTGTCTTGTTTCCTCCGATTCGGACTTCACCCGGCTGGCCACCCGGCTGCGCGAGGCCGGCATGAAGGTCTTTGGACTGGGCGAAAAAAAGACGCCCAGCCCCTTTATTGTGGCCTGCGACAAGTTCATTTACATCGAAATCATCGGCGCCGACAAGAAAAATCCGCCCGAGCCGGAGAAACGCGGCGCGCTGCCCGCCGAGGAGACTCCGGTCAAATTGCCCGCCAAGCAGCCCAAAGAGGCCGCTCCGCCGGAGGAAAAAAATCCCATCCCGCCGGAGTTTATCGAGACGCTGGCCAACACCATTGAGGATCTGGCCGACGACGAGGGCTGGGCCTATCTCGGTGAGGTGGGCAGTCTGCTCAACAAAAAACAGCCCGACTTCGACCCGCGCAACTACGGCTTTAAAAAACTGACGCTGCTGGTGGCCTCGATGGACTGCTTTGAGATGGACTACCGCCAAAACACCCAGGCCAACAACGGCAAGCTGATTTATATCCGGAACAAGAAGGCGTGACGAAAGCGCCAAACGCCGCAGACCGCAAGGAGGGGACGCCCCTCCTTTTTGCGTTTTGTTCGCCACCTCAAAACCGCACCAAAACATCATAAAATAATTTTGCCTTTTTTATTCCTACCATATTGCTATGAATTAAAAAATGTGGTATAAGTGAAGATGGGGAGAGCGAAATCCCCTATAAAGGAGAAATGCCTTATGTTTGTATATGCCGATCACGCGGCCACCGCGCCGCTGTCTCCGGCGGCCCGCGCCGCCATGGAACCGTTTTTGTCGCAGAATTACGGCAACGCCTCCTCGGTTTACGCGCTGGCGCGTGAGGCCGCCCGCGCCCTGCTCAAAGCGCGGCAGGAGATGGCGGCGGCGCTGGGCTGCCTGCCGGAGGAGGTCTATTTTACCTCGGGCGGCACCGAGGCCGACAACTGGGCGCTCAAGGGCGTCTTTGAGGCCAAAGCCCCCAAGGGAAAGCACATCGTCTCCTCGGCCATAGAGCATCACGCCGTGCTGCACACGCTGAAATATCTCGAAAAACACGGCGCGGAGGTCACCTTTCTGCCGGTGAACGAGGACGGGGTCATCGCGCTGTCCGATCTGGAAAAAGCCCTGCGGCCGGACACGATCGCCGTGTCGCTGATGGCGGCCAACAACGAGGTCGGCTCGCTCCAGCCGATTGCGGAGGCGGCACGGCTGGCGCACGCCCACGGCGCATTGTTTCACACCGACGCGGTGCAGGCGGTGGGGCATATCCCGCTGGATTTCGCGGCGCTGGACGCGGACATGCTGTCCCTCTCGGCGCACAATTGCGGCGGTCCCACGGGCGTCGGCGCGCTGATCATGCGCAAGGGGTTGCGCTTGCCCCCCCTGCTGCACGGCGGCGGACATGAGCGCGGGCAGCGCTCGGGCACCGAAAATGTCGCCGGGGTCGTCGGAATGACGGCGGCGCTGTGCGAGGCGGTCGCGGCGCTGGATGCCCGCGAAAAACACATGAAAGCCTTGCAAAACAAGGTAGTTTCCGGTGTAATGCAAATACCGTATAGCTATTTTTCCGGTCATAAAACGGCGCGTTTGCCCGGACTTTGCTCCTTTGTGTTTGAATCGGTCGAGGGCGAATCGCTGGTGCTGGGGCTGGACAACGCCGGGGTCTGCGCCTCCTCCGGCTCGGCCTGCTCCTCCGGCTCGCTCGACCCGTCCCACGTCCTGCTGGCCATGGGGATGCCCCACGAGGTGGCGCACGGCTCGCTGCGGCTGTCGCTGGGACATGAAAACACCGCGGAGGAGGCCGAATATCTCGTCAAAACGGTCGCCGAGGTCGTAGCCGCCCGCTGGGCGATGTCGCCCTTGTGGGACGAACAGGCGCAAAAGCCAACAATGCGTTTTTGGGATAAGTAATTATACGGAAAGTTATCAAACAGGAGGCCGTTTGTTATGTACAGCGAAAAGGTTATGGATCACTTTTCCAACCCGCGCAATGTCGGCGAGGTGGAGGACGCCAACGCCGCCGGGCAGGTGGGCAATCCCCGCTGCGGCGATATTATGAAGATCACCATGCGCATCGAAAACGACGTCATCGAGGAGGTCAAGTTCAAGACCTTCGGCTGCGGCGCGGCGGTGGCGACCTCGTCGATGGCCACCGAAATGGTCAAGGGCAAGACGGTCGAGGAAGCCCTGCGGCTGACCAACAAGGCCGTCGCCGAAGCGCTGGACGGTCTGCCCCCGGTCAAGATGCATTGCAGCATTCTGGCCGAGGAGGCGGTGCGTAGCGCCATTGCCGACTATTACCGCCGGCAGGGCCAAGACCCCGTCGGGATCATGGGGTGCAACGCCGACTGCGAACACTGCCACTGATGGCAGATAACAGTGAACAGTGAACAGTTAAAGAAACGAGAGGACGTAGGGAATTCCCCCGCGTCCTCTCACTGTTCACTGTTCACTGTTCACTGTTCACTGTTAACTGCCTACAAAGCATCCATACTGCGTCGCGTACGCATCCCCCTGGCGGGGGTCGAAATACAGCAGCAGCCGCGCCTTGGCGGCCTTGGGGACGGTGATCTCCCACGTCGTTTCGGTCAGGGCGGCATCCACCCGGACGTCCAGCGACGGGTCGCGCGTCAGCGGCACATAGGCCGGTGCGCCGTCATACAGCGCGATCCGCGGGACGACATAGCCCACCGACCCGGTGTTCTGGGTGAGAAATACCGTGGCGCGGGCGCATTGGCGCGGCAGGAGAATTTCCCTCGTGACATATTGCGCCGGCGCGCCGGTCAGCACGGCGGCCACGTCGAGATAGATCGGATAGGCGCGGCTCTGCCAGTTCGCGCCGCTCGGCTCCCAGTTGCCGGCGTGTACCCCCAGGCCGGAGCCGGCGCGCAGGGTGACATAATCACCGGAATCCCAGCCGGGGCAGGAAAACACCACCG
The DNA here is from genome assembly GCA_031550755.1 of Oscillospiraceae bacterium. Classification (GTDB taxonomy): domain Bacteria; phylum Bacillota; class Clostridia; order Oscillospirales; family UBA929; genus JAVBOJ01. The sequence goes on from JAVBOJ010000129.1 coordinate 11,692, forward strand.
CGAAGCTGCCGGAGGGAACATCCAGCGGCGCGGGCAGCGTCACCGAGGCGGGGCGGTAGGTAAATCCGTTTTGCGATGTGGTGAGGCTCAGCAGGCCGGTGGCCAGCGCGGCGCCGGCGGGGCGGTTTTGGGCGTCCAGACCGTAGACCGCCACCGACAGCGAACGGCTGGCGCTGACGCTGCTCTGCAGCTCAAACGAGACGGAGAACAGACGCGCGGCGGCGGCGCAGCGATAGCTCTGCGCCTGCGACTGCGATGCTTTGACCTGCACGGACTGATCGTAGTTGAGCCCGCCGACAAAGCGCAGGTCGCGGCCGTAGAGCTTGCGCTCGCCGGGCACAAGCTGGGCGGTAGTCAGGGCGGCGTCGGCCATGGTTTTGTCCAGAAAGCCGTCATAAAACAGGGTGGTGCGCTGGGTGACCGGCTTGGACTCGAAGGCCTGGCGCAGGGAGAGGACATAGAGGCCGTGGACGGCGTCGTCGGTGTCGCGGCGCACGCCGCCGAGCAGCCCGGCCTGCTGGGAGAGCGCCGTATCGACGGCAAGGTTGTCGGCGTTGAAGTCGCGGCGCAGGGGCGGGTCGGACGGGTCCCACTGGTTGAGGGACAGAAAGGGCGTTTTTTGCGGCATTTTTTTGTTCCTCCATTCATATTTGGAAATTACACATTTAGTGTAGCATAAAACCAAAGAGAAAGTCAAGAGCAATTCCTCACTGTAGAAATTTGTTGGAAATACAGTTATATTTTGTCGGACTGTGTTTTAACATGCGATATTTTGAGAGGGTGATTGCTGCACGGTGCGTGTTGTTTTTTGTAGAGAGACGGGGGTGCGCCCTTCTTTGGTCGTGCGAAAGCAGGTCACATACCCCGTCCAAAAACAAAGAAACTATCTCCGTAATAAATTGTCTGTATTGAATTTTTATGCGCAATCTAATATAGTATAGTGAGTGAATCGTTGTCCAAGGAGGTGAACCCGTGCTGCACGTCGTGCTTGTGGAGCCGGAGATTCCGCAAAATACCGGCAATATCGTGCGCACCTGCGCCGCCACCGGCAGCGTGCTGCATCTTATTGAGCCGCTGGGGTTTTCGCTGGAGGATCGGTATCTCAAGCGGGCGGGGCTGGATTATTGGCCGGAGCTGACCATGGAGGTCCACCCCTCCCTGTCCGATTTTTTCGCGCGGTATCCCGCCGGGCCGTTTTGGTTCTTCTCCACCAAGGCCCCGTGCGCGTATACCGAGGCCGATTTGACCGGCGACGTCTTCCTCGTTTTCGGGCGGGAGACGGCCGGACTGCCGGAATCGCTTCTGCGCGAGCGGGTTGACCGCTGTCTGCGCATTCCCATGCTGCCGGGCACGCGGAGCCTCAATCTCTCAAACTCGGTGGCGGTGGCGGTGTACGAATCCTTGCGGCAGCGCGGATTTCCGGGGTTTTCCCGGGAGGGTGTCCTGCCGACGGCTATAGATAGCGTGTAGGAAAAGAAGGGAGCATTTCTCTCATGGAAAAAATATTATTTGTCAGCGACGCGTCCAGCGATCTCATCCGTTCCTATGTAAAGGACCGCCCCATCGAAATCCTGTCGGCCACCCTTTGCTATGCCGGGCAGGAAAAACGCGAATTTTACGACATCACGCCGGAGGAATACTGGAAGGTGCTGGAAAGCATTGACGAGGTGCCGGTGACCCAGCAAGTCAGCCCCATCCAGTTTCTCGAGTGCTATAAAAATGCGCTGGAGGCCGGCTATACCCATCTCATCGTCACGCTGATCAGCTCGACGGCCAGCGGCAACTACAACTCGGCGGTCGTGGCGCTGGACATGTTCCGCAGCGAAACCGAGGGCAGCGACCGGCTGCACATCGAGCTCATCGACTCGCGCGGGTATTCCATGATGTACGGCCATGTGATTCTGGAGGGCGTGCGGCTGTACGGCGAGGGCATTCCGGCGGAGGAAATTGTCCGAGAGATGCGCGACCGCGCCGCGCGCACCCAGGCGCTGTTTATGGTGTACACCCTCAAGCATATGAAAAAAAGCGGGCGCATTTCCGGCATGTCGGCCTTTGTGGGCGAAACGCTGGGCATCCGGCCGATTCTCAAGGCCTTTGACGGGGCGATCCACCCCATCGACAAGGTGCGGGGGGAGAAAAATCTCGTCCCGCGCATGATCGAGCTGATGGGCGGATTTGTCCACCGGCCGGAGGAGCAGGTGTTCCAGCTTGTGTACGCCGATTTGCCGCCCGAGGAGATCGACCGTGCCGAGGCGCTGCTGCGTGAAAATTTCCATCCCAAGGACATCAAACGCACGCCGATCGGCTGCTCGGTCACCACCAATACCGGGCCGTACTGCCTGGGTGTCATATACTATACACAAAAACCGGACGGGATCTCCCCGGAAAAGTGAAGTTTTTGTGAAATTTTCCGCGCTATATTGCAAAATTTGCCCCCGCGACGTATAATATCAGAGAAAAACAAGAGGAGGAATTTTCCATGACCTACAACAAAAAAACGATTGAGGATATCGACGTAGCGGGCAAGCGCGTCCTTGTGCGCTGCGATTTTAACGTCCCGCAGGACGAAACCGGCGCCATTACCGCCGACAAGCGCATTGTCGAGAGCCTGCCCACCATCCGCTATCTGCTGGGGCAAAACGCCGCCGTCATTCTCTGCTCCCATTTGGGACGACCCAAGGGGCAGTTCAATATGACCTATTCGCTCCAACCGGTCGCCGCCCGTCTGGCCGAGCTGCTGGGCATTCCGGTGGTCATGGCCGCCGACGTCATCGGCGACGACGCCCGCGCCAAGGCCGCCGCGCTGGGGCCCGGCGAGGTGCTGCTGCTGGAAAATGTGCGCTTCCACGCCGAGGAGGAGAAAAACGACCCGGCCTTCGCCAAACAGCTCGCCTCTCTGGCCGAAATTTACGTCAACGACGCCTTCGGCACCGCCCACCGCGCCCATGCCTCCACCGCCGGCGTGGCCGACTATCTGCCCGCCGTCTGCGGCTACCTCATCGGCAAGGAAATCGGCGTCATGGGCAAGGCGCTCAGTGATCCCAAGCGCCCCTTCGTGGCCGTGCTCGGCGGGGCCAAGGTATCCGACAAGATCGGCGTCATCAACAATCTGCTGGAAAAGGTGGACACCATCATCATCGGCGGCGCCATGGCCTATACCTTCACCAAGGCCAAGGGCGGCAAAATCGGCACCTCCCGGGTGGAGGACGACAAGCTGTCCTACGCGCTCGAGATGATCGAAAAAGCGGCGGCCAAAAACGTCGCCTTCCTGCTGCCGACCGACAACCTCTGCGCCGACCGCTTTGCCGCCGACGCGACGCCGGTCATCCATCCCGCCGACGCCATTCCGGACAACATGATGGGGCTGGACATCGGCCCCAAGACGGTGGAAACCTTCTCGGCGGCCGTGCGCGGCGCGGGAACGGTCGTCTGGAACGGCCCGATGGGCGTGTTTGAATTTGAAGCCTTTGCCGAGGGCACCCGCGCGATAGCGCGCGCCGTGGCCGAGAGCGGAGCCGTCTCCATCATCGGCGGAGGCGACAGCGCCGCGGCGGTCGAGCAGCTCGGCTTTGCGGATAAAATGACCCATATCTCCACCGGCGGCGGCGCGTCTCTGGAATTCCTCGAGGGTCTGGAGCTGCCCGGCATCGCCTGCCTGCTCGACAAATAAACATTGGGGTAGAATAGAAAAGAGGGACTGGAATGAACAGAAGATACCGCAAAACCATCATCGCCGGCAACTGGAAAATGAACAAAACGCCCACCGAGGCCAAAGCGCTGATCAATGAGCTCAAGCCGCTGGTCGCCAAGGCCAAGTGGTGCGAGATCGTGCTGTGCGTGCCGTTTGTGGATCTGGCGGTCGCCGTGCGCGCCCTGCGGGACTCGCGCATCGCCGTCGGCGCGCAGAATATGCACCATGAGGAGTCCGGGGCGTATACCGGCGAGGTGTCGGCGTCCATGCTGCGCGACCTCGGCGTGAAATATGTCATCCTCGGCCATTCCGAGCGCCGCGCCTATTGCGGCGAGACCGATTCGCTCATCGCCAAAAAAACCGCGTTGGCGCTGGCGCACGGTCTGCGACCCATCGTCTGCGTCGGCGAGTCGCTGGAGCAACGCGAGCAGGGCATTACCCTTGAGCTGATCACCATGCAGGTCAAGGCGGCGCTGTCCGCCGTGCCGGCCGACAAGCTGCGGCAGGTGACCTTTGCCTACGAGCCCATCTGGGCCATCGGCACCGGCAGAACCGCCACGTCCGAGCAGGCCGCCGAGGTCTGCGAGTCCATCCGCGCCACCATCCGCAAGCTCTTCGGCGCGCGGGCGGCGCGTTCGGTCACCATCCAGTACGGCGGCTCGATGAACGCCGGCAACGCGCAGGAGCTGCTGTCCATGCTGGACATCGACGGCGGGCTGATCGGCGGCGCGTCTCTGAAAGCGGCGGATTTTGCGGCGATTATTCAAGCGGCAAACCAATAAATATTATTCCTTTTAAAGCACTTCGCGCTTTAAAAGGAGGGCAACAAGGATAAAATTTGACCGGAGTGAATCCGGGCAAATTTTAAAGAACTTACGAGGGGTTTGGACGCGCGCCCTCGTCACTCCACAACAAATCGAGGTATCTGTTTTGAAAAAGCCTGTCGCGCTGATTATTCTGGACGGCTTCGGCGTCGCGCCCAACAGCCCCGGCAACGCCATCGCCGCCGCGCATACGCCGACCCTCGACCGCCTGTTTGCAACCTGTCCGCATACCGAGCTTGCCGCGTCGGGGCTTGACGTGGGTCTGCCCGAAGGGCAGATGGGCAACTCCGAGGTGGGTCACACCAACATCGGCGCGGGCCGGGTGGTCTATCAGGATTTGCCGCGCATCACGAAATCCATTGCCGACGGGGATTTTTTCACAAACCCCGCCTTTGAGGCCGCCGTACAAAACTGCCTGACCCACGGCAGCGCCCTGCATCTCATGGGGCTGCTGTCCGACGGCGGGGTACACAGCCACAACACCCACACCTGGGCGTTTTTGGAGCTTTGTCACCGCCGGGGGCTCAAAAAGGTCTATCTGCACTGCTTTTTGGACGGGCGGGATGTGCCGCCCTCGTCGGGGCGGGCGTTTGTCGCCGAGGCGCGGGCGCAATGCGCCAAGTACGGCTACCTAATCGCCACCGTCATGGGGCGCTACTATGCCATGGATCGGGACAACCGCTGGGAGCGCGTCTCCCGCGCTTACGCCGCCATGGTTTACGGCGAGGGGCTGCGCTTTGCCGACCCGGTGGACGCCGTCGAGCAGAGCTATGCCCGGCAGGTCACCGATGAGTTTGTCGAACCGTCGGTCTGCGTCCCGGACGCCGGCATAAAAGCCCATGATTCGATTATTTTCACAAACTTCCGACCCGACCGCGCCCGGGAAATCACCCGCGCCTTTGTCGATCCGGATTTTGCCGGCTTTGCCCGGAAGGACTTCTTCCCGCTGACCTATGTCTGCACCACCCAGTATGACGCCGCCATGCCCAATGTGCTGGTGGCCTATCCGCCCGAGGAGCTGACAAGCACCTTCGGCGAGGTGGTGAGCCGTCAGGGGCTGACCCAGCTGCGCATTGCCGAGACGGAAAAATACGCCCATGTCACCTTCTTTTTCAACGGCGGGGTGGAAACCGTCTACCCCGGCGAGGACCGGGCGCTGATTCCGTCGCCCAAGGTGGCTACCTATGATCTCCAGCCCGCGATGAGCGCGTTTGAGGTGACCGACGAGGCCGTCGCGCGGGTGCAAAGCGGCCAATATGACGTCATCGTGCTGAACTTCGCCAACTGCGATATGGTGGGGCACACCGGCGTCTTTGGCGCGGCCAAACAGGCCGTCGAGGCGGTGGACATTTGCCTCGGGCGCCTGCTGGACGCCCTGCAAGCCGCCGGCGGCACGGCGCTCATTACCGCCGACCACGGCAACGCCGACTGTATGCTCGAGCCCGACGGGACAACCCCCTTTACCGCCCATACGACAAACCCCGTGCCGCTGATTTTGTTCGGCGGGCAGGACCGCGGACTGAAGCCCGGGCGTCTGTCCGACCTGTCGCCCACCCTGCTGGCGCTTTTGAACATCGCCCAGCCGGCGGAGATGACGGGAAAATCCTTGCTGGTTTAGCCAATCCGCCCGCGCAGGGCATTTTATATTGTATGCAGAGGAGAGCTTTGAATGAAAAAAAGCATTGAAATCGTCGATGTCATCGCGCGCGAAATTTTGGACTCCCGCGGCAATCCCACCGTCGAGGTGGACGTGTATGTGGAAGATGAAAACGGAGCGTTTGTAGGCCGCGCGGCGGTTCCCTCGGGCGCGTCCACCGGCATCTTTGAAGCCTACGAGCTGCGCGACGGCGACGCCGACCGCTATCTCGGCAAGGGCGTTCAAAAGGCCGTGGACAATGTCAACACCGAAATCGCCGACGCCATCATCGGCTTCAACGCGCTGGATCAGGTCGAAATCGACCGCACCCTCATCGCGCTGGACGGCACCCCCAACAAGTCCCGTCTCGGCGCCAACGCCATCCTCGGCGTGAGCATGGCCTGCGCCCGCGCGGCCTCTGAGGCGCTCGGCGTTTCCCTGTATCAATATATCGGCGGCACAAACGCCAAAACCCTGCCCGTGCCCATGATGAATATCTTAAACGGCGGCGCGCACGCCTCCAACAATGTCGATATTCAGGAATTCATGATTATGCCGGTCGGCGCGACGTCCTGGGCCGAAGCCCTGCGCTGGTGCGCCGAGGTCTTCCACAGCCTGAAGAAGCTGCTGTCTGTCGGCGGCATGACCACCGCCGTGGGCGATGAGGGCGGCTTCGCCCCCAACCTCAAAAAGGACGAGGACGCGCTCAAGCTGATCGTCGAGGCCATTGAAAAGGCCGGCTTTAAGCCCGGCGAGGACTTCATGATCGCCATGGACGCCGCCGTGTCCGAATGGTACCGCGAGGACGGCTCCTACTTCCTGCCCAAAGCCAAAAAGAGCATGTCCCGCCAGCAGATGGTCAAAATGTGGAAGGATTTCGCCGCCAAATATCCCATCATCTCGCTGGAGGACGGCATGGCCGAGGACGACTGGGAAGGCTGGAAAATGCTGACCGACGCGCTGGGCAAAAAAATCCAGCTCGTGGGCGACGATCTGTTTGTCACCAATGTCGAGCGGCTCAAAAAGGGCATTGAGCTCGGCGTGGCCAACTCCATCCTCATCAAGGTCAACCAGATCGGCTCGCTGTCCGAAACGCTGGACGCCATCCAAATGGCCAACCGCGCCGGCTATACCGCCGTTGTCTCCCACCGCTCGGGCGAGACCGAGGACACCACCATTGCCGACATCGCCGTAGCCCTCAACGCCGGTCAGATTAAGACAGGTGCCCCCAGCCGCACCGACCGCGTCGCCAAGTACAACCAGCTCCTGCGCATCGAAGAGGAGCTGGGCGAGGTGGCCTACTTCCCCGGCCGCAAGGCATTCTTCAACCTGAAGTAATTTGCCCAATACACAAAAGCCCCACGGCCTTTCATAGGTCGTGGGGCTTTTTCATACCACCCCCCACAACAAAAAAGTGCAACTTGCCTAAAAAAACGTTGACAACCGACAAAACTTCTTTTAATATTTATATTAGAAGGTTGGTAAAACGTTTT
>JAVBOJ010000085.1:0-10181 GCA_031550755.1 Oscillospiraceae bacterium
CACTATTCTCATTTTTGAGAATAGTGCCCCGCGTGAGGGAAAGCACGCTATGGCCCATGGGAGTTGCGTCAAGATGGCAAAGGGGCATGGAGGGACAGACGGGGGGAGGAAAAAGAAGAAAAGTAGGGTTATGTTAATTGGTTACCATATAAACAGACAAAGAAAAGAAGCGTCATTTATCAACGAAATAATGCAGAAAACGTTGCTATAACTAGTTTGCTATACAACTAACAAACAAAGAGAAAAGCCAAGAAAATGACTTCTCAAAAATGAGAAGTCATCCATCAAAACGCAGCCGGTAGGTACATCGCTGACAAAGCGGAGAGGGCACCTGTCTGCGTGAAAATTGCTCATAGAAAGACCGGGCGGCGGGAGAGAGAAGGATGTCAGTCAGAGATTGCGCCGCAACGTTTCCGAGGGAGATAGACCCCTCGGCGTCCAGACAGCAGGGCACCACGGTTCCGTCGCATAAAACGGCCATCTGCCGCCGCAATCCAAGGCAAAAACCGCGGGCGGAAACCGGCGGCGCGTCCGGGGAGGGCCAGTCAAACCGGCGGGTGAACTTCAGGTAAACACCGTTGCCCAGCGTGAAGCCGGTGCGTCCTCGGTCGAAACGCGGGGCAAGGGGCAACTCCACCATATACTTCTTTGATAATGAGTTTACCACATATGCAATAAACGAATCATCGTTTGCATTTTTCATATAATGAAACACGCAAATGGGAAGGTTGGTATCTCTGTTTCGCGTAATTTCAAACAGACTGTCTATCCGCTGTGCCAGCTCGGCTTCGGTGGCGGCGCTGTGCAGTGACACGCTGATTTGCCGCAACGCCGGAGACCGCCAAATCGCCCGAGAGACTTGGGACAGAAGACCTCCCGCCGTTGTCAGGTTCACCAGCAGGCCGTTCTGCCGGCACAGCGTCAAAATCTCCGCCAGCTTCGGGTGGCACAACGGGTCGCCCAACACATGCAGGTAGACATGCTTGGTCACCTGTGCTACTTGCGGCAGAAGGGTTTCGAGCCCGGATAGCGTTATGGCGGCGGGTGGCCGCCGGGTACCCGCGCAAAACGGACACCGGTTGGCGCACTCATTTGTGATTTCAATATACACCCGCTGAAACCGTTGCGGGGCAAATACTTGGCTCATTCCAACGACCCCAGCGGCGGCAGCGAAAAATAGTGCAGCGCCGCGTCCACATCATCCAGGGCAAAGATCCCTTTGTCGAGGCAAAACAAAATAATCAGGTCAAAGGTGTCGCTTTCCGAAAGCGCCCAGCCGGCTGCCTGCAAAAATGCCCCGGCCTCTTGCCGCCCAAGGCCTAGCGACAATGCCAGCGCCACGGCGGTTCGCTTGCCGGGATGATAGTCCGGTGACCGCAATTTGGAAAAATGGCGGCGGTCAAGCCCCGCCCGGCGGTAGACCTCCGTGTCGGACAAGCCTTTTTCGTCGATCAGCCCCAACAGCAACTCGCAGAAGGGTTTCCGCCTGTGCACCCGGATGTAATCGGGCAGCTCCGACGGGATATCCTCCTCGCAAACGTGCGCCGCCGAATCGACTTCCGACATCGAACGCATCAGCTTCAAAGCCTTTACCTCGAAAACAGCCTCCGTCCGCTCTATGCGTTGCGCCACATACGAAGCGAGCTCGTCCAAAAACGCCTGTGACAGCAACTGCCTCACCTCCGTTTTGTCGCCCGGCAGGCGACCATGCGCGCCCGCCGGCGCGGTATACTGGAGATACAAACTCAAAAAAAGGAGAATATGTATGAACAAAACGCTCACCGAAATCATCTATGTCCTCGACCGCAGCGGTTCCATGGGCGGGCTGGAGCACGAAACCATCGGCGGTTACAACGGATTTCTCACAAAACAGGCCGCCTATCCCGGCCAAACCATCGTCACTACCGTGCTGTTTGACGACCAATACGAGATCCTCTACAATGGCCGCGACGCCCGCGAGGCCGCCCTGGACGCGTCCCAATACTTCGTGCGGGGTTATACGGCGTTGTATGACGCGGTGGGCAAAACCATTCTGGATGTGGGCGCGCGGCTGGCCGCCACGCAGGAAAAGGACCGCCCCGGCAAGGTTATTTTTGTCATCACCACCGACGGGCAGGAAAACGCCAGCCGAGAATTCTCCCAAAACAAGGTGCGCGAGCTCATCACCCATCAGCGGCGGGTCTACAACTGGGAGTTTTTGTTTTTCGGCGCAAACATCGACACGGCGCGCGAGGCAGAAAACATTGGCATTGCACGCGAAAGGGCGGTGTCGTTCAAGGCTACGCCCAAGGGAATGCAGGAGATGATGTGCTGCATGTGCGACGAGGTGAAGGCGCTGCGCGGCGTCGATTAGACCTCATTGTCTTATTATACCACCTCGGCGGCCTCGGGGCAAACAAAAAGCGCGCGGGAGAAAAGATCCCGCGTGCTTTCTGCATTCTCTTTTTTTCTATCTCCGTCATTATGTAAGCTAGTCCGATTTTGCTGCAGACTACTGCCCGCTGGCTTTGCGGCGTTTTGATTTTTGCGGCGCGTTTTCCTGCTGCCAGTCCTGAACGATCTCCTCCAAAGACTCCGGGAAGGTGAAGGTGCGCGCCAAGCTGGTGATGAGCTCACGCACGGCGTCGGCGTCCTCACACACGGAAGCCGCCGCAGTTACCTCGGCTGTTTCGGGGGCATACAGCTCCGACTGCACGATTTTCACGCCGTATCGATGGGGTTTGCCCGGGATGTCCTCCAGATAATAGGAAAGTGTCAGCGCGCGGGCTTCCCGCAGACAGACGTAGCATTGCGTAACCAGATTCGCGGTTGACATGACAAATCCTCCCTCCACGTGTTGTCCCTATTGTATACGTGCTAACAACCGTTAGTCAAGTATTGATTTTGCATAATGGCCAAATTTCGACAAAAATCTATTATGTTTCACTCCGCAGAAAATGGGAAATTTTGCAGTACAGGGATTAGAGATGTTTTCCACAATTTTCACTGCGGAAATATGTAAACAGAGGTTAACTTTTCCCCCATTTCTTTCGATATTCTAATATAGAATATTTTTCATGGGAGGGCTCCAATTTTGAATACAAAACGTCTGATTTCCCTACTACTCACCCTCTGCCTGCTGCTGACCGTCGCGGTGGTGCCGGCGGCGCGTGCGGATTTTACCGAGATGGTGATCAAGGTGGTTTCGGGCGCCAACCATACCGTGGCGCTGCTGTCGGACGGTTCGGTCTGGGCTTGGGGCAAAAACGATATGGGTCAGGTGGGCGACACCACCAACACCACCCGGTTTTTGCCTGTGCGGGTGCCGCTGCCCGGTCCGGCCGCCGACATTGCCGCCGGCGGAAATCATTCGTTTGCCATTTTGAGCGACGGCACGCTGATGGCGTGGGGCAACAACAAAAACGGCCAGCTCGGTGACGGCACCACCGCCAACCGCAACCGGCCGGTCGTGATTTATGCCATGCAGGGCGTGCAAAAAGTCGCGGCGGGGTTTTCCCATACTCTGGCTATCGACAAGGACGGGACTTTGCGCGCGTGGGGCAAAAATGATTATGGTCAACTTGGGCGGAGGAACAATATCAACTCGCTGGAACCGCGGCTCGTCCTGTTCGAGCCGCTGACAGACGCCGATTATGACGCTCAGAAAAACGAGCTGCCCGACAATCAGCCCAAGGTCTTAGCCATCGCGGCGGGATACCAGCACAGCGTCGCGACGCTGGCGGACGGGCGGGTCATGTCCTTCGGCGGCAATACGTCCGGGGAATTGGGCGACAAGAGCACGCTCAACAAAAACATGCCGGTCGAGGTCGGCGAGCTGCCCGGCACGCCGGTGTCGATGGCCGCCGGCGCGGATCACACGCTGTTCCTGTTTGCCGACGGAACCCTGTACGGCTGCGGCAGCAACAAATTTGGCCAGCTCAGCCCGCTGGTGGACATTCCGGTGCATGACAGGCCGTTTAAACTGACGGACGGCGTAAAAATTGGCGCGGACAACGCCACGATCAGCGCCGGATATCAATATTCGACCGCGGTTTTGAGCGCCGCCGCGCCGGGCGGCGGAAATGTAAAAACCTGGGGAAATAACGACTGGGGGCAGCTCGGCAACGGAATGCAGGGCGGCCGGGGCAGTTTTTATGTCACCCTGCCGGGCGCTGTCCGCGTCGCGGCGGGCTATTATCACGCCGAGGTTCTGGACACGGCCGGCCAGCTCTGGGGCTGGGCGTACAACGGCTTCGGCGAGCTGGGCGATGGCACGTATTTAAACCGTATGTCGCCTGTGGCGCTGCCGATGCAGGTGTTTTACGAAGACGTTGCCACCGTCTCGGATATCCGCATTTCGCCCATCATGGCCACCTGGAAAATCGGCGTGCCGTTTGACGGCTTCGCCGCCTCGCTGCTGCCGCTCAACGCGCTGGACAAGAGCGTGGAGTGGTCGGTCAGCCATACCTCGGTGGCCGATATTGACGCCGCGACCGGCGTCATCACCGCCAAAAAGGCCGGCACAGTCACCGTCTACGCCAAGGCCTACAACGGCCGCACCGCCGAGGCCCAGCTCACCGTCAAAGCCGATCCCGCCTCGGTGCGCATCACCTCCGCGCCGACGCGGCTGGTCAATGTCGGCACCTTTTCCCGCCTGAACGCCGAAATGAAGCCCACCGAGGTCTATGACGGCACGATGGTCTGGAAAATTGTGGACGACGACGGCAGTCTCGTCGAGTCCAACGACGTGGCGTTTATCAACCCGACCTCCGGGGTGCTGACGGCGCTGGGCAACGGCACCGTCCGCATCCGGGTCTATTCCGGCATGAAGCCGGATATTTTCGACGAAACCACCGTTGAATGCGGCATTTACACCCGCAAAATTACCCTGCAAAAGGACGGCGCGGACACCGCCAGGGAGACGGTCAACATCGACTACAACGTCTCCCCGCCGGTGCAGGGCACCGTCACGCTGACCGCCGTCATTTCGCCGGCCAACACCCGCAAAAGCGACGTGGTCTGGAGCTCCACCAACCAGAGCGTGGCCGCCGTCACGCCCGATCCGGGCAATCCGCTCAAGGCGGTGGTGACCGCCATGCGGCCGGGCTATACCACCATCACGGCCACAGCGACCGACGGCAGTATGATCTTCGGCACCTGCGGGATCAATGTCGTGCCGATCACCATGGGGCTGGAGCTGTCCGAGTATGACAAAATGATTGCCGTCGGCGAGGCGTTCTCGCTCAAGGCATTTGCCACGCCCAACCGCGCCGGGCAAGAGGTCGTCTGGTCGCTGCGCAACGAGGACAGCGAGCTAGGCAAGCCGGTCGCCTCGGTGTCGCAGTCCGGCGTGGTCAAGGGGCTCTCGCCCGGTACCGTTGAGGTCGTGGCCACCGCCGCCGACGGCAGCGGCAAAAGCGCCTACTGCACCCTCCGGGTCATTACGCCGCTGGCCCGCGTCGTCATTGTTCCCAGCGCCATCACGCTCAATGTGGACGATCCCGCCCGGAAACAGACCCAGCTCAATGTGACCTACACGCCGTCGCACGCCTCGATCCAGGAGCTCGCGTGGTCCACCTCCAACAACAATGTGGCCACGGTGGACGATTTCGGCCTTGTGACCGCCACCGGCCCGGGCACCTGCAAAATCTACGGCAACGCCAAGGACGGCAGCGGCAAATCCACCGCCGCGCAGATCACGGTCATCACGAACGCCGACTCCCTCACCCTCAACTATACCGAATATCCCAATCTGGCGCTGGGGCGCACGCTGGTGCTCAAGGCCAGCCTGTTTCCGGCCTCGTCGGATCAAAATGTCACATGGACGCTCTCGCCCGACAGCCCGCAGGGCGTCGCCACCGTCAGCGATACCGGCGTGGTGCGCGCCTTCGGCACCGGGACGGTGACCGTCCTCTGTACGGCACGCAGCAATCCGTCCTTACAGGCGCAGTGCGTTGTGACCTGCGTCGTACCGCCGACCTATGCCAAGATGACGCCGGCGGCCGCCAGTATTTACCTCACCAAGGCGGACGACACCACCTACATCCCCGAGAGCGTCACCGCCATGCTGACCGTGCTGCCGGCCAACTACACCCGTGTGCCGATCACCTGCGTCAGCTCCAACCAGCAGGTGGCAGATGTGGAGAGGAATAACGGCGAGCCGGCCTTCGGCCCGGACGGCAGTATCCGCATCTGGGGCAAGCTGCCCGGGACGGCCACGCTGAGCTTCACGGTGGGCGGCATGTTGACCGCGGTCAAGGTCACCGTGCTGCAAACGGCCACCGACCTGACCATTGTGCCGCCGCTGTCCAACCTGCTGTACAAGAGCAAAACGCTGGCGCTGCGGGCCAATGTGACGCCGCTGAACGGCGACCAGACGGTCATCTGGGAGAGCAGCGCGCCGTCGGTTGCCTCGGTCAACCAAAAAGGACAGGTTACGGCGCTGGCCGCCGGGGAGGTGGTCATCCGCGCCACCTCGGCGTCCAACCCGATGCTGTACGACGAGATTTTCCTGACCTGCGAGATTCCGGTATCTCAGGTCAAGCTGTCCAAAAACATTCTGACCATGGCGGTGGGCGAGGTCACCGACCTGCCGGTCACCATCACGCCGGCCAACGCCTATCTGGGAGCGGGCTGGACGGTCAAATCCACCCGCACCGACGTGCTGACCGCCGCAGTCAGCCAGTACGGCGACGCCGTGATCCTCACGGCGCTCAAGTCGGGCAGCTCCACCATCACGGTGACCGCCGGGGACAAGACCTTCAGCTGCGCCGTGACCGTCAAGGAGGTGCCGGGAACCATTACCATCACCAACAAGCCCGCCGAGGGTTTCCTGCTACTCAAGGGCGCGGCGTTCACCCTCAAAGCCAAGATCACGCCGGCCAACGCCTTTACCGACATTGTCTGGAGCAGCTCGGACGAGACGGTGGCCACCATCAGCAAGCTAGGCGTGGTGACGGTCAAGGGCAAGGGCAGCGTCACCTTCACCGCCGCGTCGGCCTTCGACGAGGAGCTGTTTGACGAGGTCACCATCCAGTGCGCCGTGCCGGTCACCTCCATCCGCCTCAGCCAGACCAGCCTGACCCTGCGGGTGGGCGACAGCGTGGACGTGACGGCCACGGTGAATCCCGACGGCGGCTATTACAGCCCCGGCAAGGGGCTGCTCGGCAAGTCCAACAACACGAACATCACCGTCACCCAAAACGGCGACACGTTTACCGTCACCGCCAACAAGGCGGGCACAGCCACCCTGACGGTGACCTGCGGCGGCAAGTCGGTGCTCTGCCGGGTGACGATCAAGGCGTAAAAAAAGTCCCCGGGGCGATTCCCCGGGGACACGAAGTGTCAAAAAACTACGAAATTATACAGAGCGTTTAGCGAAACAGGTCGAGGAGCTTCTCGATGAAGGTCTTCTTGACCGCCGGCGGCGCAACGGGTTGGGGCACTTCCATCCGGATAGCCTCTGTTTTGGCCACAAACTGCACCCGCGTGACGTTGGCGTTCTGTTTCGAGACGAAGGAAACCGGCGCAAACTCGCTTGTCAGGCCGGACAGCAGCCCGGACAGATCCAGCCCCCCCAGCGCACCGACGCCCTCCCGCAGGGCTGAGATGCCCCCGGACAGCTCGTTGACGCCCGCCGCGATCTTGTCGTAGCCGCCGGCGGCCTGGGTCACGCCGCCTGTGTATTGCGCCAGACCGGCGTCGAAGGTTTTGTACTGATCCCGCAGGGTCGAAACGGCGGAGGCCAGCTGGTTCAGGCCGGACAGAGCGCCCTCCAGCCGCGCAAGCCCCGCGTACATCTGGTCGTATCCGGTTTTCAGCGACTGCGCCGCAGAGGAAAGCTGGGAGATCCCGCCGTCAAAGGCGGCATATTGCGTGTCCAGCTGCGACAGACCCGCCGCCAGCGTCGCCGCGCCCTGCGTTTTGGCGTTGTAGGCGGCGATCAGGGCGTTGATTTGCGGATCATTGCGGGCGGTCAGCGAGGCGATCAGCGCCGCCAGCGCGGGATCGTCGGCGGCCAGCTGCGAAGCGCCCGCGGCGCTCTGCTTCAGGCCCTGCGCGATGGCTCCGGAGGTCTGCGGCAGACCGGCGGTCTGGGCGGCCAGCGCCGCGACGCCGTCCTTGTACTGCGCCGCCGCTGCGAGCAGTTTCGCGATGTCGCCGCCGGGCGCGGTCAGCGTCCGCAGGGAGGAAAGCGACGCGTTGAGCTGGTTCAGCGCGCTCAGAAGCTGCGCCGAGCCGGTGGTCAGCGTCCCCGATTGGGTTTTCAGCTCGTCGAGCCCGGTTTGCAGCTCCGCCGCGCCCTTGGTCAGTGCTTTGGCGCCGTCGTCCAGCGAGGCGATGCCGCTTTGCAGCTCCGGCAGGCCGGCGGTCAGCTCGTCGAGCCCCTCGCCCGGCAGCTTCAGCGAAAAGGGAAGCCCCGCCAGCGTGATCGAGTCCATCTCAAAATCGCGCACATCGGCTTGGATCATATAGGTTTGCGTCGTGCCGGGCAGATGGGTGAAGGTCAGCGACTTGTTTTTGCCGGCATTGGCGACGGTCGCGCCCTCGGCGCGGATGTTTTGACACAGCGCGGTGTTCAGAGACAGCGAAATTTGCAGCGCGTAATGCGGCGAAAAGACTTCGTCGTCCGGCGTTACGGCCAGCGTGATCTCCAGTGCGCCGGATTTTCCGGCCAGCTCCGCGCCGTCGATTGCCGCGCCGTCCAAAGTGTAGGAAAGCGCGACTTTCCATGGGAAAAAGGCGGTTTTCAGCTTGCCCTCGTAATAAAATTTGCCCTCCGGCAGGGTGGCCGTCACGCGGCCGTTTTCACTGGTCAGGCGCTCCAGCCCGGACAGATTGCGCACCGCCGTATATTCGCCGTAATCGGACAGCTCACCGGCGGTGTGATGCTCAAAGCTGTTGACGACAAAGGCGCTTTGGGGCGCACCGCCGGGCGACAACAGGACGTATACCGTCTCCTCCTTGGCGTTTTCGTTCACCGAACCGGCCGGCGCGGCCGAGGAAAACAGCAGCATCAGGCAGAGGACGACCGGGACGCCCGCCCGGAACAGTTTATTTTTCTTCATGGTCGGTTCCCTCCTTGTAAAACGACAGTCCCAATGTGGTTTTTTGAATGACCTTGTCGAGCATCATGAGCATCGTGGGCAAAAACAGAAGCACCAGCGCCGCCGACAGCAGCGCGCCGCGCCCGATGAGTGAGCCGAGCTGCCCGATGACCGGCGTGCTGGACACGGCGCTCATGATAAAGCCCGCGATGGTCAGAATCAGCGCCGAGGTGAGGATGGAGGCGGTGGTGTCGGACACGGTTTTTTCCGCCGCCGGACGTTTTTTCAGGCTTCGTCGGTTTTCCAGATACCGGTTGGCGAACAGGATAGCATAGTCCACCGTCGCGCCGAGCTGGATGGAGCTGATGATCATAAAGCCCAGATAGGCCATTTTTTCATCCAGAAAATAGGGAAACGCCAAATTGATCCAAATGGAGGTCTCAATGGTCAGCACCAACAGAAGCGGCAACGACAGCGACCGGAAGGTAAACAGCAGCGTCAGGCCGATGCCGAGAATGGCGACGATGGTGACCGTCTGGTTGTCGGCGACGACGGTCTGCTTGATGTCATAGACGTTGGCGCTGCCGCCGGTAAGATGATACCGCCCGCCGCAGTATTTCTCGCCCAACGCGCGCAGCTCTTCCACCGCGCGGAAGGCCTCCTCGCCCTCCGAGGGGGTGAGCAGGGTGATAATCATGCGGCTGTAAGACGGGGACTCCAGATTGGACAGCGACTGCTCGGGCACAAATTCCGGCGGCACCATACTGCCCACCGTCTCCACATAGGAGATCACCGAGCCCACATAGGGCAGGGCCTTGAGCTCGTCGTTCAGTGCGCTTTGGACGGCCACGTCCTCCCGCGGCACCAGCAAAATGACCAGATTGGATTTGCCGAACAGCTCGTCTGTGCGGGTGATTTTCCCCTCGGATTCGCCGTTCATCACCGACGCGCCGTACAAAAAGTCGTTTTTCGACTGCGCCAGAAAGGTTGGCACGACCAGCACCACCACGAGCGCAATGACCGGCAGCCCCATTTTGACGGAAAATTTGCCGAACCGTTTAAACGTCGGCAGCAGCGAGCGGTGATGGGTTTTGTCGATGAACTTGTACGTGTACACCGTCAGCACCGGCAGCAATACCAGCACCGACAGCAGAC
>JAVBOJ010000051.1:0-21862 GCA_031550755.1 Oscillospiraceae bacterium
CCCCACTGTCTTTCTTAGACCATCCCGTATTGCCGGCTCTTATTACGTTTCTGCTGACCGGTTCGACTCTCTTTAGCTTTTAGCAAGGCATTCTTATTAACAAACACCCTGCGGCCCGTTTTCCTAGCCGCAGGGTGTTGCCTTTTACCCCTGTTTTTTCATCGTCAGCGAAATGCGCTTTTTTTCCGCGTCCACCGACAACACCGTCACCGACACGATATCCCCCACCCGCGCGGCCTCCGATGGGTGGCGCACAAAGCGTTCGGCCAGCTGCGACACATGCACCAGCCCGTCCTGATGCACCCCGATGTCCACAAACAGCCCGAAGTCGGTGATGTTGCGCACCGTGCCCGCCAACACCATGCCCGGCACGAGGCTCTTCATGTCCAAAATATCGGTGCGCAGCAGCGGCGGCGGCAGCTCCTCGCGCGGGTCGCGCCCCGGCTTGGAAAGCTCCCGCACCATGTCCCGCAAGGTGGGCAGACCCACGCCGACCTCCTGCGCCGCCGTCGCCTCGCCCAGCGCACGCACCTTGTCGGAAAGCTCCGGCAGTCCGCCCGTCAGCTTCTTGGGGGAAAGTCCGCACAGCGCCAGCAGTTTTTCTGCGGCGGCATAGGATTCCGGATGCACCCCCGTGTTGTCCAGCGGATTTTTGCCGCCCGAAATCCGCAAAAATCCGGCGCATTGCTCATAGGCGCGCGGGCCGAGCTTCGGTACTTTTTTGAGCGCTTTTCGGTCGGAAAACGGGCCATTTTGCTCCCTGAAGGTCACAATATTTTTCGACAGCGCCGGCCCCAGACCCGCCACCCGGGCAAGCAGCGCCGGCGAGGCCGTGTTGAGCTCGACGCCGACCGTGTTGACGCAGTCCTCCACGACGCCGGAGAGCGACTCGGACAGCCGCGCCGGCGGCATATCGTGCTGATATTGCCCCACGCCGATGGCCTTGGGGTCGATTTTGACCAACTCGGCCAGCGGATCCTGCAGACGCCGGGCGATGGACGCCGCCGAGCGCAACGTCACGTCCAAATCCGGAAACTCTTCCGCCGCAAGCTCGGACGCCGAATAGACAGACGCCCCGGCCTCCGACACCACCATGTACGACACGCCGGGCAGCCCCGGCAGCAGGCCCGCCGCGAAGACCTCGGTCTCGTGCGACGCCGTGCCGTTGCCGATGGCGATGATAGTGACATTGTGCTTTTTGATGAGCGCCGTCACGACGGCGGCGGCCTCCTCCACCCTGTTTTGCGGCGGCGTGGGATAGACGACCGCCGTATCAATGAGCCGCCCGGTTTCGTCCACCACCGCGACCTTGCAGCCGGTGCGGTAAGCGGGATCCAACCCCATGGCCACCCTGCCGCGTACCGGCGGGCAGAGCAGCAACTGCCGCAGATTGAGCGAAAACAGGCCGATGGCCTGCTCGCTGGCGCGCTCGGTGAGCAGCGCCCGGATTTCCCGCTCCAGCGATGGAAACAGCAACCGCTTGTACGCGTCCTCGCAGGCGCGCGCCACCATCCTTCCGCAGTCGTTTTCGGCCTTGACGTGCGCCGCGCAGACCGTTTGCAGCGCCTGCCCCTCCTCCGCGAAAAGCCCCACCTTGAGCCATTCCTCCCGTTCGCCGCGGTTGATGGCCAGCAGCCGGTGGCTGGGGATCTTGGCGCAGGACTCGGCAAAGTCGGTATACAGCCGGTAAACGCTGTCGCCCTCACAGGCGGCTTTGGAGACGATCTGCCCGGTCTTCAAAAAGCTCTCGCGCAGGGCTTTGCGCAGCGCGGCGTCATCGGACACCCATTCGGCGATGATGTCCAGCGCGCCGTCGAGCGCCGCCTGCGCCGTCTCCACGCCCTTGGACGGATCGAGAAACTCCTCGGCCCATTTTGCCGGATTGCCGAGCGTCTGCTCATAGATCCGCGCCGCCAGCGGCTCCAGCCCACGCTCGCGCGCCACGGTCGCCCGGGTGCGCCGTTTGGGACGGTACGGACGATAAATATCCTCGACCTCCGCCAGCGTCCGCGCCGCGTCCAGCGCCGCCGACAGCTCGTGCGTCAGCACCCCCTGCGCCTCCAGCGCCCGCAGCACCTCCGCGCGCCGCGCCTCCAACGCCCGCAGGGCTTCCAGCCGGACATACAGCGCCCGCAGGGCGGTATCGTCCATCGAGCCGGTGGCCTCCTTGCGGTATCGTGCGATAAACGGAATGGTGTTGCCGACGTCGAGCAGCTCGATGACCGCCCGCACCCGCGCCGGGGGAAGCGACAGCTCCGCGGCCAATCTTTCGTGTATGGATTCCATGAAGACATTCCCTTCTTGCAAAAAATCTGAAATTACGGTAAAATACTGGTAACTATAGCAAAGAGGGTGACAGTATGCACATCCGTTATCTGGGAACCGGCGCGGCCGAGGGCTTCCCGGCCATTTTCTGTCAGTGTCCGGTCTGCCGTGAGGCCCGCGCCCAAGGCGGGCGCAACATTCGCCGCCGTTCCTCCATGCTCATTGACGGCACTCTGCTGGTCGATCTGCCGCCCGATATTTTGACCCTCTCGGCCGAAGGCGGCTTTGAGATGGGTTCCATTCGGTATCTTCTGGTCACCCACACCCATGCCGACCATTTTTACGCGCAGGAGCTGGCCAATCTGCGCCCGCCCTATTGTCTCCACGCCGAGCGCGAAAAAATGGAGGTCTTTGGCAGCGACGCCGTGCGCGCCAAGCTGGAAAGCGTTTTTATGGAGGAGGAGCGCCCCGACATGTCGGATGTGCTCTCCTTTACCGAACTGCATCCCTTTGTGGAGACGGCCCTAGGGCCGTACACCGTGACGCCGCTCAAGGCCCGCCACTGCCCCGGCGCGTACTTATACCTCATCTCGCGGGACGGGCGAACTCTGCTCTACGGCAATGACACCGGCTTTTTCCCGGAGGAGACGTGGGATTTTCTGGCCGGCCGCCGGGTCAATATGGTCAGCATGGACTGCACCAATCCCCTGCACTCCGACACCATCAATCACATGATGCTGGAGGACAATGTCACCGTCAAGCGCCGCCTCTTCCAGCACAAATCCTCGGTGGTCGGCACCCGGTTCTGGGCGACGCATTTTTCCCATACGAGCGGACTGCTGCACCGCGAGCTATCCGAGCGCCTGCGGCTGTATGGCATCGGCGCGGCGTACGATGGGCTGGAGGTCACCATATGAAAATCTCTACCCGCGGCCGCTACGGACTGCATTTGATGCTGGATCTGGCGCTGTGTCCGCCGGGAGAACCGCTTTCGCTGCGCGATATCGCCGCCCGGCAGGGCTTGTCGGACAAATATCTTGAGCAGATCGTGGCGCTTTTGCAAAAGGCCGGGCTGGTGCGCGGCGTGCGCGGCGCGGGCGGCGGATACCGCCTGACCAGAGCCCCGGAGGAGATCTCCGTCGGGCAGGTTTTGCGGGTGCTGGAGGGCACCACCTCGCCGGCGCAGTGCGTCGAGGAGGGATTTTCCGTCTGTGCCCGGGCCGATTCCTGCGTGGTGGCCGATGTGCTGGGCGCGGTGCGCGCCGCCATCGACAGCGTGGTCGATCCCATGACGCTGGCCGACATGGCTGAAAAACAGCGCCAAAAAAACGATTATGCCTCAAATAACGGCGTGGACAAATAACGCTCGCCGGTATCGGGCAAAATGACCACAATGGTTTTTCGCTCGGTTCGGCGGGCGATTTCCAAGGCCGCGTGCGCCGCCGCGCCCGAGGAAATGCCGACCAGCAGCCCCTCGGTGCGGGCCAGCGTCCGCGCCGCGGCATAGGCCTGTTCGGTCGTGACCGTCACGATCTCGTCGGCGACCGCGCGGTGAAAATTTTCCGGCACAAAGCCCGCGCCGATGCCCTGCAACCCATGCGGCCCGGGTGCCCCGCCGGACAGCACCGGTGAGTCGGCCGGCTCGACCGCCACCACACGAAGATTTGGATTGTTCCGTTTGAGCGCCTCCCCCGTTCCGGTCAGCGTTCCGCCGGTGCCGACGCCGGCCACGAGAATGTCCACGTCCCCGTCGGTGTCGCGCCAGATTTCCTCGGCGGTGGTACGGCGGTGAATCTCCGGATTGGCCGGGTTGGAGAACTGCCGGGGCATAAAGCTGTCCGGAATGGAGCGGCAAAGCTCCTCGGCCCGGGCAATCGCGCCGGACATCCCCTGTGCGCCGGGCGTCAGGACAATCTGTGCGCCCAGCGCCGACAGCAGCTTGCGCCGTTCGACGCTCATGGTCTCCGGCATGGTGAGCATGAGCCGGTAGCCGCGCAGCGCCGCCACAAACGCCAGCCCCACCCCGGTGTTGCCGCTGGTCGGCTCGATGATCGTCCCGCCCGGCTTGAGCGCCCCGCGCGTTTCGGCATCGTCAATCAGCGCCAGCCCCACCCGGTCCTTGACCGAGCCCAGCGGATTGAAGTATTCCAGCTTGGCCAGCAGCCGCGCGTTTGCCTCCCGCCCAAAACGGGAAAGCGCCAGCAGCGGCGTGTTGCCCACCAGCTGATCCAAGGATTTGTATATTTTTTCCATAATTTCTCCCTCTTTTTCGTACCAACATCCCGGAGGTGACCGTCTTGTCCGCTCTTGCCCTCAAAATGCTGGCCATTGTCACAATGCTGCTCGACCATATCGGATATACGTTCCATTCGGTGCTGCCGTTTGACGTCTATCTCGTGCTGCGCGGCGCGGGACGCCTTGCCATGCCGCTGTTTTGCTTTGCCATCGCCGAGGGCTATTACCACACAAAGGATGTGCGGCGCTACGCCGGCCGGCTGCTGATTTTCGCGGTGCTGTCCGAGCTTCCGTTTGATCTTTTGTTCTCCGGACGCGCCATGGACTGGTCCAGTCAAAACGTCTTTTTTACCCTGTTTTTGGGTCTCATCGGCATCCATATGGTGGACATCTTCCTGCTCAAAAATATGCGCCTGTTCGCCATGCTGTCGCTGTTTTGCGCCGGGGCGCTGGCGCAGCTCATGGGCAGTGACTACGGCATGTTCGGCGTGGCGTTTGTCTTTGTGTTCTATTTGTTTCGCGACAAAAAGGAGTACATGGCCGCCTCGTTTGCCCTCGTCGTGCTGCTTTTGACGCTGTCGCAGACGCTGGAGGCCGGCTCGCTGGGTCTGATCTCACTGTGCGAGCTTTTGTCCCTGCTGTTTATCCTGCGCTACAACGGGCGCAAGGGCTTCTCCAGCCGGCTGCTACAATGGTTTTTTTACGCGTTTTATCCGCTGCATCTCTTGGTGCTGTACGCGGCTGCCAAAATGTTCGGCGTTTCATAAAGAGCGGGCCGGTCTGTCGGCCCGCTCTTTTTCAGCTCACAAACCCAAGCGCCGTGTCGGCCGCCGTGGCGGCGTCTGGCGCGTAGGCGTCGGCACCGATGGAGACGGCAAACTGTTCGCTGACCGGCGCGCCGCCCACGATGATTTTGACCTTGTCACGCAGGCCGGCGGTCTTCAGCGCCTCGATGACCTCGCCCATCTCCACCATGGTGGTGGTCAGCAACGCCGACAGCGCCACGATCTGGCAGCCCTCGTTTTGCACCGCCTCGACAAATTTCTCCGGCGGCACGTCGGTGCCGAGATCCACGACCTCAAAGCCCCGGCCCTCCAGCATCAGCCGCACAAGGTTTTTGCCGATGTCGTGCAGGTCGCCCTGCACCGTGCCGAGGCAAACCCTGCCCCGGGATCGGACGCCCTCCTCCGTCAGCAGCGGCCCCAACATGGCGGTGCCGGCGTTCATGGCCCTGGCCGCCACGATGACATGCGGGACATAGACCTCGTTGTTTTTGAATTTCTCGCCGATGACCGCCATGCCGGCCATAAGCCCCTCTTCCAAAATCGTTTTGGCCGGGATTCCCTCCTCCATGGCGCGCTCGACCAGCTCCTGCACCAGCTTTGTACGGCCGTTTTGCAGCGCTTCGGACAAATCCGCAAGCAATTGTTTCATGCGCCTTCCCCCTCCTTTTTGTTGGGCAGTACCCCGCGCAGCTCCCGGTAAACCATGGGCGTGACGCCGGTCTGTTTCTTGAACACCTTGGTAAAATAGCTCTGGTCCTCAAAGCCCACCAGGGCGCCGATCTCCAAAATGTTCTCTTTTTCTGGTGCCAACAGCAAAAACTTGCTCTTATCGATGCGCAAACGGTTCAAATAGCCGCTGAAGGTGCAGCCCATGTCCTCCTTGAACACCTTGCTGAAATACGACGGCGACAGATAAACCTGGCTGGCAACCTCTTCCAAGGAAATTTTTTTCATATAGTTGCGCTTCATATAATCGACCGCTTTGAACATCATATCCTTGTGTTTGATTTCGCGCATGTCGAAGACAAAACGGATATAGCGATCCATGACCCGCGACAGCCACAGAGACAGCTCCTCCAGACTGCGGAAGCTCTCGACCTCGGACAGATAACGGTCATTGAGGAAAAACACCTCGCGGCTGTCCGCCCCGCCGGCGATGGCCGCCCGCGAAAGCAGCACCAACAGCTCCAGCACCCGCGCGCGGATGATCTCCAGCCGATGTCCCGACGAAAAATAAATATGCCCCAGCACCTCGTTGAGCAGCCGCGACGCCTCGCGCCGATCCCCCGCCGACAGCGCCGCGAGCAACTCGTTCTCGGTCTCCAGCGGGTAGCGCGGCGGATGCTTTTGCCGCGTGAGTTCCTGCAATGTCAGGGCGATTTCTCCCTGCTGGCGGTTTTTTTCCGCGGCGTCGGCGCGCGCCTCATCAAAGGTGCGGGACACCGCACGGGCCAAAAACTCCAGCATGTCGGACAGATGCCGCGTGCGCTCCGGCGTGGTCTGGGCAAAATGACGCAGCAGCTCCTCGTACGCCGCGTACTCCCCCTTGGGCAGTCCGTGACGCGCCAAAATATCTCCCGTGATGTAGTCCTCCTTGTCCACCAGCAGCAGCGGCCCGCCCACAATGCCGCCGATCAGACGGCCGTCCGCCGTCAGCGGCGAGGCAAAATAGGTCATGCCGACCGGGCAAAAGTAGATATACGCGCCGCCAAAGCGCTCGGCCTGATACGACCCGTACAGATGCACCTGTCCGCAGTTTTGATGCTTCCCGGTCTGTTCGGACAGATGCCGGCAGAAATCGCAGCGCACATTTTCAAATGCCTTTTCAAACAGGATCTGGCCCTCGGCGCTCACTACCAGGCAGCCCACGCAGCAGGCTTCCGAAAAGGTGGCGGCGGCGGACGCCGCCTCATGCAAAACGGATGGCATACAATCTATCCCTTTTTCTCATTTTCCGGCCGGATCAGCAATAGTTTATACGGTTTCCCGGTTTTAACGCATGCGCTGATGACGTGCATGGTGCCCCGGGACGCGCCGTCCCACAAAATCAGCACAAAATCAGCGCGGCGCACAATTTCCTCATTGCGGATGATGGGTGCGCTGCGGTCAAACAGCCCGTATTGCGGGCGAATGACCGTCATCCTGAGCGCGCGATCCCGGGCGTAGCGCTCGGCCAGGGTATCGACGCCCTGCGCGCCGCCGCTGATGATCTCGCTGCATCCCGCCGGCACATTGTCGCAAATGGTTTCGTAACAGGCCTCATCCAGCCCGCGGGAACCGACTACGGCCACTTTCATCCGCCATTCCCCGTTTCTTCATTTCCATTTATTATAACATAAATTTTCCTTTTTGGTAGCGTAAAATCAATGGTTGTCCTGCCAAAACTTTTTGAGGCGGTTTTGGTATAGGCGACTGTGCGCAAAGAATGCCGTTTCTTGACAAGGTTTTTTTGTTTTCTATTGCCATTTGTGGAGAGGCTTTTTTCCGTTTTCATGGTCATACTGAAAGAGCACCGCAAACAATTCTTTTAGGAGTAAACTGATGAAAAAACACATTATAAATAAAATGTCTCTCACAAAAACGGCCTTTTTTCTGGCGGTCGTCTTCTGCCTGACCAGCCTGCCCGCGCCGGCCTTGGCCGCGCAAGCCCTGCCCCAAACGCCTGTCAAAACTCTCATCCCGGTCGGACGCGCCGTGGGTCTGCGGCTGGCCTCGGACGGCGTCATGGTCATCGGACTGTCCGCCGTGACCACCAAGGACGGCGATATCAGCCCCGCCACCGACGCCGGGCTTCTCGCCGGGGATATGATCACCCATATCGACGCCATCCCGATCAGCTCGGTGGCCGGTCTCAAGGATGCGGTCGACGCCTCTCAGGGGCGCACCGTTTCGGTGCAGTTCAACCGCGACGGGATGCCGCTGCGCAAAAACCTGACGCCGGTGCAGTCCGCCATGGACGGCCTTTACAAAATGGGCGCATGGGTGCGCGACAGCATGGCCGGCATCGGCACGGTCACCTTTTATGATCCGGACAGCGGCCTGTTCGGCGCGCTGGGTCACGGCATCAACGAGGTCGATACCGGGCGGCTGATGCCCATGGCGTCCGGCTCGGTCCTGGAATCGACCATCCGCGAGGTGCGCCGCGGCGAGGTGGGCACCCCCGGCGAGCTCAAGGGCGACTTTCCGGACGGACAGACCCGCGGCCGCCTGATCGCCAACACACAGGCCGGCGTATTCGGCACGCTGGACGATCCCTCCTTTTTGGATCTGGGTAAGCCGTTGCCTATGGCTCGTCCGCAGGAAGCCCAGACCGGCCCGGTCGTGATTTATTCCAATGTGTCAGGCGACACGGTGGAGCCGTACGAGGCGGAAATTGTCAAGGTTTTTCAGAATGGAGATGACAGCGGACGGAATTTTATGATCAAGATCACCGATCCCAAGCTGCTGGAGCGCACCGGCGGCATTGTACAGGGCATGAGCGGCAGTCCGGTCATCCAAAATGGTAAATTTTTGGGCGCCGTGACCCATGTGCTGATCAACGACCCCAAACGAGGGTACGGAATTTTTGCCGAAACCATGCTGGGCGAAGGCATGGCCAACCTCCAAAAACTGGCTTCTTAACGCAGTTGTCGAATCAAGTCGATGAAAAATCCCAAATTATTCCATTTTAGTATTGTAAAACCCAATCGAATATGATATCTTTATAGTGTCTTACAAAACCTTCCAATTGTGGGGGCCAGAAACAGAAAGAAGAAAAAGGAGTTGGACAGTTTATGGAAAACAAGACAAAGGTGATCATCGCCGACAACAACGCGGATTTCCGTGCGACTTTGATCGATTCCCTGGAAAGTCAGCCTGAGATTGAAATTGTCGGCGTTGCCACCGACGGCTATCAGGCGCTCACGCTCATCGCCGGCCACAATCCCGACGTGGTGTTGCTGGACATCGTGCTGCCCCTGCTGGACGGGTTCAGCGTCATGAAATCCGTCGCCGCGATGGAAAGCCGCCACCGCCCCGCCGTCATCGTGCTGTCCAATTTCGCCAACGACAGCGCCACCTCGGAGGCCGCCAGCTTGGGCGCGCAGTATTATATGGTGAAGCCGTTTGAAATGTCCGCCCTGATTTCCCGCATTTTAAACGTGGGCAATCGCCGCGCCAACCTGCCAAACGCGATGCCCGCCTCGTTTAATTCCAATCGTCCCATGAAAAGCGATATCGACATCGAAACCAAGGTGACCGACATCATCCACGAAATCGGCGTGCCCGCCCATATCAAGGGCTACCAGTATCTGCGCGCCGCGATTATGGTCGCCATCAAGGATCCCGAGGCCATCAACGCCATTACCAAGGTGCTGTATCCGTCGGTGGCCAAGGCCTTTGACACCACACCGTCCCGCGTGGAGCGCGCCATCCGCCACGCCATTGAGGTGGCGTGGGACCGGGGCGATTTGGAGATTTTGCAGAGCTTTTTCGGCTACACGGTTTCCAACATCAAGGGCAAGCCCACCAATTCGGAATTCGTCGCCATGATCGCCGACCGGCTGTCGTTGCAGCTCAAAGCCGGGGCGTAAAAGTTTCCTGAAAAACAATACACCAGCCGAAAAGAGAGGATTTTGTCTTTTCGGCTGGTGTATTTTGTTGGTGTGTGGTATAGTGGGGATGGTGAAATAATCCAATAACATACAAACGGGAGAAATTTCAATGTCACATAAAATGAAACGAATAGGCAGATATTTCGTATACGCGGTTTTGACAAACGCTATATACGGATGTATTCTGTATTTTTTGGTTGTATGGTTGGCCAGACATTCTCTCCTGTACGCGTATATCGGCAATCTTGTGATGGTTGCTTTGGGTTTGGCAGGGGATATATTTGTTCTCAAGGCATTAACATCCAAAAAGTATGTTGCGGTATTAAAGAAAGAAAAAACCGGAGAGAAAGAATACCAAGCCTTTCAATGGTTGTTTAACAACTATGTTTCTTTTAAGGCCATGTTGTATCTGTTTTATGCGTTCCTTTTGATTGCCTCCCAAATCATCAATTTCAGCAATATTGCAGTAGGTCGGGATCTCGAAAACTTTATGCGCACAACCGATTACAGCATATTGATTATCATCGCCATTGACGAGTTCATCGAGCGATTTTCACAAGGCAGGAAAAACGCCGAAACAGCATTGGAAACGCTCAGAAAAAATTGGACGGATACGCAAGGTTAACGGAATATTTCGGAGTGCAATATGCGTATAGGATATGCATTGTATTATGGAAAGTAAGTGACGAGCCATTGCTGTGTAAAATGCTCGGCTGGTGTGTATTGTTGTTTGTGCCATTATAGGGGCGACCGTCCCCCGATCGCCCCTTTTCGCCGTTTGGCGGACACTTTCCCCTACTCCTGCCGTCCCAGTTCCAGCCGCCCGACCGCTTCCTCGCGCAGCTTGTATTTCTGGATTTTGCCCGACGCGGTCATCGGAAAGGCGTCCACAAACAGTATATACGACGGGATCTTGTGGCGCGACATGCGCTCGCGCACAAAGGCTTGGATGTCCTCCTCCGACGGGGACGCGCCCTCGCGCGCGATGACAAAGGCGCAGACCTCCTCGCCGAATTTCTGCGACGGCACGGCCACCACCTGCACATCCTTGACCTCGGGATGGGTGTAGATGAGCTCCTCAATTTCGCGCGGATAGATGTTCTCGCCGCCCCGAATGATCATGTCGCGGATGCGCCCGGTAATGGCGTAATAGCCCTCCTCGTCGCAGGTGCCGAGGTCGCCGGTGTGCAGCCAGCCGTCGGCGTCGATGGCGGCGGCGGTGGCCTCCGGCATGTTGTAATAGCCCTTCATGACATGATACCCGCGGGTGCAGATCTCCCCCGGCACACCCGGCGGCACGGGCAGCCCGGTGTCGGGATCGACAACCTTGCCCTCGCAGTTGGGCAGCAGCCGCCCCACGGTGGACACCCGCCGCTCCACCGGATCATCGGTGCGCGACATGGTCATGCCGGGGCTGCATTCGGTCTGGCCGTAGGTAATGACGATGTCTCGCATATGCATCCGGTCAATGACCTGCCGCATGACCTCCATGGGGCAGGTGGAGCCGGCCATGATGCCGGTACGCAGGCTGGAAAGGTCATATTTGTGAAAATCGGGATGCTCCAGCATGAAAATAAACATGGTCGGTACACCGTGTACCGCCGTGCATTTTTCCGCCTCGACGGTTTTCATCACGCCAACCGGCGAATAGACCTCCACCGGCACCATGGCGGTGCCATGGGTAATACAGGCCATCTGCGCCAGCACCAGCCCGAAGCAGTGGAAAAACGGCACCGGGATGCACAGCCGGTCCTGTTCGGTCAGACGCATGTTTTCGCCGATAAAATACCCGTTGTTGAGAATGTTAAAATGGGTCAGCATGACGCCCTTGGGGAACCCCGTGGTGCCCGAGGTATACTGCATATTGATGACCTCATGGGGTGTGGTGGTGTTCTGGACGGCGTCCAGCTCCGCCTCGGGCACTTCCCTGCCCAGAGCCAGCACATCCTCCCAGCTGAACAAGCCGGGACGCGGCGCGGGAGCCGCCTGCGGCGGCAGATGAACAATATTTTTGAGCTTGGGCAGACGCGGCGAGGCCAGCCCACCCGGCGCGCCGGTTGTCAGCTCCGGCAGCAGATCATCCAAAATGGACAGATAATCCGAGCCCTTGATGCCGTCACAAAACAGCAGCGTCATGGAATCCGACTGGCGCAGGAGATATTCCAGCTCGAAAATTTTATAGTTTGTGTTGACGGTGACCAATACCGCCCCGATTTTGGCGCAGGCGTACAGCGTAATGGCCCATTCGGGGATGTTGGTCGCCCAAATGGCGACATGGTCGCCCTTTTTGATGCCCATCTTGAGAAAACCACGCGCCGCCAGCCGGCAGCGCTCGTTGAACTCCCGATAGGTCAGCCGCAGGCCACGATCCAGATAGACCAGCGCATCCCGGTCGGAGAATGTCTCGGCCATATGATCCATCCAATGGCCGATGGTGTCGTTTAAAAATTCTTTCTGCATGGGGTCGTCCTCCCAATCAAAAATACGCCAAAAAGCCCCTCGAAGCCTTTGGCTTCAAGGGGCGTAAAATTTACGCGGTACCACCCTTGTTCCCCCGCCGCATGGCAGGGCTCATAGGACATTGCTGTCCCGCGGCCTGTAACGGAGCCGAACCGGCAACGCCTACCCCGGATCAACCGGCTCGGCGCGCAGCTCACGGGCGAGAGGGTTTGAGGAAAACATCCCGTGAAATATCCCCCGCCGTCTCGCACCATCCGACGGCTCTCTGAAGGGAAATATTCCGACCCGATCCCGATCATCGCGATTTCATTGCTTTCTAGTGTACCGAAAAAAAACCGCTTTGTCAATGCCAAATCTCATTGTTTGCGCCGCCGCGCCGAAAAAGTAAATTTGATGCTTTACAGACCGGGCGAAAAATGGTATAATCACTCCGTTATGCGCCCGTGGCTCAACGGATAGAGCATCAGATTCCGGTTCTGAGGGTTGGGGGTTCGAGTCCCTCCGGGCGTGCCACAATGTGCCGAATGCCCGCGCAAGGAGACTAAGGCGCGGCAAGGCCGGGAAAACCAAGGCGACGCTAAGCGTCGCCTGTTTTCATGGACGGAGAACGGCTCAGACGACTGCCCGCGCGGGCACCGAGTCATGATTCAGACACATCCCCTCAATACTCGCTCTGTTTGGTGTAATTCTTCCCCGTATTGATAAACTCTGTCATCTTCCCCTTCGTGTCGCCGGCGGCAAAGGTGGCGTCCATGCGCGCGTAGCTCTTGCCGTCAAAATACACCTGCGCGTAGACCTTCACCCAGCCGCTGCCCTTGATATACACCTCGTTCCAGGCGTGGTAGGTGTTGTTGGGCGCGACGTAGCCCTTGACCAGCTTGGTCGGAACGCCCACAGAGCGCAGCATGGCGGCCATCAGGGAAGAATAATCGTAACAAATGCCCTTGGAAGAAGCCAATATGCTGTCCGGCACTGGTACATACCCGGTCAGCTTTCCCTGCTGCACCTGCTCGGCCTTGTCATAATCATAGGTGACCGTCCCGGCGATATACTCATAAATCGCACGCACCTTCTCCAGCTCGCTGCCGCAGCCCTTGGTCAGAGCCTTGGCCTTGGCGACGGTGTCGGCATTGTCGGCAAAGTTGACCGTCTGGGTGGAGATGAGATAGGGCTGTGTCGTGCTCTGATAATTGGCCTCCACCCGTTCCATCTGAATGACGGCGTACTTCGTTCCCTCTATGCGCTCCAGCACCTTGACGGTATAGGTTCCCTTCCCGGCCTGTAGGGAGTAGGTTTCCCACCGGCTCTTGCCGTTCAGCTCATAGACATAATTGATGCCGTCTTTTTCAATTTTCACTTTCAAACTCTTGTCGTTTTCCCCCAGCGTCCGCACCTTTATGTAGGCCTTGTCGCGTCCGCCGGCATCGATTTCGGATTTGTCCCCGGTGAAGATAACCGATGTTGTCGGCACCTCATCTTCCGGCGCTTCACCCGGCGGCTCGGGCGTTGGTTCAGGCGTCGGCTCCGGCGTGGGCACCGGCGTCTTAGACGGCTTTGGTGTCGGGGTTTTGTGCGGCGTCACGCTGGGCGCGGGCGTCTCCGACGGAGACGGCGAAACCACGGGCGGCGGCAGAATCGCCGGCTGTTGAATGGCCGCCACATTTGCCACGAGGCAAAACGCGAGGATGATGGCCCATTGCTTCATAGCCGCTCACTCCAAAAAAAATCTCCCCGGCTGAAAAAGCCGAAGAGAATATCCTCCTTCGACAGCTGGCTGCCACGCCGCGGTGCGGCAGAGGCCCTGTAGCTTTGCGCCCCTCCCTTTCGGAAGGTTTGCCCTTTTCGGGGTAACTTCATTGTAGCACGCGGCGGGGTTCAGAACAAGCGGAAATGCCTGTCAATAGCCGAACTTGCCCTCCAGCGACTCGTCCTGTTCGATCCAGTCGGACACCTCAAAGATCGTAAACTCGGTCGGCGTGTCGCGCACGACCACGCGGACGATGCCGGCATTGATGATGAGCCGTTTGCACATGGAACAGGAGCAGGTGTGCGGCTCCAGCTCTCCGGTTTTGGCATTGACGCAGGACATATACAGCGTAGCGCCGAGCATCTCGCTGCGCGGCGCGGAGATGATGGCGTTGGCCTCGGCATGCACCGACCGGCAGAGCTCATAGCGCTCACCCCGGGGAATGCCCATTTTTTCGCGCACGCAATAGCCCAAGTCGGTGCAGTTTTTGCGTCCGCGCGGCGCGCCGACATACCCGGTGGAAACGATTTCGTCGTTTTTGACGATGATGGCACCGAAATGACGCCGAAAACAAGTGCAGCGCTCGGAAACGGTCTGGGCAATATCGAGGTAATAATTTTCTTTGTCGATCCGCATGATTTTCTCTCCCTTCCCGTCAAATTATATCAAAAAAAAGTTCCCGGCACAATGGCCGGGAACTTTTTTCTTCGTCTTAGATCGCCTTGGCGGCGTTGATCTTGACGCCGGGGCCCATGGTGGACGCCACGACGCAGGAGCGGATATACTGACCCTTGGCGGCGGCGGGCTTGGCACGGATGACCGCCGACATGAGGGTATCATAGTTTTCATTCAGCTTCTCCAGCCCGAAGGAGACCTTGCCCAGCGGGCAGTGGATGATATTGGTTTTGTCCAGACGGTACTCGACCTTACCGGCCTTGATCTCGGCGATGGCGCGCGCCACATCCATGGTGACGGTGCCGGCCTTCGGGTTAGGCATAAGACCCTTGGGGCCCAAGACTTTACCCAGACGACCCACCACGCCCATCATGTCGGGCGTCGCGACGACCACATCGTACGCGAAGAAGTTTTCGGTCTGGATCCGCGTAACCATATCCTCCGCGCCGACAAATTCGGCACCGGCGGCCTCGGCTTCCTTGGCCTTGTCGCCCTTGGCAAACACCAGCACGCGAGGGGTTTTGCCGGTGCCGTGCGGCAGAACGACCGAGCCGCGCACCTGCTGGTCGGCGTGACGGGAGTCAACGCCCAAGCGGATGTGAATTTCCACGGTTTCGTCAAATTTGGCCTTGGCGGTTTTTATGAGCAGCCCCAGACCCTCGGAGGCATCATAAAGCTTGGCGGATTCCACCAATTTGGCGCTTTCTCTGTACTTTTTACCACGAAACATCGTCTTTCCCTCCTCAGCCTTCCACGGTAATGCCCATGCTGCGGGCGGTACCGGCGATCATGCTCATGGCCGTTTCCAAGCTGGCGGCGTTGAGGTCGGGCATTTTGAGCTCGGCAATCTTCCTGACATCCTCTTGGGAGATGGTGGCAACCTTGGTTTTGTTGGGGACGGCCGAACCGGATTCGATCTTGCAGGCCTTCTTGATCAGCACCGGCGCCGGCGGCGTCTTGGTGATGAAGGAGAAGGACCGGTCGGAATAGACCGTGATAACGACCGGGATGATGAGCCCGACGTCATTTTTGGTGCGCTCGTTGAATTCCTTGGTGAAGCCCATGATGTTGACGCCGTGCTGACCCAGCGCGGGGCCTACGGGCGGCGCGGGCGTGGCCGTGCCGGCCGGGATTTGCAGCTTGATACAGCCGACTACTTTCTGTGCCATGAATATATTCCTCCTGTATTCATATTGTGGTTACACGGGGCGGAGCGCCCCTCCCACGTTGCCAGATAACAGATATGCAGATATCAGATAACAGATAGGGATGTGGGGGACGGGGCGGGCGTTACGTTACGACGGGTTCGACCTGGTCGAGCTCCAGCTCGACGGGGGTCTCGCGGCCGAACATGGAGACCACGACGCGCACGCGGTTTTTATCCAGCGCAATCTCCTCGACGACGCCGATAAACCCGGTGAGCGGGCCGTCGGCGATCTTCACGCTGTCGCCCACGGCATAATTGACGACGATCTCATGTTTTTCCACGCCGAGGGCGGCCACTTCCTGCTCGGTCAGCGCCACCGGCTTGGAGCCGGGGCCGACAAAGCCGGTCACCCCGCGGGTATTGCGCACCACATGCCAGCTCTCGTCGGTCATGACCATCTTGACCAGCACATAGCCTGGGAACACCTTGCGCTCCACGGTTTTGCGCTTGGAATCGGTCACTTCCGTGACCTCCTCGGTAGGCACGTTGACGCTGACGATTAAATCGTGCAGCTTGCGGTTCTCGACCGCTTTTTCAATGGTGGCGGCCACTTTGTTTTCGTACCCGGAATAGGTGTGTACGACGTACCACTTGGCTGTTTCGGTCATATCAATAATCCTTACAGCTTGATGTTCTGGATAATCTGCTTGACCAGCCAGCCCATCCCAAGGTCAAACGCTGCCACAATCAGGCCGACGATGACCACCATGACGACCACCACCCAGGAGTTTTTAACCACCTGCGGCAGCGTGGGCCACACTACCTTGCGCAGCTCGGAGCGCATCTCGCGGAACCATGTATTGAGCCGCTTGCCTATCCGCGCGGGAAGGCTGGGCTTCTTTTCCTGCACTTTTTCTTTTTTAACCGGCTTTTCTTCCGGGGTCTTGTTTTCCAGATCGGCCATAACGCAATCCTCCGGTCTATCCTTTATTTTGTCTCCCTGTGCGGGGTATGTTTACGGCAAAAGCGGCAGTACTTGTTCATCTCCAGACGGTCGGGATCGTTCTTCTTGTTCTTCATGGTATCGTAGTTTCTCTGCTTGCACTCGGTGCAGGCCAAGGTAATTTTCACACGCATGACGGCACTTCCTTCCCAAAACACCGGAAATCGTTCCGGTAAAAATTTTACAACAAAAAAAGAACCCTTCACAGGCCATATAACTATAGCACAGAGATTTTCTCCGGTCAAGAAAAATTTACAAACTTTCTTCCCTGATTTATTTGCAATCTTTTCCCACGTGTTGTAAAGTAGTGGTAACACAACCGAGGAGGACGGCTCATGCCATATTCTCTTGACCTGCGCGGCGTCAATCCCAAACGGATTTCTCCCCTGCCGGAAGCCTTCGGAGGGGTCTCGCCGAACGGGAGCCGCCTGTCGTTTACCAATTATTATATGGAGCTGGACGGCGCGCCAGTCTTCGGCGTGTCGGGCGAGTTTCATTTTTCCCGCTGTTCGCCCGCTTTTTGGGAGGATGAGCTCATCAAAATGAAGCTGGGCGGGGTCACGATTGTCTCTACCTATTTATTTTGGAACCATCATGAGGAAATCGAGGGCGTTTTCCGCTTTGACGGGCGGCGCGACCTGCGCCGGTTTATCGCCCTCTGCGCCAAGCATGCGCTGCTGGTCATCCTGCGCCTCGGCCCCTTTTGCCACGGCGAGGCGCGCAACGGAGGGCTGCCTGACTGGCTCTACGGCAAGCCGTTTGAGGTGCGGTCGCTGGACGAGAGCTTTCTGGCGCAGGTGCGGCGGCTGTACAGCGCCGCGGCGCGGCAGGTGCACGGGCTTTTGTGGAAGGACGGCGGGCCGGTGATCGCCTGCCAGCTCGACAATGAATACGGCCATTCGGCCGCCCCGTGGGAGATGACCGCCGGCGTTTCCGACGAATGGACGCCGCCCGGCTCCGACGGCGACGCCTATATTTTGGCGCTCAAGCGGATCGCCTTAGATGTCGGGCTGGAGGTGCCCTTTTATACCTGCACCGCGTGGGGCGGCGCGGCCGCGCCCTCGGACGAAACGCTGCCGCTGTGGGGCGGCTACGCTTACCAGCCGTGGCTGTTTTACCACGGCCCCGGCGTCCATCCGGCCACGCCGGAGTACCTCTACCGCGACAATCACAACAACGGGATCCCGCAGACCTACAACTTTGCCCCGGCCTATCCGCCCGAAAAAATGCCCTACGCCTGCTGCGAGATGGGCGGCGGCATGATGTGCTCCTACCGTTACCGCTTCGTGCTGCCGTACGAGAGTGTGGACGCCATGGCCAACATCAAAATGGCCTCCGGCTGCAATTTTGTCGGATATTATGTATACCACGGCGGCACCAATCCGCGCGGGGAAACCGCCCCCTACCTCAACGAAAATCAGGTCTGCAAGCTGTCGTATGACTACCAAGCGCCGCTGGGCGAATATGGGCAGGCGCGCCCGTCCTATCACCGTTTGCGGGCGCTGCATCTGCTGGGGCAGACGCTGGCGGCATCGCTTTGCCCGATGAAAACCGTTTTGCCGCAAGGCGCGGAGGAAATTGACCCGCGCGACGCCGACACGCTGCGGTTTGCCGTACGCACCGACGGGGTCTCCGGTTTTCTGTTTGTCAACAATTTTCAGGATCACGCCGAGAGACACCCGGTGCAAAACGCCTCCATCTCCCTCTCCCTTGCGGGAGAGCCGATTGAGGTGGACGGCATCTCTCTGGCTCCGGGCGAGAACGCGGTGTATCCCTTTGGCCTTGATCTCGGTGGCGTGACGCTGCGCTGCGCCACCGCCCAGCCGATTACATTTATTACGGTTAACCAAAATCGCACTTGGTTTTTCCTCGCCCCTCACGGACAGTCCCCGCGCTATCACCTGTCCGACGGACGGGTGCTCACCCCGCCGGGCGACCTCTCTCCCCTGCCGCTGAGCGACGCGGTCGAGATCGTCACCCTCACCCGGGCGCAAGCCGCGCGTTTTTACAAGGTGCGCCTGTCCGGCCGGGACTGCGCCCTGCTGACCGACGCGCTGCCGCTGCTGTCGGGCGGCGTGTGCAAGCTGGAATCTGAATCGCCGGACTTCTCCTGTTTGAGCTTCCCCGCCCTGCCGCTCTCCTGCCCGAACGCGGAGACGGTGCCCGTCCAAGACGGCGTTTTCTCCGGCCTGTCGGCTTCCCTGTCGGCGTTCTCTTTCACGCCGAAAATCACCCAGGCAGGCCCGTCCCGCTGGGTGGTCACCCTGCCGGATGCCTTGCCGCTCTGCGCGAAAGACCTTCTTCTGTCCGTCGATTACACGGGCGATATCGGCAGCGCGTTTTTGGACGGCGTCCTGATCGCCGACCATTTTTACAACGGTGCGCCGTGGGAAATCGGGCTGGCTGAATTTCTCCCGACCAACCATCCCCTGACGATTTATATCACGCCGAAAAAGGAGGGTGCCGCCGTGCAGGTGGATTCGCCGATGGCGGCCCGTTCCGAGCGCGTTGACCGCGCCGTCGCCGCGCTGCACGGCGTGACCGCCCGCGCCGTCTATCAAACCGAGTTGGAGGTATTGCCATGACTGTTTCTTCCGCCGACCGGGAACTCCTGCGCGCCCGCGCCGCGCACCAGCGCGAGCTGGCCGAGTCTCCCGCCATGCGCGCCCTTGTGGCCGACTGGATTGCCCACAACGACGGCCACCGCCCGCGCCCCATGGTGCATATCGAGCTGGACACGTTCGAGCAGGAAGTCATCCCCGGGCTGCTCACCTGCACCGGAGAGGACGCGCGCGCCATTGAAACGGCGCTGCTCAAAAACACCGTCTGTTACGAGCTGTTCGGGGACGACTGGGTGGTGCCGGAGTACCATCCGGTGCCGCTGAAAACCGAGTTTTGCCTCTTCGGGCTGAAGGTGGAGCGGCAGGTCGCCTCCGACGCGA
The DNA here is from genome assembly GCA_031550755.1 of Oscillospiraceae bacterium. GTDB lineage: Bacteria > Bacillota > Clostridia > Oscillospirales > UBA929 > JAVBOJ01. The sequence continues at coordinate 19,852 of JAVBOJ010000051.1, forward strand.
AAGGACGCGCGGTGGGGCATCATTTTCTCCACCCGATTTCCGACCTTGAGGCCGATTATGAAAAGCTCGGCCCCTCTTCGTTTTGGACCGACCGCAAACAGACGCAGGCCGAGGCAGATGAACTGTCCGAGCTGTTCGGCGATCTTCTGCCCGTGCGCGCCGAGGGCATCTGCCTGTACGCGGTGCCGACCCAGAAGCTGGTGCATCTGATGGGCATGGAAAACATGCTGGTGGCCATGCTGGACTGCCCAGAGCTGTTCCACGAGGTCATGTCCCGTGCGGCCAATGATTATCTGGCATATTTCAAATATCTGGAGGTCTCCGGCCTGCTGCTGGCCTCCAACCGCCACACATGGGTGGGCAATGGGACGCTGGCCTATACCGACGAGCTGCCGGGCGACGACGGCCTAACCACCGAGCAGGTCTGGGGCTTTATGGATTCCCAGGAAACGGTGGGCATTTCGCCGGAGATGTATGAGGAGTTTATTTTCCCGTATTATGCGCGAATCGCGGGCTGCTTCGGGCTGTTGTCTTACGGCTGCTGCGAGCCGGTGCATCCGGTCTGGGAACGCTGCGTGTCGAAATACCCGCATTTGCGCAAGGTGTCCATCTCCCCGTGGTGCGACGAGTCCTTTATGGGCGAGGCGCTGCGCGGCGGCAAGATCATTTACCACCGCAAGCCCAGCCCCAACTTTTTGGGGGTCGGGCGCGACCTCGACGAGGACGCCGTGCGCGCCCACATCGCCGCGTCGGCCAAGGCGGCGTCCGGCTGCGGGCTAGAGGTGTCCCAACGCGACGTGTACACCTTGGAGGGCAACGTTCCCAAGGTGCGGCGGTATGTGGAAATCATCCGCGAGGAATGCGCGAGGCATTGGCAGGCATGACCCCCTGCGGGGTCACAACAACGTTTTCATTCACATGAGGAGGGCTCATCCCCTTGTACCTGAAATCCTTTGAAATGCAGGGCTTCAAGTCCTTTCCGGACAAGACCGCCCTGCTGTTCGGCCCCGGGGTGTCCACCGTGGTCGGCCCCAACGGGAGCGGGAAATCCAATATCGCCGAGGCCATGCGCTGGGTGCTGGGAGAGCAGAGCCCGCGTGCTTTGCGCTGTGAAAAAAAGATGGAGGAAATCATCTTCCACGGCACCACCCTGCGCTCCCCGCTGGGCTTCGCCGAGGCCACCCTGTACCTCGACAACGCCACCGGGCTGTTCCCCCTGCCCCATCAGGAAATCGCCATCACCCGGCGGCTCTACCGCTCCGGGGAGAGCGAATACTATATCAACCGCGCCGCCGTGCGCCTCAAGGACATCCTCAATCTCTTCATGGACACCGGTTTGGGCCGTGACGGCTACTCCATCATCGGTCAGGGCCGCATCAGCGAAATTTTATCCGAAAAAGACGAGGATCGCCGCAAGGTTTTTGAGGAGGCCTCGGGCATTTCGCGCTATCGCCACCGCAAGGAGGAATCCGAGCGCCGCCTGAAATCCGCCGAGGAGAACCTCCTGCGGGTCGGCGACAAGATCGAGGAGCTGGAGTATCAGGTCGGCCCGCTCAAGGAACAGGCCGACAAGGCCCGGCAATACTTGCTGTACCACGACGAGCTGCGGGGGCTGGAAATCAACGTCTGGATGGACGCGCTGGACAAGCTGCGCGCCGGCTACGAGCAGGTGCGGGAGGACTTCCGCATCGCTTCGGAGCATCTGGAATCCGGACAGGGTGCGCTGGAGACGCTGTACGCCGAGATCGAGGCGCTGTCGGAACAGGCGCGGGCGCAAAACCTACTGGCCGAGGAGATCCGCGCCGAGCTGTCAGCGCTGGAGGCCCATGCCGCCGAGCTGGAGAGCGCCTTGGCGGTCTGCGACGCCACCATGTCGCACAATGATGAAAATATCGCCCGGCTGACCGAGGAAATGTCGGCCGGCGCCGGACGTGAAGAGGGGCTCAGCGCCCAAATCGAGGCGCGCCGCGCCCATCTGGACACGCTGTAGACCCAGAAAAAAGACCTTGAC
>JAVBOJ010000040.1:0-8247 GCA_031550755.1 Oscillospiraceae bacterium
GCCCACATGGCGCGGCGTGTCGCCGGCCAGCAGCAGGATTTCGCCCTTTTGCGCCTCCCTTTTTTCCGCGCCGAGACAGGGCAGCAGGGTTTGCAGCTCGGCCGGGGTCACGCCGCGAAACAGGGGTACCGCGCCCAACAACTCAAAAAAATTCTTCAAAAACATCAACTTTCTTCAATTCCGTGGTTTTGGCCACGGAATTTTTGCGTTCAGTATAATACAATGGCAACAGAAACGCAAGGGAGGAATTATGATATGAAACGCCAAATTATTAAAATCGACCGCGACGCTTGCAATGGCTGCGGATTGTGTGTATCGGCCTGTCATGAGGGCGCCATCGGCATGAAAGACGGAAAAGCCGTCCTGCTGCGGGACGATTATTGCGACGGGCTGGGCAACTGCCTGCCGGTCTGCCCCACCGGCGCCATTACGTTTGAGGAGCGCGAGGCGCTGCCGTTTAACGAATTGGAGGTGAAGAAAAACATGGAACAGACCCCACTGCCCTGCGGCTGCCCCGGCACAAACGCCAAGTCCATCCAGCGCGACGCCGCCCCCAAGGTCGCCCCGGAGGCCGCGCCGGCGCAAGCCGTTTCCTCCGAGCTACGGCAATGGCCGGTGCAGATCAAGCTCGTGCCGGTGAACGCGCCGTATTTTCAGGGGGCGCATCTGCTGGTGGCGGCTGACTGCGCGGCCTACGCCTACGGCAATTTCCACAGCGAGTTCATGAAAAACAGAGTGACCCTCATCGGCTGCCCCAAGCTCGACGAAGGCGATTACAGCGAAAAATTGACCGCCATCCTCGCGCACAACAACATCAAATCGGTCACCGTGGCGCGCATGGAGGTGCCCTGCTGCGGCGGCATCGAGCAGGCGGTCAAGACGGCGCTGCGCGATTGCGGCAAGATGATTCCGTGGCGGGTGGCCACTTTGTCCACCGATGGTATCATTTTGGACGACTGAGACACCCTATACTCAACAAGGAGGAAGAAAAATGGAAAAAATGTTTTGTTTTCAATGCGAGCAAACCGCCAAGGGCACCGGCTGCACCGTGTCGGGCGTCTGCGGCAAAAAGCCCGAGGTGGCCGGGGCGCAGGATATCCTGACCTGCGAAATGATCGCGCTGGCCGCCGCCGCCGGCCCAAAGGAGACCGAAGCGGTCGATCTGATTGTGGACGGGCTGTTCACCACGATTACAAACGTCAACTTTGACGAGCCGCGCATTATGGCGCTGGCCGAGAAAATCAAGGCCAAACGCGGCGCGCTGGGCGGCGGCGAGATCATCGCGCCCGAGGATCTGTTCCACGGCGAGGAAAACCTCATCTCCCTGCGCTCGACGCTGCTGTTCGGCATGCGCGGCATGGCGGCCTACGCCCATCACGCCCGCGTGCTGAAAAAGCGCGACGCCGACGTGGACGCGTGGTTCCTCAAGGGCATGGCGACGCTGGCGCAGGAGCATACGGTGGACGAATGGCTGGCGCTGCTGATGGAATTTGGCAAAATCAATCTGGCCTGCATGGCGCTGCTGGACGCCGCCAACACCGAGGCGTACGGCGATCCGGTGCCGACACAGGTGCCGCTGAGCGTGGAAAAAGGGCCGTTCATCGTGGTGAGCGGACATGACCTCCGCGACCTCAAAATGCTGCTGGAGCAGACCGACGGCAAGGGCGTCAACATCTACACCCACGGCGAGATGCTGCCCGGGCACGGCTATCCCGAGCTGAAAAAACACCCCCAGCTCAAGGGCAATTTCGGTACGGCTTGGCAAAACCAGCAAAACGAGTTTGACAATCTGCCCGCGCCGGTGCTGTTTACCACCAACTGCCTGATGGCGCCCAAGTCCAGCTATGCCGACCGGGTATATACCACCTCGGTGGTGGCCTTCCCCGAGCTCCAACACATCGAGGCGAGGGAGGACGGATACAAGGATTTCTCCGGCCTCATCGACCACGCCCTGCGGCTGGGCGGCTATCCGGAGGATCAGGCCCGCGCCGACATCAACGGCGGCGCGACGGTCACGACCGGTTTCGGACGCCGGACCGTGCTGGACAGCGCGCCGGCCATTATTGAGGCGGTCAAAACCGGGGCGATCAAGCATTTCTTCCTCGTGGGCGGCTGTGACGGCGCGAAAACCGGCCGCAATTATTACACCGAATTTGTCAAACAGACCCCGCCGAACACCGTCGTGCTGACGCTGGCCTGCGGCAAGTTCCGCATCAACGATCTGGACATCGGTGCCATCGGCCCCTTCCCGCGCATTCTGGACATGGGGCAGTGCAACGACGCGTACGGCGCGATTCAGGTCGCCATTGCGCTGGCCGAGGCGTTCGGCTGCGGCGTCAACGACCTGCCGCTGTCGCTCGTGCTGTCGTGGTATGAGCAGAAGGCGGTCTGCATTTTGCTGACGCTGCTCTCCCTCGGCATCAAAAATATCTATATCGGGCCGAGCGTCCCCGCCTTTTTCTCCGACGCGGTGCTGGACGCCGTGGTCAAGACCTTCGACCTGCACCCCATCTCCACCCCCGAGCAGGATCTGGCCGAGATTCTGGGGTAGGGAAATGCCGCTGACAAACAAGGAGCCCCGGAAGCGAAGGCTTCCGGGGCTCTGTTATTCAGCAGTGCATTTCCAGCGAAAGGATCTCCCCGCTTTGCTTGCTCAGTATGACAGAGCCTGAGCCGTCCACGATAATCGTCCTAAAGCCGTCCGGATCCGGCTTGGGCGAAAAGTTTGCATGTACCATCCAGCGGTCGCCGAAGTCGTAAATGACAAAGCTGTAATCGCGGACGAGCTTAAAGCGTGCTATCAGGAGAGCCTTGCCCAGCGTAAACGCCGTTTTTTCGTCCGGCAAGGCGGGCTCGGGTGCCCCGGAAACAAGCGCGGAGGCAATCGCGCCGCAGACAAGCGCCGCGCAGATTCCGCCGAGCAGTAGTTTCCTCCTCATATTTTTTGTCTGGTCGGCGGCGGGGCGTTCTTTTTCGCCAGCTTGGGCGCGCGGTGCAGCTCCAGCTTTTGCAGCCGCACCCAATACAACAGCGACGCCAGATGCATAATCACAAACATAAACCGCAGGGCGACGGCGGGCGTCAGGGTTTCCACCGGCCATTCGCGCTGCTGGAGCCAATAAATGAGCTGGCCGATAAAGACGGTGCAGGAGAAATAAATGCCCAGAATGGTGTACAGCTTGGTGGCGCGCACGCGTGACTGCTTGAAGAAAAATCCGGCGGCCGAATAGAGCGCCAGGGTGGTAAAAATAATGGCCAGCAGACTGTACACATAGCTCAAAACAATCGGGTTGGCGGCGTGCTGGCCGAAGTCCAGCACAATCCAGAACGACGCCCAGAAAATCGGGATGGTCATATAAAAACCGTACGGCGTTTTGAGCTGCCCCAGCACGGTGGCCCAGAGGATGACCAGCATGGCGATGGCGGTAAAGGCCGACAACAGCGCCAGCACAAACTGCCCGTACTGCGGCTCGTCGGCCATCGGCCCGTGACCGAACACGCCGGAATCAGCCATGTCCAGCATGGCCGAAATAAACAGCGCCAAAAAGGCCGTCGCCTGCGTCCAGGCATAGGCCGGTAGCTTGGTGCGGCGGCGGCGCTCCACCGGCAGCTCGGTGTCGTCATTGGCCAGCAGCAGCGCCATAATCAGCGCGAAGACCGAAAACCCAATCAGCACGATGGAATAGGGGTGCAGGACGCGCGCCATGACGCCCGCCACACGGTCATACGACGTAATGAGCTCGTTGGCGCGCAGGAATCCGCCCGCCGCGCCCAACAGCAGAGACAGCACGAGCAGTGTCGCCGGTTTGGTTTTGATTTTGAATTTCTGCAAGAGAAAACCTCCTGTCTGGGAACTCTTTTAGCGTTGCGCGAGCGGGATGTACGCGGCGTCGCCGGCCACCGAGCGGTAGGCCGGGCGGATGATCCGTCCGCCGGTCATGGCCTCCTCCACCCGGTGGGCGCACCAGCCCACCATGCGCGAGATGGCGAAAATCGGGGTGAACAGATCCTGCGGAATGTTCAGCATTTGATAGACCAGCCCGGAGTACATATCCACATTGGCCGAAATGACTTTGGTGTCGCCCTTGACCTCGGCGAACACGCCGGGGGAGAGCCGTTCCACCGCTTCCATCAGCAAAAATTCATCCAGCATACCCCGGTTGGCGGCCAGCTTTTTGGCGTAGCGCTTGAGGATGACGGCGCGCGGGTCGGACAGGGTGTACACCGCGTGCCCCATGCCGTAAATCAGGCCGCTGCGGTCGCCCTTTTCCTTGCGAATGAGGGCGGCGAGGTAGGCCTTGACCTCGTCCTCGTCCTTCCAGTCTTTGATTTCCTCGCGGATGTACGAAAACATCTCCATAACCTTCTGGTTGGCGCCGCCGTGCTTGGGGCCCTTGAGGCTGCCGACCGCCGCCGCAATGGCCGAGAAGGTATCGGTGCCCGATGAGGTCAGCACGCGGCAGGAAAACGCCGAGTTGTTGCCGCCGCCGTGCTCGGCGTGCAAAATCATGCAGATGTCGAGCAGCTTGGCTTCCTCATCGGTGAACTGGCTGTTGGGGCGCAGGGAGTACAGAAAATTCTCCGCCAGCGACAGCCCCGGCTGGGGATGGTGCAAAAACAGGCTCTCATGTAAATAATGATGCCGCTTGACGGCGTACGCGTGGGCGACGATGACCGGCACCCGCGCGATGAGCTGCAAGCTCTGGCGCAGGAGGTTGGACAGCGACATATCGTCCGGGTTTTCGTCATAGGAATACAGCGCCAGCACGCTGCGCGCCAGCTTGTTCATGACGTCCGGGCTGGGCGCCTTCAAAATCATGTCCTCGGTAAACCAGGGCGGAAGCTCCCGCGCCCGTTCCAGAATATCCAAAAAGTGCGCGAGCTCCTCCGCGCTGGGCAGACGCCCGAACAGCAGAAGATAACAGGTCTCCTCAAACCCGAAGCGGTTTTCCTCGGTGACGCCCCGGACGAGATCCTCCACATCGACGCCGCGGTAATACAGTGCGCCTTCGCGCGGGACCCGCTCGCCGTCCTGAAAGAAATAGCCCTGCACACTGCCGACACGGGTAATGCCGGCCAGCACGCCGGTGCCGTCGGCATTGCGCAGACCGCGCTTGACGTTCTGATTTTCATACAGCTTGGGATCAATGCGGTTATATTGGTCGTAGTCATTACATACACTCTTGATAAAGCTCTCATTGACCTCGATTTTCTGCTCCGACATGGACAAACCTCCTAAATCATTCTTCAAAGCGCTGAGGCGCTTCGAAGGAGTTAGAACAAGGATGTCCCTGCGGCGGAATGACTCCGCCTGCGGGACGATCGATTTTACGAGGGACTATTTAAGTCACTATTTTATCCCTATTTTCAGGGGAAGTCAAGGAGAAAGCGCGATGAGACAGATCATTCCGCTGACGGTTGTCCTGCTGGTTCTGTTGTTCCTGATGCCGCTGGTGTTGGGCGGCGGCGTGCTGGCCGAGGGGCCGCCCCCCTCGCCGTCCCCGTCGCCCGCCCCGACCCCGTCTCCCGCCCCGTCGCCGGAGGTCTCTCCGCCGCCGGTCACGCCCTCCGGGGAGAGCCTTGACGCCGCGCTGACCATCCGCGTGCTGGTGGGCAGCGAGGTGCTCACCCTGACGATGGACGACTATCTGTTTTGCGTGGTGGCGGCCGAGATGCCGGCGTCCTTTCCGCTGGAAGCCTTACGCGCCCAAGCGGTGGCGGCGCGGACCTATGCCGAGGCGAAAATGCTCGACGCGGCCAAAAACGGCCCGCCGGAGGTACACAAGGGCGCCGACGTCTGCGATCAATACACCCATTGCAAGGCGTATATATCCCGCGAACAGGCGATGGGAAACTGGGGCGAGCGGGCGGAGGAATATGCGGCGACCATCGCCGGGGCCGTCGCCTCGACCGACGGCGAGGTCATTTTATACGAGCAGGAGCCCATCGTGGCGGTGTTTCACGCGGCATCCAGCGGACGCACCGAACGCGCCGCCGACGTCTGGGGCGGCGACCTGCCCTATCTGCAAAGTGTCGAGAGCCCCGGCGAGGACGCCTGCGCCAAATATCACGGACGGGCGGAGATTCCGCTGGCGGAGTTCAAAAAAACCATCGCCGACGCCTATCCGCAGGCCGATCTGCAAACCGTGCCGCTGTGGGGCGAGTCGGAGCGCAGCGCCGCCGGCGGCGTAATCTCGGTCACGGTCGGCGGCGTACCCCTCACCGGCGGGCGAATCCGCACGCTGTTTGCCCTGCAATCGGCGCATTTTACCATGACGCTGGAGGACGACCGTGTGGTGTTCGAGACGCTGGGCTACGGCCACGGCGTCGGCATGAGCCAATACGGCGCACGGGCGTTGGCCTTGGAGGGCAAGACCTACGAGGAGATTTTGCGGTGGTACTACACCGGCGTGACGGTGAGCAGATATGAGATAACGGGGAACGGATAACAGGTAGGGAGGCGTTACCGTAATACAAACCGCATCGCCGCGCCGCCATCCGCCGCGCCGATCTCTGCAAGCTCCACGTTGGCCGAATATACAAACCCCTCGCCGCTCTCCGTCCACGACGCGGCAAAGTCCTCGGGGCAGGGGATGTCCGAGAGCGTTCTGCCCCAGCCGCCGCCGATGAGTACATGCTTGCCCTGCGCCGCCTCGGTTTTGACAAAGCCCCAGAGCTGGGTCAGTCGGTCGTTCCAGAGCGGCTCGTTTTCCCCGACTGGCGGCAGACGGAGCTGGATCACCGCCAGCTGCCCCTCGGGCAGGGCATACCGCGCGACGGTGAAGCACACGTCGCTCAAAAACAATTGTTTAAAATACGGCTCCTGCGCCGTGAAGGCAAGGCGCACCGACTCGGTGGACGGCGTGCGCGACATGGTCAGCAGACCCCGCCGCACACCCCACGAGCGCTTCTCCCCGAATGGGACAAACGGCACCCGCGTATCCGCCGCGAACAGGGATTCATACCCGGGCATCGCGTCGGAAAGCAGGGCGCACATGTCCGCGCCGAAGGTGGCGGCGGTGCTTTGATCCACCCCGCGCACCAGCGCGAAATCATAGGCCACCAGCGTGCCGCCCAGCGCCGACATCGCCGCCGAAACGGCGTCCTTGTCTTTGTAGGAGGCCTGTATGTCCGCCGAAATAATAGAATATTCCACGCCGCGTGCCAACGCGGCCGACACCTCGCCCCGGGGCGTTATTTTTTCGCTTTCGCCCGGCCGGTAATCGGTGATGGCCACATAGGCAAAGACCAACACGCACAGCGTGACCCCGACCGCGCCCAACGCTCCCAGTGCCACGCCCAATTTCCGCAGCGTATGCTTGCGGCCGGTATACCGGTATCTGCCGCCCATCTGTAATCCCTCTTCTGTCTATTTTTCTGTAGAATTTTATACACTGAGCAATATTTCCTCAATACAGTCGGTCAGCGAGCCGCCGCCCGGGATTTTCCCGTGGCAATGCGCCTCGTAGACCGGCCGGCGGTCGTCGTACAGCGTCCGGACGTTGCCGTCCCACAGCGGACGTTTGGCGCCGTTTCCGGCGCGGGTTTCGCAGACGGCAAACGGCGTGTCCAAAAACAGCACACAGCCCATACGCCGCAATATCTCCCGGTTTTCCTCGCGCATCGGCATACCGCCGCCGGCGGCGATGACCAGCCCGCGTTTGTCCGCCAGTCCGCGCAGCAGCTCGGTTTCCCGTGCGCGGAAGGCTTCCTCCCCCTCGGCGGCAAACAGCGTGGCAACGGTCTGACCTGCGCGTTTTTCGATCTCGGCGTCGGTGTCCAAAAACGCGAAGCCCAGCCGCGCGGCCAACAGCCGAGCCACAGTGGTTTTGCCGCTGCCCATAAACCCGGTGAGGACAAGGTTGTCCTTTTTCCGGGCGGTATACAGCCGGTGGAGACAAAGCTCGGCGCGCGCCGCCGTCAGACAGGCCTCACTGCGCGAAAAATCGCCGATGCCCCACGCCTCCTGGGCGGCGGCGGCTTGCCCGACCAGCATGGACAGGCCGTTTTCACAGGGGATGCCGAGCGCCTTGGCCGCACGCAACAGCGGCGTAACCGCCGGGTTGTAAACGCAGTCAAACACAAAGCCCGCCCCCTCCAGAGCCTCCGGCGCGATGGGGCAGCCCTCGTCCGGCCACATGCCGGCCGGGGTGGTGTTGACCACCAGATCAAGCGGCCGGGGCAGGTCGGCGATGGCGCGGGAATCCCCGCGCGGATACGCCACAAGATTTTGAATGAGCTGGCTCA
>JAVBOJ010000064.1:0-4564 GCA_031550755.1 Oscillospiraceae bacterium
GCCCACAGGCGCCGGGATGGTGTTCAAAATAGTGTCGAACAGCGGATCGAGGTCCTCGCCCGCGTCGTCGGGCGAAAGGGAGGCCTTGCCCTGCCGCGCCGAGCAGAACAGCATGGGCGACTGAAGCTGCTCCTCGGTGGCGTCGAGGTCGAACAAAAGCTCTAGCACCTCGTCCATGACCTCATAGACCCGCGCGTCAGGCCGGTCTACCTTGTTGACCACGACGATGGCGCGGTGTCCCAATTCCAGCGCCCGGCCCAGCACGAACCGCGTCTGCGGCATGGGGCCTTCGGCAGCGTCCACCAGCAAAATGACCCCGTCCACCATCTTGAGGATACGCTCCACCTCCCCACCGAAATCGGCGTGGCCCGGCGTATCCACGATGTTGATTTTATGGTCTTTGTAATGGACCGCAGTGTTTTTGGCCAAAATGGTGATACCGCGTTCCCGTTCAATGTCCCCCGAATCCATCACCCGTTCGGCCACCTGCTGATTTTCCCGGAAGGTGCCGGAAAATTTCAGCATTCCGTCCACCAGCGTCGTTTTTCCGTGATCGACATGGGCGATGATGGCAATATTGCGCAATTGTTCCTGTTCCATATGGTACTCCCGCTCATTATTAGATTTTTTCGTCACAATTATTTATTGTATCACAAAAATAATAATTTGCAAACAATTGCGGCGAGAAAATTTCGTCGTTTTTCCGGATTAACCGCCGGGCTTTCCGCAAATACTAGCTACTCAATGTGTGAGGAGGATGTTTTATGTGGGTTGTGGGAGTGCTTGAAAAACCGGAATCGGGTTTGTGCGCGGCCTTGGCGTCCGCCCTTGCGGCAGGTGGAATTGAGGCGGTTTGCCTCCCGGCGGGAGCCGCCCTGCCGACGCGGCTGGATGTCGCCGTCTGGGGCGGCGGAGGCGGCGCGGACATCCCGCCGTGTCAGGCGGCGGTGCTGTCGGGCGGGCACGAGCAGCTCCCCGCGCCGGACGCCGCCTGTGTGGTGACCTGCGGGCTGTCGCACCAGGACAGCCTGACCCCGTCGAGCGTGGTAGATCACGACCTCAGCCTGGCGCTTCAGCGCGAGATTATGACGCTGGCCGGCGCACGGCTGGAGCGGCAGGAAATTTTGCTCACCCGACCGTCTTTTTTAAGTCTGGACAACACCATGGCGCTGACGGCGGCGCTGCTTGTGCTGGGCGTGTCTCCCGGCGAGGTCGCGGGGCTGGTCGAGGGCGCCAAAAAGCCGTCCGGACAGACGCCGGCGCGGGAGCTGTAGGCAGGAATCAAACGGGACTTGTGGGCATATATATTCCACAAACCAATGAAATCGGAGTGGAATGTATGCATCAAAACCGGATTCTGCTGGCCGGAATGCTGGCCGAGCCTATCACGTTTTCCCACGAATCCCACGGGCAGAAATACAATGTCCTTCTGTTGGCGGTCAAGCGGCTGTCGGGCGTCTTTGACCGCATCCGCGTGCTGGCGCGGGACGACCTCTGCGCCGGCCTGGCGCAGGACGATTTTTTGACGGTGGAGGGCACGGTGCGTTCCTTCAACAACAAAAGCGGCCGGGGAAACCGGCTGATCGTGGCGGTGCTGGCGCGGGAAATCTCCCGGGGCGACGGCGAATATGAAAACAAGGCCGAGCTGTCCGGCTCGCTCTGCAAGCCGCCGATTTACCGCAAAACGCCGCTTGGCCGCGAGATCTGCGATATGATTTTGGCGGTCAACCGCCCGTTCGGCCGTGCCGACTATCTGCCCTGTATCGCTTGGGGCAACGACGCGCGCCGCTGCGGCGAGGCGCTTGTGGGCACCATGCTTGCGCTGGAGGGGCGCATCCAGAGCCGCGAATACATAAAAATCACCGGCGAGGAGCAAAACGTCAAAACGGCGTATGAACTCTCGGTTTCCCAGCTTCAGATCCTACCGCGCGGAGAGGGCGGGGAGCCGGCGCAGGGACTGTGAAAAAATGCCTGCGACCTGCCCCGGTTCCCACGCAAGCATTTTTTCTGGACTTTTTGTGGATTCATGCTAAAATAGGCTTGTGTAGTCTCTTATATACTATGAGGTGACAAGCGTGTTAGTGGAAGTCTGGTTTTTTAGTAATCGCGCGAGAGCGTTTCCACCTTATGGAACGCAATATAGACCTCATTTTGTAGTGAAAGGTTCCGATGAACACTTAGGAATTCAATTTGAGAATCTTGAAAAATCAAGGTTTGACGAACATATTATTTGCAATGTGAAATTGTTATATGATGGTGTCGATTATTCAGAGCTGACGAAAGGGGCTTCTTTCGAAATAAGGGAGGGCTCCCAAACTGTTGGACAAGGTATTGTTATCGAATAGCGCAAAACAAGCTATACTCCGCATAAAAGGAGGCCGAGAAAATCTCGACCTCCTTTTAGTACCTCTTTATTCGGCTAAGCTCCCGCTTTTTCATATCTCCCGCACCGGCGTCGTCAAAAACGTATCCTTATACTGCCGCCGCAAGGTCTCGTAGGCGTCGCGCGCCGCGTCCTCCCGGTCGAACAGCCCCAGCATGGTGGGGCCGCTGCCGCTCATGACGGCACCCAGCGCGCCCCGGTCGATGAGCGCACGGGAGATCTCCGCGCGCTCCCGCGCACCGGTGGGCGAGCAGGGCTCCAGCACATTGTACATCCGCTGGGCAAACGCCTTGAGGTCGCCGTCGCGCAGGGCGCGCAGCGCACCCTCGGTATCGGGGCGGCCGGACGGGCGGTGGTTGCCGAAGGCGGCAAACACCTGCGCTGTGGACACCGAACAGGGCGGCTTGCAAAGCACGATAAAGCACGGCGGCAGCAGGGGCAGCTCCGTGAGCCACTCGCCTCGGCCTTCGGCCAGCTTTGTCCCGCCGCGCAGACAAAATGGCAGATCGGAGCCGACCGACAGCGCCGCGTCCAGCAGCGTCTCCTCCGACAGCGGAAGCCCGTACAGCTCGTTAAGCCCCCGCAATACGGCGGCGGCGTCGGCGCTGCCGCCGGCCAGTCCCGCCGCCACGGGAATCCGTTTTTCAATTTCAATGGACACCCCGTCGGCGCACTGCCCCAGCCGCGCAAAAAACGCCTCTGCGGCAGTATAGGCAATGTTGCCTCGCCCGGCGGGCAAATAGGACAGATTGGTGACAGCGGAGAGCGGCCCGGGCTGCCCGGTACGCAAAACCACCCGGTCACAAAGCGACACCGTCTGCATAATCATGCGCAGATCATGGTAGGCATCCGGGCGAACACCCAGCACGTCCAGCGTAAAATTCACCTTGGCGAACGCGTCGCCGCGCCACGTGGCCATGAGATCACCTCGCAAAAATCCGGGCGGACGGCTCCGAAAAACCATCCGCCCGGGAAACAGGTTCAGGAAATCAGGATCAGCTTGAGCAGGGTGGCCTTCTGCCGGGCGGATTCATCGACCTCGGCGCGCAGCAGCAGCGACTTGAGCAACATAAACAGATCCTCGTCGGTGCGCTCGTCCAGATAGGCCAACAGCTCGGGCGTCGGGGCCGGGAGGCCGACGGAATCCTGCTCCTGCAGCGCGACAGGGGCGGCCACGGGCTCGCTCACGGGCACCGCGCGCGGTTTGCGCTTGGCTTTGGGCTTGACCGTTTGCAGCAGCTTTTCATAGCCGTGGTCGGACAAAAAACGGGCCAGCAGCTCGTCGTCACAGCCGTTGTTTTCATCGGTCTTGCCCAGCAGATAATAGGGATCGGCGCCCAGTACCTGCGCCATGGGCAGCGCCAGCTTGACCGACAGGCTGCCGGTGGAGAATACGCGGTAAATCGAGGCGCGCGAGATGTCGGCCAGCGTCTCCACCTCTTTTTTGGCCTCGCGGGACGAGGCCTTCCACAGCGCGGCAACGCGCTCCTTCGTTTTTTCAGCGTCGGCGCTCACATTGGTTTGTTTCAGCTTCTGGACAAATGCCTGATCATACATACAAAAAACCTCCACAATAAGATGTGTTTCTATGAGGAAGTGTATCAAAATCATGCAACTTTGTCAATGTGTATACTTTTAATTTTTTGTACAACAAAACCATACAAAAAACGCATCGAACGCTGTGTGAAATTGTCAGGAATATATCACTCTGTGTCCAGCATGGCGGCGGCCTGCTCCACCAGGGACACGCAGACGCACCGGCGGCCGCCCGGCGTGCTCCCCGGGTTGCGCACCAACAGCTCGCGGCACGAAACGGTGCCGTATTTTTCTTTTACGGCGTTCACGATTTCACGGGTTTTTGTCTCACAGCGCGCCTTGGCCTGCTTGTCGTCGGGCGACGCCGCGCCCATGCGGAGCCCTAGCGCCATCACAGCGCCCGAAATCGCGCCGCAGACTTCCCCGCTGCGCAGACCGCCGCCGAAGCCGCAGGCGATTTGCGCAGCCGCCGACTCGGACAGCCCCGCGCCGCCGCACAACGCCCCCAGCACCGACTGGGCGCAATTGTACCCCTGCTCATAGAGGGCCCTCGCGCGTTCGGCGGCCGTACCGGCGGGTGGTTTTTCCCAGTCGCGGCGCAGCGCGGCGTACTGACGGCAGTCCACAAGCTCGCCGCGTCCGGTG
>JAVBOJ010000024.1:0-10858 GCA_031550755.1 Oscillospiraceae bacterium
TGCAGCCGGGCGAGGTCGTCCACGGCCTCATCCAGATTGCGGCAGAACTCCCGCTCCTTGTAGACGGTGCGGTGCGGGCCGAAAATCCGGTGGCGGAAGGTGTGGTTGGCCAGCTCGTGCCCCTCGGCGGCGATTTTTTTCATCAGCTCGGGGCAGGCCAGCGCCCCGGCCAGCTTGTCCTGCTCAAACGCGGCGTAATGGTCAAACTTCCGCCCGAAGACATGGTGCGTCCCGGGTGCGCCGGGTGTGTCCGGGTAGTTTTGGGCGGTGGAGCCGATGACGTCAAAGGTGGCGTGCGCCCCGTATTCCCGCAGCGCCAGCAGCAGCGATTCGGTGATGGGCAACCCGTCCGGCCCGGGCAGCTTGCACGGCCCGTCGTCAAAGGTCATGGCGCAAACCCGCTCGTCGGGCGGATAGACAAATTCGATCCGGCGGCAGGGGGACAGAAGCCCGCCCGCGCGGGCTTTTTTGTACGCCTTGACATGCCTGTTGACGCCCCGCAGCAGGGCAAAAAGCCGCATGTTCATACCGGATTTCCTCGCTTTGGATTGTCGGGCGCGGCGTCCGAGCTCTGCCATGTGCGGCGTCCGGCGACGGTGTCGCGCAGGTCGCAGGCCGTAAAGACGGCCAGTCGCGCGGTATTTTTGAGGGTGGAGACGACGGTGGCGGGCGTTTCGGAGGAGGAAAACCGGCTGAGCCCCTCAAACCGCCGCTGCGCCGGGCGTCCGCGGCAAACAGCCCCGCCGGACGTCAGCGCCGCGCGTACATCGGCGGCGGACGAACCGCGCGTTTCGATATACGCCCCGCCGATTTCTCCCGGCAGATGGGCGTCCGACCCGGCGCAGGCAAACAGCCGGGTGCCCTCCAGCGCGGTGCGCGTAAGCCCGACGCTCTCCGGCCGGCGGGCGAGGTCGCGGGCGTTGAACAGCTCCAGCCCGTCCACACAGGACAGCAGGGTGTCCGGCAGCACCGTCCGCCGGCGGAAGGGGTGCGCCGCAACGAGCAGACCGCCCTGCGCACGCACAAAACGCGCCAGATCGGCCAGCAAAAACCGCCCGTCTGTCAGCCGGGGCAGGGAGGCCTCCTCCGCGCCGCGGTCGATAAAATAGGCCAGCACATGCCCCATGTCGGTGGAGTATTCCGCGCCGGGGATGACAACAAAACCCTTGGGGCACATGGCTTGCGCCTCGCGCGAGCCGGCCAGGGTGTTGTGGTCGCAGACGGCCAGGCCGGCAAGCCCCGCCTTTTTGGCGGCGGCAAACAGCGCCTCCGGCTCCATCCGCCCGTCATGGGAAAAATGCGAATGTACGTGCAAATCGAGTTTCATGGTTGACTCCTTGGGTTGGTTTATAGGGGCGAACCGGGTTCGCCCGGCGTTTCTTGGACGGGGGTGTAACTTTCTTTGGTCGTGCGAAAGAGAGTTACCAAAGTAAGCACGCCAAGGGGCGCTGTCTGCCCCCCGGACCCCCGCTACTTCGTCCGGGAGGCATTCACCCGTTTCGGTCTTCGACCCTCCGGGTCTCGCTGAAACGGGCGGGGACATGGGCGAACGGGCAAACGTCGGGGGAATGAATCAATTCCCCTTCCGACCCGGCGAGGCGCGGAGCGACGCAGACCGGGGCGGGGGTAGGCAATCAAGAAGAATTACCGGGGGTCTTGGGGGCAGATAGAGCCCCCAAGCGGGGTTTCTTTGGTGACTTTCTTTGCCCCGGCCAAAGAAAGTCACGCCTTCGTTCCATAAAGCGCGGGCAAACGTCGGTTGGTATACGCCGGGCGATTGATAATCGCCCCTACAAACGCGTCCCGCAATTCTTCACCGTGCCGTCCCTATCTGTTATCTATTATCTGTTATCTTTTATCTGCCTACAGCGCCGGTTCAATCCGCCAAATCTTCTCCGCGTACTGGGCAATCGTGTTGTCCGAGGAAAAAATCCCCGCGTGGGCGATGTTTTCCACCGACATGGCGGCCCAGGCTTTGCGGTCGGAAAACAGCGCGGCGGCGCGCTTTTGCGCCTGGGCGTAGCTGTCAAAGTCGCGCAGGACAAAATACTCGTCATTGTATTGCAGCAGCGAGCGGGTAATCCCGGCGAACTCATCGTGCGGCAGGCGGGAAAACAGCCCGCCCGAGAGCTGCTCCATCATGCGGGAGAGCCCCGGGTCGGCGGCGCACAGCTCGGAGGAGTTGTACCCACCCTGGGCGTGATAGGCCAGCACCTCGGCGACCGACAGGCCGAACAGGATGAAGTTTTCATCCCCCACGGCGGCGCGGATCTCGATGTTGGCGCCGTCGCCGGTGCCGATGGTCACGGCGCCGTTGAGCATAAATTTCATATTGCCGGTGCCGGAGGCCTCCTTGGTGGCGGTGGAAATCTGCTCCGAGAGGTCGGATGCCGGGAAAATCTGCTCGGCCATGGCGATGCCGTAGTTTTCCAAAAACACGACCTTGAGCCGCCCGGCGACCCGCGGATCGTCGTTGACGACGTTGGCCAGCTCGTTGATGAGCTTGATGACGCTCTTGGCGTAGTAATAGCTGGGCGCGGCCTTGCCGGCGATGACAAAGGTGCGCGGGACAAAGGCCTGCGCCGGATTGTCGCACAGGCTGTTGTACAGCGACAAAATATGCAGCGCGTTGAGCAGCTGGCGCTTGTAGGCATGGATGCGCTTGACCTGCACGTCGAACAGCGAGTCCGGATCGACGGCGATGCCGTTGTTTTTCATGATATAGGCGGCCAGGCGCTCCTTGTTTTGCCGCTTGACCCGGGCCAGCGCCGACTGGAGGGAGGCGTCGTGCTTGTGCGCGGCCAGCGCCTCCAGCTCGGTGGGGCGCTTGATCCAGCCCTGCCCGATCTGCTGGGTGATCGTATCGGATAGGCCGTGGTTGGCGCCCAGCAGCCAGCGGCGATGGGTGACGCCGTTGGTTTTGTTGTTGAATTTATAGGGGAAATATTCGTACAGCTCTTTCATCACCTGGGTTTTGAGCAGCTCGGAATGCACCTCGGCGACGCCGTTGACGCTGAACGACCCCACCACGGCCAGATTGGCCATTTTGATGACGCCGTCGGACAGAATGGCCATACGGGCGACCTTGTCCGGGTCTTGGGGATAAGTAAGCTGCAAATCCTTGCAGAAGCGGGCGTTGATCTCCTCGACAATCATCATGATGCGCGGCAGCAGGTCGCGGAAAATATCGATCGGCCAGGTTTCCAGCGCCTCGGGCATGATGGTGTGGTTTGTGTAGGCGATGATGGCGGTGGTCATTTCCCACGCCTCGTCCCAGCCCAGCCCCTCCTCGTCAATGAGGATGCGCATGAGCTCGGGCACGGCCAGCGCAGGATGGGTGTCGTTGATATGCACGGCGATGAGCTCGGGCAGGCGCTTGATATCCTGATGCTTCTTTTTAAACCGCCGGACAATGCTTTGCAGCCCCGCCGAGACGAAGAAATACTGTTGCTTTAACCGCAACAGACGGTTTTGATAGTTGGAGTCGTCGGGATAGAGCACCTCCGAAATGGCCTCGACCGAATAGCGGTTGGAGACGGCGCTGATATAATCCCCGCGCGAAAAGGAGGCGAAGTCGAAATAATGGTCAACCGCCTCGGCGCTCCACAGCCGCAAGGTGTTGACGGTATTATTGCGATAGCCGGGGATGGGCATGTCATAGGGCACGGCCATGACCGGCAGATAATCCTCATGGGTAAAACGCGGGTTTCCGTCCGGGCCGGTGACGGTGGCCACCCGCCCGTTGAATTTGACGATGACGGCCTTGTCCGGCTTGCGGATTTCCCACGCGTTGGTTTCGCGCAGCCAGTTGTCGGGCAGCTCGACCTGATAGCCGTCGATGATTTTCTGGGTAAACAGGCCGTATTTGTACCGGATGCCGCAGCCGTGCCCGGGCAGCGCCATGCTGGACAGCGAGTCCAGAAAACAGGCCGCCAGCCGGCCCAGCCCGCCGTTGCCCAGCCCGGCGTCCGGCTCAATGTCGATGAGGTCGGACAGCTGGATGCCCAGCTCGGACAGCCCCGTCCGGCAGATATCCTCCGCGCCGAGATAGAGCAGATTGTTTTGCAAAAACTTGCCCACAAGAAATTCCAGCGAAAAATAATAGACCTGCCGTTGCGAGCGCGCCAGATAGATGTCGTTGGTGTTGCTCCACCGCTCACTGATGACGTCGCGCAGCATGGAGGCCAGCGCCATGTACTTGTCGGCCAGCGAGGCGTCCTCCAGCGACTTGCCCGACACAGACGAGAGCTTTTTCTTGAATGCTTTTTTGAACACGGTTTTATTCGCAAACAATCCGTCCCACCCCTTTATTGGAAGCTTCGCGGCGCATCCTCCAACAGCGCGCCGTGAAAATCCCTGTCTTTTGTCACCGATGCTTACAAAAACACGAGATTATTATATCAATTCGAGGAGAAATTGACAAGAGGTATTTGGAATGGGGGGGTGTTGCGCGCCGGAACAAAAACGTCCGCAATTCCCCTTGACAACTCCCCGCACCCCGCAGTATACTAGAGGTTAACAATTTATGGGATAGTGTGAAGAGAGGATGAGGTGTTTTGGTCAATCCGGATTTCTCGGTTAAATTCACCAAAGAAGGCATTACCTTTGACGATGTTCTGCTGGTGCCGTCGTATTCGAGCATCCTGCCGTCGCAGATCAATTTATCCACCCGGCTGACGCGTCATATTGCGCTCAACATCCCGCTGCTCAGCGCGGCGATGGACACCGTGACCGAATCGCGCATGGCCATTGCGCTGGCGCGCGAGGGCGGCGTGGGCGTCATTCACAAAAACATGAGCATCGAGCAGCAGGCCGAGGAGGTCGATCGCGTCAAGCGTTCGGAAAACGGCGTCATCACCAACCCGTTTTTCCTCTCGCCGGCGCATCTGCTGCAGGACGCCGACGATCTCATGGCCAAGTATCGCATTTCCGGCGTGCCGATTTGCGAGGGCGGGCGGCTGGTGGGCATCATTACCAACCGCGACCTAAAATTCGAGGATCATCTCGACCGGCCCATTTATGAGGTCATGACCAAGGAGAATCTCATCACCGCCCCGGTGGGCACCACGCTGCAGGAGGCCAAGGAAATCCTGCGGCGGCACAAGATCGAAAAGCTGCCGCTGGTGGACGAAAACTTCGCCCTCAAAGGGCTGATTACCATCAAGGACATTGAAAAGGCCGTGCAGTATCCGCTGTCGGCGCGCGACGAAAAGGGCCGTCTGCTGGCCGCCGCCGCCATCGGCGTGACCGGGGATATTTTGGAGCGCGCGTCGGCGCTTCTCGCTGCCGGGGCGGATCTGCTGGTGCTGGATTCGGCGCACGGCCATTCCCAGAACATTCTGGACGCCGTCAAAAAGGTCAAGGCGGAGTATCCCCACGCCGCCGTCATGGCCGGCAACATCGCCACCGCCGAGGGTGCGCAGGCGCTCATTGACGCCGGCGCGGACGCCATCAAGGTCGGCATCGGCCCGGGCTCGATCTGCACCACCCGCGTCGTGGCCGGCATCGGCGTGCCGCAGATCACCGCCGTCTATGACGCGGCCTGTGTCGCGCAGAAATACGGTGTTCCGGTCATCGCCGACGGCGGCATCCAATATTCCGGAGACATCGTCAAGGCGCTGGCCGCCGGGGCCGACGCCGTCATGATCGGCTCTCTCTTCGCCGGCTGCGAGGAGTCGCCCGGCGACAGCGAGATTTATCAGGGACGCCGCTTTAAGGTCTACCGCGGCATGGGCTCCATGGGCTCCATGCAGCAGGCCCGCGGCAGCCGCGACCGCTATTTCCAGCAGGAGGGCAAAAAGTTGGTGCCCGAAGGGGTGGAGGGTCGCGTGCCGTACAAGGGCGCACTGTCCGACGCGACGTACCAGCTGCTCGGCGGCATCCGCGCCGGCATGGGCTATTGCGGTACGCCGGACATCCTCTCGCTTCAGCGCGACGGGCGTTTTATGCGCATCACCGGCGCGGGGCTCAAGGAAAGCCATCCGCATGACATTTTCATCACCAAAGAGGCGCCCAACTATACACCGAATCCGCAGTAAGGGAGTATTTTTTTCTATGAAGTTGTGTTTTTCTACGGTCGGTTGTCCCGGCTGGACATGGCCGGAAATCGTCGCGGCGGCGTCCGATCTCGGCTATGACGGCATTGAGCCGCGCGGCATCGGGGAGGATTTGTTTCTGCCCGAGGCCAAGCCCTTTGCCCCCGAGCAGCTCGACAAAACCCGCGCGGGCCTTCTCGCCGCCGGGCTGTCCATCCCCTGTTTGGGCAGTGACTTGGTGCTGTGCGACCCGGCGCGGGACGTGCGGGCGGGGCTGACCTCGTATCTGGCGCTGGCACAGGGGCTGGGTGCGCCGACCATCCGCGTGCTGGGCGACGCCTGGGGCGAGCCGGGGCCCGACGTGGATGCCGGTTTGGTGCGCGAACGGCTGCAAGCGCTTGCGCCGCAAGCGGCCGCCGCCGGGATCACCCTGCTGGTAGAAACCAACGGCCACTTTGCCGACTCGACGGTGCTGCGCCGTCTGCTCGACGAGGTGCACTCACCGGCCGTGGCGGCGTTGTGGGATATCAACCATCCGGTGCGCAACTTCGGCGAGCCGGCGGAGAAGACCTGGGAGACGCTGGGCGGGTATATCCGGCACGTCCACCTCAAGGACAGCCGGATGGAAAACGGCAAGCTGGCCTATAAGATGCTGGGCTATGGCGACCTGCCCGTGCCGCAAGCGCTGCGGCTGCTCAAGCGGGACGGGTTCGAGGGGTATCTCTCGCTGGAATGGGTCAAGCGCTGGAACATGGAGCTGGAGGACGCCGGCATCGTCTTCGCGCATTTTGTCTATCAGGCGCGGAAAATGTGGGCGGAAGCGTGAAGAAGCGCTCGCCGACCCGGGTCACAGCGAGCGTGGCAGAAACAAAACAACGCCCCCGCTTGACAAGCGAGGGCGGGTTGGATATAATGGTGGCAGAGGGTAGGCCGTTTAGAACGGTTCGCCCGAGCTTTTGGTTTATTTGTTGAAGAAATAAACCGCCAGTCTTTGACGGAGGGGCGGTTTATTTCTTTTTGTCCAGATATCGAATCAGCGATATAATGAATGCCGCAAATGCGATCATCAATGTCAACGCTTCATACGTAGACAAAAGCCTCACCTCCTTTCGGAGGCTCGGACAAACCGTCCCCAGCTACCCTCTGCTGTCAAAAGTGTACAGTATCTGTCGGAATATGTCAAGAAAAAGCAGCCGTCACGCGTCCTTCGCCTTGAACACAAACACCTTGTACAGCAAGTAGTTCACCACGAACACCACCGGGGTGACAAACAACAGCTTGGTCAGGCTGCGGTCGAGCCCCCAGACGTTGACGCAGAGCTCCAGCACCAGCAGCGACGCGCCCAGCGTCAGCGCGTTGACCAGCAAAAAACGCCAGAACTGCCCCTTGCCGGCCCGCGCTTCCTGTTTGAAGGTGAACCGCCGGTTTAAGAGGAAGGAGCACAATATCCCGGCGGCGTAGCCCAGACATTGCGCCGCAAACAGCGCCGGGTCATGGAGCAGCAGCCCCTCCAGCAGCAAAAACGCCCCGGTAAAGACCAGATAATCCACCGCCGTGTTGCAGACGCCTACCGCGAGGTAGGTGACCTCCCGGCGGTATTTGGACAGCCGCTTTTTCACGTCATCACCCCGCCCCGCATAAATCAAACGTTTCGCAGGGCAATTCATTTGCCCGCAGAAACATCCCTGTTCTCATCTTCTCCAAAGCACCTCAGCGCTTTGGAGAGGACTTCACTCGTCAAAGCCTTCCTTCTCGCCGATGATGTACAGCGGGCGCGCCTTTGTCTCGTCATAAATCCGGCCGATGTACTGGCCGATGATGCCCAGCATAATCAGCACGATGCCGTTGAAAAACAGCGAAATCGCCGCCAGCGACGCCCAGCCGGAGGTCCAGGTCGTGGACGCCGGGCCGGAGACCAGCCGCAAAATTACAATGACAATCAGGAACAAAAAGCTGAAAAACGAAATAACCGCGCCCAAATAGATTGACAGTTTGAGCGGTTTGTAGGAAAATGACGTGAGAGCGTCCCCGGCGAACTTGAGCATTTTTTTCAGCGGATATTTCGTCTCGCCGGCAAAGCGCTCCTCGCGGACATATTCCACCGCCGTCTGCTTGAAGCCCACCCAGCTCACCAGCCCCCGCACATAGCGGTTGCGCTCGGGCAGCTTTTGCAGCGCGTCGCAGACCTTGCGGTCTAGCAGGCGGAAATCGCCCACATCCACCGGGATATCCACATCGGTCATGGCGTGCAATGTACGGTAAAACAGCTTGGCCGTCAGCTTTTTGAAAAACGTCTCGCCCTTGCGGCGCGAGCGCTTTCCGTAGACCACCTGCCAGCCCTCGCGCCATTTGGCCAGCATGTCCAAAATGACCTCGGGCGGATCCTGCAAATCGGCGTCGATGACCACAATGGCCTCTCCCGAGGCGTGCTCCATGCCGGCGGTTATGGCCACCTGATGTCCGAAATTGCGCGAAAAGGACAGCAGCTTGACCGCCTTGTCGGCCGCGCACAGCGCCTTGGCCTTTTCCAGCGTTTTGTCGCGGCTGCCGTCGTTGACAAAAATGATCTCATAGGTGCCGCCGCAATTTTTCATGACCGCCGTCAGCCGCCGGTAAGTCTCGTCGATGACCAGCTCCTCGTTGAAAACCGGCACGACCACCGAACACATGACCATGGGGACATCACCTCACGTCCTGATTTTTCGACGATTATATCACATTCTGCCTACCATTATCAAGAGTACTATCATCATCCGGAGGGAATACTATGGAACAGCTTGCCGCCCTGCGCGAAATGCCCACCCTGACGCTGGCCTATGTCGGCGACGCCGTGTTTGAAACCATGGTGCGCTCGGCGCTGTGCCGGCAGGGTCTGACGCGTACGCTGCACAAGGAAACCGTCCGCC
The DNA here is from genome assembly GCA_031550755.1 of Oscillospiraceae bacterium. Lineage (GTDB taxonomy): Bacteria > Bacillota > Clostridia > Oscillospirales > UBA929 > JAVBOJ01. Next base: position 8,942 of record JAVBOJ010000024.1, read on the forward strand.
GGGTGCGCGCCGGGGCGCAGGCGGTCTTTGCCGCGCGGCTGCTGCCGGAATTGTCCGAGGAGGAAAAGGCCGTGCTGCTGCGCGGGCGCAACACCGAGGTCGGCACCATCCCCAAGAGCGCGTCCCGCGAGGAATATCAATGGGCGACCGGACTGGAGACGCTGTGGGGCTATTTATATCTCGACCATCGCCGGGAACGGCTGGCCGAGCTGTTCGCGTTGATTTTAGAGCCGTAAAGGAGATGCGCTTTACAATGAAGGACGCCTTGCGCGCCAAGCCCTCGCGGGCCATCTGGGAGTATCTCGTCATTTTGGCCGGCACGGCCGTCTACGCCGGCGCGGTCACGGTTTTTATCCGTCCCGCCACCCCGCCCATCCCGCTGGGGGGCGCGGCCGGTGTGGCGCTGCTGCTCAATTCGGTGTTTAACCTGCCCACCGGTCTGATGATTATGGCGCTCAACCTGCCGCTGTTTCTCATCAGCTTCCGGTCGCTGGGGCGCAAATTCCTCGTGCGCACCGTTACCGCCGTCGTCCTCTCCTCGCTGCTCATCGACCTCATCGACCCGTTTATCCCCAAGTACACGGGCGACCCGCTGCTTTCGTCGCTGTACGGCGGCCTGTTTATGGGGCTGGGGCTGGGTCTTGTGTTTTCGCGCGGGGCGACCACCGGCGGCAGCGATATTTTGTCCAAACTCATCAACGCCCGCCGGCCGCATCTCAGCCTCGGCAACCTCAATTTCGGCATCAATGTCGTGATTATCGCCATTTCCGCCATCGTGTACCACAACGCCGAATCGGCGCTGTACGCCATGGTGCTGCAATTTGTCTCGTCGGCGGCCATCAACGCCGTGCTCGGCGGCATGGACAACGCCACGGCGGCGTTTATCGTCACCCAGCATCCGCAGGAGCTGTCCTCGGCGCTGCTGACCCGTTTGGGGCGCGGCGTGACCAGCATTCCGGGCACGGGGATGTACACCGGCGACCCGAAGTGCACGCTGCTGTGCGCCGTGCGGGCGCATGAGATCACGGCGCTGAAAAAGCTGGTGCGCGAGGTCGATCCCAATGCGTTTTTGATTGCCACGGGCGCCAAGGAGGTTGTGGGCAAAGGGTTCAAGGGATACGGAACATAATTTCGTCATTTCGCGTGACAATGTTATGTCACGATTCATGACAGTCCAAACGGGAGCATTTCTGCCCCCGTTTTGGTTTGTTTGAGTGGTTTATCGGGCGGTGTTTTGCGGTTTGTTGTCGGTGGGCGCGCCGCGATCGGGCGTCTTGGCGGTAGGATTTGCGCCGCCCTTGCGGTTTTTGTCTTTGGCCACTATGGTCACCTCCGTCTGTTAAATATTGGGTCTTGCCCTATTGTGCGCATCCCGGAGATGGTTTATACATCTATTTTTGGGGGGCGTTGGTCGGATAGTGGCATGGGCTTCGGGCAGCCGCCCGGCCTGTCGCGCTCGCTGCGCCCCTGCCGCTCCGGTTTTCCCTTCGGGCGGTTCCCGCCCTGCGGGAAAGACCTGCGCTTTGTCGCGAAATAAGTCCGCGCTCCGCTCAAAGCAAGCTTCTCGTCTCCGCTCGCCTTATTTCGCGACCCGGGCGGCGAGACGCTTCCCTGTCACGCTCGCTCGGGTGCACGGCCGGTCGTCCAAGCCTGCTCCGAATCTTTACGGACAGAACGCTCCGCGTTCTTGGTTCCGCAGATCCTGCGCCGCTTGGCCTCCCTGCGCCCCCGGCGAGACGCTTCTTTGTCACGCTCCCCCGACGTTTGCCCGTTCGCCCATGTCCCCGCCCGACCCGGCGAGGCGCGGAGCGCCGCAGACCGGGCGGGAGTGGGCTTACCGGGCGAAGTAGCAGGGGTCTCGGGGGCGGATAGAGCCCCCGAGCGTGCTTTCTTTGGTGACTTTCTTTCGCACGACCA
>JAVBOJ010000025.1:0-8144 GCA_031550755.1 Oscillospiraceae bacterium
AGGCGAATCGAGCCGTTTTTACGTAGGAAAAGTTTATCTCCGTCACCAAATCACGCCCGTCCTAAGAAAATTCGGTAAGATATCCGTAGGCGGCGCGCTTCGTCCTCGAAGCGGGTGATCGTCTGATTCCGGTGACCGCCCAGCGTCCTGTCAAAAATCCCGCGAACAACAGCCGCGGTATCCTCGTCCACTATCCAGCGTTTGGGGTTTAATGTAACCATCCTCTTTGTTTTGGCCTGCTTTGTCAACACGCCCTTTTGGGCGGCCTCTTTTTGAGCATAAAATAAAAAGAAATTATCTCAACCGGAATTGCTTTTAAGCTCACCCTATGGTAAACTCCAGACATGAAAAAAGAAAGATTGCTCACTTTTTGGCAGAAAAATGAGGTGGAGACAGAAGTGAAAACGAAATTTAAAGTTTTTAATGCCTTGTTTGATGACGTGTATCGAACCTATTTCCCGGTTGTACATAGATACCTGCTGTTTCACACGCATTCCGCAGAGCTGGCGCAGGAACTTGCGCAAGAGGTCTTTTTGGACTTCTGCCGCTCTCCGGATGTGGCCATTGCATCCGGGAAGCTGGAATCTTGGTTGATTCGCGTTGCGCATAACAGACATATGGATTATCAGCTATCTCGCAAAAAAAAGAAAATGGACAGAATTGTTGTCTCGTTAGAAGATGAAGAAATTTCCTCTTATGTGGAGACTCTTGTCTATGAGGATAGAGACGATTGGCTTTTTTTGCATAAAAGTCTTTCGGAAAAAGATACTGAAATTCTGCTTTTGTTTTACCGGGAAGGCTACTCTACTAGGGAAATTGCTCAAAAAACAGGAATATCCGAAACATATTGCCGAAAAAGGTTGGAGCGCGCCCGAAAAAAAATAAAAAATATTTATCTGACAAGTGTCACAAATTGACGCTTTTTACAGCCTACTATTATAGGAGGACTTTTTTATGAAGAGAAAAGAAAAATTGAATCGAAAAGAGAGGGATGCCTATACGGTAGACGCTTATGCGTATTTGCGCGAGATGGATACCCCGCTTCTGGAACAAATGTTGCGGCAGATTGAGGAGGTGCCCGGCGGGTTTGATCCCGCGCCGGTGGCCTACATACTGGACATCCTTCTGGAACGCGAAGGCGGCATGGATCCGGTGCAGGTGGAGCAGTCTCTGGCGCAATTCAAGGAGCGCTACGCCGTGCCCGCGCGTCGGATGGCCAGTCCGCGCCCGAAATTCAGATTTTCCCGGCTTTCGGTGGCGATGATCATCATCATTGCCCTGCTGGCCGGGGCTACAGCGGCCTATGGTTTTGGATTTGACTTCTTTGGCTTCCTCCTGCATCCCGGCCCGGATGTGACCACCGTAGGCGGGCATGTTGAAATCGTCTCCCGGTCGGAAGGCCATTCCAGTGATTCGGATGTGAGCATTGAGCCACCCGACACCGTGCGCTACGCCTCTATTTCCGAAGCGCTGACCGCCTTCGGAGCGGATCCCAGGCTGCCCGCCGTGATTCCGGAGCCCTTTGAATTGCAGTCTGTAGAGGTGACAACAATGGGCGACATGAGGAAGCTGGTCATTCATTACAGCGCGGGAGACAAGACATTGGTTATCCTTGCCGACAAGGGGTTCTCTATCTATGCGTATGAAAACAACGATAAGGAGGGGCTTCCCTATGTCGTTGGCAAAACGGAACACTTCATCATTTCCAACATGGAGCAGCAGGTTGCGATTTGGACGCAGGGCGATATTCTGCTTACCATGCATGGAGACGTCTCCCTGGAGGAAATGAAAGCCTTGATTGATTCAATGTATGGAGGTTAATGCATGACTAAAAAAACCGTTCGAATCACGGCCCTGCTGCTGGCGCTCGTGTTGCTGGCCGCGCCCGTCACCGCCTCGGCCGCCGGTGTCCAAGCAAGTAATTATTTTTCGAGATACGGCGCCCAGCTGAGCAGCGGCGGAAGCAACAAGCTAACTTGCTACGTAACTATCGATGCCACGCGCAGCATGTCCCTGCTCGGCTGGACGTCTGTCGAGCTGCAGCAGAAGCAGACAGGCGGAAGCTATGTGGGCATCCTGTGGAGTTATGACTACTATAGATACAACACGATCAACTTTACAGGCTCGGTTTCTTTTTCCAACCTGACCAAGGGCGCGACCTACCGATGCCTCATCTCCGCCCGCGCGGAGGACAGCACCGGCGGGTATAGTACCGTGGCATTTTACTCCAATGAATTCATTTGCACCTAAAATCTAAACAGAAAGAAGAGTTATACTATGTCATGCAGCCAATGCCTGCGGAAATGCGTATTCACCTTTGAAAGCGGAAGCATCTTTGAGGTGCATTACCGCATGACATACAGCATGGAAACCGGGAACTACGGTGTGGAGCTCACGAAGTATGAAAATGACAAGGAAACCGAGTGCGTGCGGCTGATGGAGCTGTCTCCCGATCTCCCGCGCGTGGATGAGTTTTTGATCAAGCTCTTCCGGCACAGCGCGACGCCGGCCTCCCTGTCTGACCTCTTGGAGAACAACGTGCTTACTCTTTGTTAACCATCTGTTGAGGCCGCCGGAACCCCGGCGGCCTTCTGTTGTCAAAACCCGGTGGTATTTCTCGTTTTTTCGCATAAGGTTTTCGTCCGGTGTGCTTCCAATGCGCAGGGGGTTCCCCGATAAAGGAATGCTCCACCTTTTTCAAAAGGTGGAGCATTCCTTTATTTTACTAGCTTTTTCAGCTTCGGCCAGACCAGCAGCGCCAGCACGGCGCCCAGCACCGCCGTAACAAGCTGCGGCCATGAGAACAGCAGCAGCAGGTTTTTGGCCTCCGGGATAAACAGCGGCGCGACCACCAGCGCCAGCAGGCCGTACTGTGCCAAGAACTTCAGCGAAGCGCCGCAAAATACCGCGAACGGTTTTTGGCTCCGCAGCAGATAGCAGACCGTCACCAGCGACAGATTGCCCGCGATGATGACGATGAGCATAAACGGGTTTTTCTGAAACCCCTGCAAAAAGGCGATGACCGGCGCCAGCGCCGAAATCGCCGCGCCGCACCAGAATCCCACTGTCCAGACCGACACGATCAGGGTCAGGTTGACCAGCGTGCCGACGACCAGCACCGACAGGTCAAACGGCGGAACGATCGGCACCGTGGCCAAAAACGGAAAAATCACCCGCAGCGATTGAAACAGAACGCACAGAGCCAGCATCAGGCCGGAATAGGCAATGTACCGCGCTTTGCTTTTCATCATAAATCCTCTCCTATTTCCAATTTGGCGACCGCCGTTTTGACCGATACGCCGGGCAGCTTGCCCAACTTGCCCGTCAGGGCGTTGATTTCGTCGAGCGAGCCCACCACCGTCAGCGAAATGAGCGCCAGCCGCCCGCCGGCAAACGGGATACCCATCCGCCCGCGCAGCAGGGTATGCACCTCCGAGACGATTTGATTGAATTCCCGTTGCACCGACGGCGGATCATCCAAAATCGCGCTGATGACTGCGGCTCTTGCCATGAAACCCACCTCACAAAACAAAAAAAGTGTGTCCGAGAGGACACACCGCAATACGGCAAAACAAAGGGGAGCTCCCCCTGTCGGCTGCCGCCTTGCCGGAAAGAATCCTCTCACCGGGAAGGGATACGCCAAATCACGCCGAAGCCCGCAAGGTCGCCTCACGGGTCTTCACTGACAGTATACAAGATCGTTAATCTTTTGTCAAGCACCGGCCAACATTTTTCCTCCGCAATCCATATCTTGAAACGGAAGGTAAAATTTGATATACTTTGATATACTATTGAGAAAAGGGAGGTTTTGTACATGGGTATCATCAAAGCGACGCTCGGTGCCATCGGAGGCTCCTTGGCCGACCAATGGCTGGAGGTATTTGAGGCCGACAATATGACCGACACCACGGTCATGACGCGCGGCGTCTCGGCCCGCCGGGACGACAAACGCAGCTCCAACACCAAGGGCTCGGCCGATACCGTCTCCAACGGCTCGGTGATTCAGGTGTACGACAACCAGTTCATGATCCTCACCGACGGCGGCCGCGTCGTGGACTATACCGCCGAGCCCGGATACTACAAGGTCAGCAATTCCAGCCTGCCGTCGCTGTTCAACGGCCAGTTCGGCGACACCCTCAGGGAGACCTTCGGCCGTATCAAATTCGGCGGTGTGCCCTCGGGCACACAGAAGGTGTACTTCATCAACCTCAAGGAGATCAAGGGCATCAAGTTCGGCACCCCCAACGCCCTCAATTATTTCGACAATTTTTACAACGCCGAGCTGTATCTGCGCACCTTTGGCACCTACTCCATCAAGATCGTCGATCCGCTGAAGTTCTACGCCGAGGTGCTGTCCTATACCGCCAAAACCGTGGACATAAACGACATCAACGAGCAGTATCTGTCGGAGTTTTTGTCGGCGCTGCAATCGGCGATGAATCAAATGTCGGTGGACGGCATACGTATTTCCCATGTGGCCGCCAAGAGCATGGAGCTCTCCAAATACATGGCCGATGTGCTGGACGACGGCTGGAAAGACATGCGCGGCATGGAAGTCCGGTCGGTCGGCATCGCCAGCATCTCCTACGACGACGAATCCAAAAAGCTCATCGCCACCCGCTCCGAGGGCGCGATGCTGGGCGATGCCAACATCCGCGAGGGCTTCGTGCAGGGCAAGGTGGCGCGCGGGCTGGAGGCGGCCGGTTCCAACGCCGGCGGCGCGATGCAGGGCTTTATGGGCGTCGGCATGGGGCTGAACGCCGCCGGCCTCGGCTCTTTTTCCGAGACCAACCGCGCCCAGATGCAACAGCAGCAGGCCGCCCAACAGGCCGTGCTGTGGACCTGCGCCTGCGGTGCGAAAAACGAGGGCAAATTCTGTGAAGCCTGCGGCAAACCCCAGAGCGGCGGCGCGTGGCGCTGCGCCTGCGGCGCGCAAAACGCCGGCAACTTCTGCAAGGACTGCGGTGCGCCCCGCCCCAAGGCCGTCTCTTGCGCCAAATGCGGACATACGCCGACCGGGCCGGCACCGAAATTCTGCCCCGACTGCGGCGCGCCGTTTGAGGCATAAAAACCTAAGGAAGCACTGAATAAATCCTCACACGCCGTCTGGGTGTGTAATTTGCCCCCACTCATCACCGATTTCCCTTCCACCCCAGCGAATCTTCGATTCGCTGGGGACCCCGGGTTAATACACAATGTATTGCCGCGAAAATCGGCTCGATTGAGAACAAATTCCCCACCAATCCGGCATGCGCCGATTCAATCAGAGCTTCCCTAAGACAAGGAGGGATTCCCTTTGTCTTCCGTATCCTATCAATGTCCCGGCTGCGGCGCGCGGCTGGAGTTTGACCCGGCGCTGCAAAAATGCCGGTGTGAATTCTGTCTGGGCGTGTTTACCGTCGAGCAGCTCGAGGCGGCCAAGCAAAAACACGCCGCGCCGGAGCCTACACCGATACCCGACGACGCCCGGGAATATTCCTGCCCGGGCTGCGGCGCACATGTGGTCACCGACGCGAACACGGCGGCCACCTTCTGCTGCTACTGCCACAATCCGGTGATGATGTCCGACCGGCTGTCGGGGGAATTCCGCCCGTCCAAGGTGATCCCGTTTCAGATCAATCGCGACGGCGCACTGGCGCATCTGCGCGACTGGTGCCGCAAGAAAAAACTGCTGCCGGGCGATTTTCTCTCCCAGAGCCAATTGGAAAAAATGACCGGGATCTATATCCCGTACTGGCTGTTGGACTGCGACGTGCGCGGCACATTTTCGGCCGAGGGCGACCGGGTGTCCGCCTGGGCCGACGGCCGCTACGCCTATACAAAAACCGATATTTTCCAGTGCGCCCGGGAGGCCGACATGTCGTTCCGGCTGGTGCCACACGATGCCTCCACCAAGGCCGACAACCGGGTCATGGAGGCCATTGAACCCTTTGATTACAACGACTTGCGGGATTTTGCCATGTCCTACCTCTCCGGCTTTCAGGCCGAAAAATACGACGACGACCGCGACAGGGTGGTCTCCACCCTCAAGTCCCGCGTGGAAGCGGTGGTCAAGGGCGTCCTGCGCGACTCGATTCAGGGCTACGCCACGGTGCGTGAGCGCGCCTCGGGCGCGGCGTTTCAGCGGACCGACTGCTATTACGCGCTGCTGCCGGTGTGGCTGATGACCTATCTCTACCGCGGGCAGACCTACCTATACGCCCTCAACGGCCAGACCGGCAAGGCCTTCGGCATTCTGCCGGTGTCGCGCCCCAAGCTGGCGCTGCTGTTCGGCGCGGTGACCGCCGGTGTGTTCGCGCTGTGTTTTCTGGGAGGGCTGCTGCTGTGAGAAAAATCCTTGCCTTCTCCCTGTGTCTGCTGTTCGCGCTGATTGTCTCCGGCGCGGCGCTGGCCGCCGGCGTCCGGGTGTTTGACGAGGCGTCCCTGTTGGACGCCGGACAAAAAACCGAGCTGGAATCCGGCATCGCCGATCTCCGGCAAAAGCACAAGTTGGACGTGGTGATCCTCACAGTGCCCGACATCGGAAGCAAGTCGCCCGAGGCCTTCGCCGACGACTATTACGATCAGGGCGGCTTCGGTGCGGGCGCGGACAACGCCGGTCTGCTGCTGCTCATCAGTCTGCAATCCCGCGATGTGTATATTTCCACCTGCGGCAGCGCCATCGACACCTTTACCGACGCGCGGCTGGACGCCATGATCGAACACATGACGCCCGATCTCTCGGCCGGGCGCTACGGCGACGCGGCGGTGCGCTTTGTGCGCGACGTCTTCATCTACGCCGCCGGGGGGCACAATTACCCGCTGATCATCGGCGTCGGGCTGGCGGTCGGACTGCTGGCCGCCGCGCTGGTCTGCGCCGCCGCCAAGCGGCGCTACAAAACCGCCGCGCCGCAGGACACCCGGCGGTATCTGGCGCAGGATTCCGTGCGTTTCCTCACCCGGGACGACCACTTTATCACCTCGCGGTTGGCGCGCGTCCCTCTGCCGCAGGGCGGAGGCGGGAGCGGTCGCTCGGGCGGCTCATCCACCCACCGCTCGGGCGGCGGGGTCAGCCACGGAGGCCGTGGGGGGAAATTTTAAAAAAGTGGCTGTCGGAAACGACAGCCACTTTTTGTATTCACTTATTTGACCACAAATTGCTCGACGGCGGCGTGGAACGCCTCGGCGTCCTCCTCGGTGCCGTGCACCTCCACCCGAATGGGTTTGGCCAGGTCTATACTGAAAATGCCCATAATGGACTTGGCGTCAATGATATACCGTCCCGAGACGATATCGATATCGAAGGGCTGTTCGCAGGCCGCGTTGACAAATTTTTTCACATCGGCGATCGAGGTTAGAAGCACTTCAAACGATTTCATGCGTATGCACTCTCCTTTTTTCTGTAAGGGCGGTTGAACGGCGGCGCATCCTCCTGTATACTGTTTCAGAGAGCAGCCGCCAAAACATAGTATACGAAATTTCGCGGCAAAAGGCAATGTGCATTTTTCGCTTTGGCGGCAATTTTACGATTTTCACAAAAGAGGATGTTTGTTATCCGTGAAAGTAGCATTTTTTACACTGGGCTGTAAAGTAAATCAGGTGGAAACCGCCGCCATGGAGCAGCTCCTGACCGCCGCGGGACATACCGTGACGCCGTGGGAGTCCGCCGCCGACGCCTATGTGGTTAACACCTGCGCCGTGACGGCGACAAGCGGGCAGAAGTCCCGCCGGATGATCCGCCAGACCGCCCGGGAGCATCCCCGGGCCGTTATCGCGGTCTGCGGCTGTCTGCCGCAGGTGGAGGCCGCGCCGCTGCTAGACATTGAGGAGGTCGATCTGCTGTTCGGCAGCGGACGGCGGGAGGAATTTGTGGCGACGCTGCTGGCCGCCGTGGCGGGAAAACGGGCCGTCCGGGCGGTGGCGGCGGTGCCCGAAACCTTTGAGCATCTGCCGCCGGGCGCGCCGGAGGGCCGCACCCGCGCGTTTTTGAAAATGCAGGACGGCTGCGACAACCGCTGCACTTACTGCGTCATCCCCGACGCGCGGGGGCACGCCCGCTCCCTGCCGGAAAAAGCCGTGCGGGACGACGCGGCGTCCTTGGCCGCGCAAGGGTTCCGGGAACTCGTGCTGACCGGCATCGAAATCTCCTCCTGGGGGCGCGACCT
>JAVBOJ010000013.1:0-8123 GCA_031550755.1 Oscillospiraceae bacterium
ATGATGATCAGTCCCTTGCCCGCCGCCTGAATCCGCTTTAAAATGGGCATAAAATGCGCGGCGGACGGCTGACCGGCCACATGCGTCCATTGGATGGCCCGCAGCTTGGGCAGCGACAAAATATAGGGCAGATGCTTTTCCTGTTCCACACCGTCGAAATGATACACCGGATACTCGACCCAGGTGAGCTGTGCGACGAGCTCGGGCAGCGCGAATCGCTCGTACATGGCGGGGGAGATCATCACCGACAGATCGCACTGCAAATGCTGGATGCGCCCCGGTGCCCACAGATGCATCCACGCGTGGGTGCCGCCGCCCAGATTGTTTTCCCGCGCGGTTTGATGGAATTTTTCGTTGGAATCAATCCAACCCGCGTTGACAAGCTCCACGGCGCGGGTCACCTGCTCGGGCTCCTCCAGCATATCCAGCAGCAGCGGCTGAGAGCCGTACAGATGCCCCAAGGCGTCCAGCGTGCCCGTCGAGTCGGGCATGCCCACAAAATAATCGTCGCCCGCGTGGCGCACAAGATATGCAGCGATGGCCAGATGGCGGCTCAGGACATCCTCGCGGTAACGGATCCCTTCTTCCGCCAGGCTGTCCAGCACGGGGTCAAACCAGATGGTATCCTGCCCGTAGGACGGCTCCGCGCCGAAATAGTTGGCGTGGCCGGACGTGCCGTAATTTTGAAACAGGATGGGCAGCGCGTCCCCGCCCAGATACGTTTGCTCCAGCTTGCCCAGATTCACCCGCCGGATGGTCTCCGGATTGGTCCAATAATCGGCGAGGGCCTGCTTGTCGCCATGAAAATCAATGTCATTTTTAAAAAAGGAGATGTTGACGCCCGGCGTTTTGGGCGCCACGACCGATATCAGCGCCCGGTCGGCCATTTGGCGTTCCCAAAAGGCCAGCATCCGCTCCTTGACCTGCGCAAAATCTTCCTTGAGTCTCATCATACGCCCTCGCATCCATCCTGTAAATAGGAGATCGCCCGGGTCAAGAGCAGGCGCGCCAGCAGATTGCGCCGCACAAACAGCGGCTGCTTGCCCGCGCCGCCCTCCACCCGCAGCGTGGTGGCCAGAAGGGTTCCCTTGCCCAGCGGGAATTCCGCCAGATAGGCGCTGTCTTCCCATGTGCGGCAGTCGATCCGCCGCAGCAGAGCCGTCCCCGGCATCCCCGCGCGGTCGAGCGCGCGCAGTTCGAGAGAGGTGTCGGTGGACAGGGAAAACCAGCGCAAATCATCCTGCCACACATCGGGCTGCAATCCGTCCATGAGCGGATGCTCCCGGGTCTCGATCATGCTCTCGCGCCAGAAGGGGCCGTGCCGGACGGGCAAAACCCCGTCGCCCCGCTGAACAAGAATCGCCTTGCCGCCCGCCTCCACAAAGGCTTTGATCGCCCCGGTGAGCTGCGACGTGACGACGACATGGGGGGTGGCAACCGGCGCGGTTCCGTCCAGCGGAACAATGTCCATCCCCTGCGCAAGCTCGGCGAATACGCCGGCGGGATCGTACAGCGCCATCGGCTGAGCGGGTTTCGGGGGCTCCGGATAGGTAAATATCGACCATTCGTTTGTGACGCACTGACCGTCGGCCTCCATCGTCACCTCCAGCAAATAGCTCACCGGGCGGGTGGCCTGCGGCAGCGGAATGCCCAGATAGCAGAGCTCCGACACGGTGCCCGGAGCAAACGAGCCGGATACGGGTACACGGCCCTCCAGCACTGGCGTTGTCCCGCCCTCCAGCAGACGCCAGACGACGGTGGGACTGTTCAAGCAATCCGCCCCGTAGTGGGAGAGGACGATGTGCAGCGTGTACAGCGACCCGGCGGCGAAGTTGTACCGCTCCTTGTGCAGCACGCGATCCGAGCCCATCCAGACACGGGTCAGATCCCAGCGGGGCAGCAGGACGGTGTCGCTGTTAAAGGCGCGCAGCGCGGCGGGGTCAAACTTGGGCGCGCCGAAGTCGTCAAACAGGCCGTGCGGCGCAATGGGGACATCCCGCAGGGAGGTGATGTTATAGCCGGTGATGTGGGCAAAGCAGCGGGTCGCCTCTATGGTGCATTTCCGATGCACCAGGCTGTGATTGAGCGACAGTCGGTGTAATCTTTCCCAGTCTTCCCGGAGGTTCGCCTGCGCGAACCGCGCCTCAATTTGATCCAGATAAAAATCGGGCTTTAAATCACTGATCGGATTTTTGCGGCTGTCCTTCAGCTCCCAGTATACACGCTCGACGCCCAGTCTGGCGCGTATGGGTTGCAGGTCCCGCAACGAGTCGCTGTCGCAAAATTCCCCGAACAGCCACGGGCGGCGCTCCCGCCATGAGGGGGTGAAGGTCTCGCACAGCGGCTCGAGGTAATGCAAATCGGCGTAAAAATGATAATCATAAAAGTCGGCGTAATCCACCGTCAGCCCCTCGTAGCACTCGCCCGAGCCGGAGTTGTCGCGCACAAGTGCGCCGGTCAGCGTACGCGCCAGATGGTACATCTCCTCCAGCAGACCGCCGTCCACGCCGCTGTCCAGCTCGCACCCGAGGCTGATGACGGCCAGCGACGCGTATCCGGCCAGCGCACGCAAAATGCGCGGATACTCCCGGCGCATACGGGGGAGCAGTTCGGGGGTGACGTCGGGCAGCCAGAGCGGCAGCTCCACCCAGCACAACATGCCCATTTCATCGCAAAGCTCCAGATATTCCTCGCGCGGGATGATGAGGCAGTGCTTGATCATGTTGAAGCCCATGGCCTTGATTTTGCCGATTTCTGCGCGGATTTGCTCCCGGGACGGGTTGGGGATGACAAGGTCGTCATAATACCCCCAATGCAAAATGCCCCGCACATAGACCGGCCGGCCATTTATCAGCAGATCGCGCCCTTGGGCGCGGATGTCCCGGAAGCCCAGCGACCGGGTGAAGACGCTTTCCTCGCCCCCGGCGCGCACGGTCAGGGTAATCCGGTAGAGCGTGGGCGTTTCCGGCGACCACAGGCGCGGCTCCGCCAGAACCCCGTCCATCGAGAGAGCAAGGGGGCCGTCCGTGCGGTATTCCGTCTCGTTTTCATAGACCGTTTGATGGTCGGCATCGGTCACACGCAGACAGGCGATGCCCGTCGTTTCGCCTTCGGCGGCGGGAAGCAAACGGGCCTGCACCGAAAAGGCACCCTCGGCGTTGCCGCGGGCGCTCATATGCTCAATCAAAACCCCCTCGGTCACGGTCAGGGACACATCGTCCCACAGACCGCCGAAGGTATGCAGCACATCGGGAATAAAGCCGCTGAGCACTTGGCGGAGAGGATACGCGTCGGTGTCCTTGTAGCCGGGCTTTACCACCGAGACCGACAGGGTGTTTTCCCCCGCCCGGACGTAGGGGGTAATCTCCAGCACAAAGGCGTCCCACATCCCCTCGTGCGCCCCGGCGCTGTGACCGTTTATGAGCACCTCGCAGGCATAGCTGACCCCCCCGAAGGCCAGAAATACAGACTGACGGGAGGACGGGGCGGGCAGGAAGATTGTTTTCTCAAACAACACGGGGCCGGTGATGGTTTTGTCTTCGGTATAGGTGTCCCAACAGCCGGGGACCTGCGCGTCAAAGCCGGCGCCGTCCGGCAGGGTACAGCGCCAGACGCCGTTCAACGAGAGTTTCATGGCACAACTCCTATGGCAAATAATCGTCGCAACGGATCATGGGAATATGGGGCTCGGTCTGATACCAAAAAGCCGTGCTGCACCAGTCGCCGGTAAGCTTGTTGGCATGGCCGTGCTCTATGGTCACCCGAATCGAGGTTTCAAAGGAAATGGGGTCTCTGATGTGCAGGCGGTACATGCCGTTTTGACCCATGAATTTATGTCCCGCCTTCGCCGCGTCGCCGCTGTAGCAGGTGATGCCGTAATAGGGAGCGGCAAACTCCTGCGTGGGACAAAAGGCGCAGGAAAAATAATCCTCGGTGCCGGTGCCGTGCAGCGAGGGCGGCCAGGGCTCGCCGTCAATAAAGATCATGTCGTCCCCTTCGCCGTACCATTCGTTGCATTGCGGTGTCTTGAGCTCGACGCCCACCACGCAGCCGACATAGCGCCCCCGCCCCTTGGCGTCCAGGATCACATAGTTGCCGGCACCGGTGACGTTTTTGTGTTGCAGCCACAGCGCGGGCACCCAGGCGGGCTCCTCCGGGACATGGGCTTTTTCCCGGTCGAGCAGTCCGGGCTCCTGCGGAGCCCAGCCCTGTGTGTCCCGTTCCCGCTGAAACCGCGCGTGAAAATAGCCCGTATCTCCCGCAGGAAGCCGGGGCCATGCTTCATAGTCCACATAAAAATAAAAATTGGTGTGGCACTGACAGCGGCTTTCCACCGTAATGCGGGCCGATCGCCCGAACGGCATCGGCCACCAGCAGTTCATCGCCCGCCCGTCCTCGGGGCCCATGCCAAACGCGGCGCTGGAAAAGTTTTTGCGCCGCCCGAAGGGCATGCCAAAAAAATCGCCGAGCGGGGCTTCCACGCTGGGGCTGTCCTCGTCGTCCCAATAGACGCGCAGGATCAGCTTGCGCAGCGCCAGCGGCTCCTCCTGCCAATGCTCGTCGCCCGTCCAATGGGTACACCAGATGTGCCGGATGACGCCGGGGCCTTGCAGCCGGCAAAGCTCCTTGGTCTGCCCGGCGGGCAGATCCATCCAGTCATGGTTGCCGCCGCTTCGGTCATAGCTCGAGACGCGGCGCGGCTTGCCCTCGGTGAGGGTATACAGACTGTCCAGAGAATATCCGTTCATACATTTTCCCCTTCCACCGGCAAAAGCTCCAGCCGGGCGGCGAGAACTTCGTCACGCAACGGGACGGACACGGCGGCTCCCTTGCGCGATACCGCCAGCGCGGCGGCCACCGAGGCCCGCCGCAACGCCTCGGGGATGTCAATCCCCTCGGCGCGCGCGGCGAGATAATAGCCGGTGAAGGTATCGCCCGCGGCGGTGGTGTCGGTCACCGGGACGCGGTAGACGCCGTGGCGGGTTCGCGCGCCCCGGCAAAGACAGAGGGCGCCCCGGCTGCCCAGCGTCAGCACGACCTCGGACGACGGGAAACGGGTCTCCAGCCGGGAAACGAGCTCGGGCAGCGTCCCTGCGCCGCAGAAGCCCTCGGCCTCAATTTCATTCAACAGGAGCAGGGAAATTTTATCCGATGGGCAGGAGGCAAGTTCCGCCTGAAAGGGGGACGGATTGAGCGCCAGAATCATGCCGCGCGCATACGCCCGGTCGATGAGCGCGGGCAGCAGATTGATCTCATTTTGCAGCAGCAGCAGATCACCCGGGCCAAACTGGGAAAGCACTTCCTCCATGTAGGCGTCGTCATTTTTTTGATTGGTTCCGCCGTAGAGAAAAATGCTGTTTTGCCCCTGCGGATCCACCTGAATGACGGCGTGCCCGGTGCGTTCGGGCAAAACGCGCACAAAACGGGTGTCCACCCCGTACCTGTCGAGGCAGTCGGTGAGCAAAAAACGGCCGTCCTCTCCCACCGAGCCGGCCAAAAAAACCGCCGCGCCGGCGCGGCTGAGCGCCACGGCCTGATTGAGCCCCTTCCCGCCTGGAAAGACCTCCAGATTGTGGGACGAGAGGGTTTCGCCCACACGGACAATATATGGCATCCCATACACATAGTCAATGTTCAAGGAGCCGAACACAAGAATTTTCATGGTTTTATCCCTTGACCGCCGCCGACGCCAGACTGGCCTGCACCTGCTCCTGCGCGACGGCGTAAATGAGGATGCCCGGCAGTATCAGCAGCGCGAGCGCCGCGAAGGTCTTGGTGTAATCATAGGAAAACTGCGTGTTGAACAGGGTGGTGATGATGGGCAGCGTTTTGTTTTGCGGCGAGCTTGTCAAAATGGAAGCGTAATAAAATTCGTTCCAGTTGCCCAAAAACATCAGCACGCCCGCCGTGGCCAAGCCGTTGCGGGCCAGCGGCATGTGGATAGACCAGAACACCCGGAAAAATTTCGCTCCGTCCACGGTGGCCGCCTCGCTGATCTCCTTGGGGATCCCCATGAAGGTGCCCTTGAGGATAAACATGGACATGGCCATGCCGGCCGAAAGATACACAAGCACCAGCGCCGCTTTGGTGTCGTACAGATTCATCTGGGTAATCAGGGAAAAAATAGGCGAGGTGCGCGCATGCGCGGGGACGAGGAGCGTAATGGTAAACAAGGCAAAAAACAGGTTTTTGCCGGGGAAGTTGTACTTGGCGATGACGTAGGCCGCCATGGAGTAGATCATCAGGGACAGGGCGGTGGGGACCACCGACACAAAGAGGGAATTCATAAAATACGTGGTAAAGTTGAACTTCTGGAACAGGTAGATATAGGCGTCAAAATTCAGGCTGCTGGGCATGACAAACGGGCCGGCCAAAATCTCTCCGTTTGTTTTAAACGAGGAGAGGATGACCCACAGCACGGGAAAGACCGAAATGAGAATGACAAACAGCAGCAGCAGATACACAAGCGTCTTGCCCAGAATCAATTTGGGGATTCTCATAGTTCGTTCCTCCTTACAGCGCCGAATTGTTCATGCGGAAAGCTTTGTTGACCACGAGCAGCGTCACCAGTCCGATGACAATCATGATGGTGGCCATGGCGTTGGCGTACCCGGCCTCCCCGTCCAGAATTTTGCGCACCATGAGCACGGGCAGATTCATGGTGGAATTGCCCGGCCCGCCGCCGGTGGTCAGTACGATGGATTCGTACATGGCGATGCGCGACGTCGCCGAGCAGATGATGCCGGTACCGATGCCGATGCGGCACAGGGGCAGGTCAATGCGCAGAATGGTCTGCATGACAGAGGCCCCGTCAATGCGCGCCGCCTCATGCAGATCAACGGGAATGGCCATCAGGTCGCCCTGCACGATTAGGGTGACAACGACGGCAAAAAAGAGCCATGTGGCGGTCACCACCCAGAAGGAATAAGGCGTTTTGGCCAGCCACGCCACCTCAAAATCGCCGTTGAAGAGGCGGACAAATTTGTTGACAAATCCCATTTTGTCATCGAAGAAGAAGCGGAAAATAATCGCCCACGCGGCGATAGAGATGACGTTGGGGATCATAAATACCAACCGGGTGAACTTCCATCCCCGCGGCTTGCGAAAAAGCACAAACGCCACCAGCGTACCAAAACCCACATGGATCACGACGGCAATCACCGTCCACCACAGCAGGTTTTGCAGGCTGGCGACAAAGGCGCCCGATTTAAACAGCCGGATATAATTGTCAAAGCCGATATACTCCGGTGTGTTGGTGCCTGACCACTTGGTAAACGAGGTGAAAAACACCTGCAAAATAGGCCAAAAATAAAACATGAAAAAAACAACCGCGCCGGGGAAAATAAAGCCGTAAATCCACAAATATTGCGTTTTAATGCGTTTTCGATTTGTGTCGAGCCGATCCACGGAGAAGCCTCCTTTCCAACAAAAACGGGGGGAAAAGACCCTTTCACGCCGCTCTCCCCATCTCCGCGGGGAGAGCGGCGTGAAACAGGGAACTACAGATTATTCGTTGGCGGCGTCGGTCAGCGCCTGACAGAATTGCTCGGGGGTCTGTGTGCCGTCCAGCAGCAGGGGCAGATTGGCGGTAAACGCGCCGCTGGCCGAGTCGGTGATGGAGCCCGGAACGATTTCATGGAAATACGGGATATATTTCGTGTTCGGGTTGACAATATTGGCGAAGTCGCTTTTCAGCTTGTCTTCGGCAATTTTGGTTTTGAACGAGGCGCTGTAGGTGATCATCGGAGCGCTGCCGCCTTCGGCCAGCATGAACTCCTCCAGCTCGGCCGGCGAGGATATGAACGCCAGGAAGGCCAGCGCGCATTCGCGCTCGGCGTCGGTGCAATAGGCCGAGACATACCAGTCATACACGCAGGGGTTGGCAATGGCCACATTGCCGGGGAAGATGTCGCCGACGACCTTTGTGCCGTCAAAGCCCGCGCCCCAGTCGGCCTGACGCTCGTTGCCGACCTTGAACACGTCGGTGATCCACTGACCGTCGGGCAGAATGCCAACCTGATTGTTCATGAAGGCGTTCTGGGCGGGCGGATAGGCTTTGCCGATGCCGTCTTTCCAGCCGGCGTCGTCATACAGTTTTTTCATGGTGGCGAAGGTGTTGACCC
>JAVBOJ010000017.1:0-14675 GCA_031550755.1 Oscillospiraceae bacterium
CTGTTATAGCCGCCCTGGCCGGCGGGACGCGGGCCGCCAAAGCCGCCTTGTCCGCCGCCCGGACGCGGGCCGCCAAAGCCACCCTGACCGGCGGGACGCGGGCCGCCGAAGCCGCCGCCCGGTCTCGGGCCACCGAAGCCGCCCTGGCCGGCGGGACGCGGGCCGCCGAAGCCGCCGCCTTGTCCGCCGCCCGGTCTCGGGCCGCCAAAGCCGCCCGGACGACCGCCGGGACGACCACCACGGTCGCCGCCGCGATCACGGTCAAAGCCGCCGCGACGATCACCGCGATCACCGCGGTCACGCCGCTCATCGCGGGGACGGGGCGCCTCGATGACGCGCGGGCCCATGCGGTTGCCCACGGTCAAAATTTCGCCCTTATAGATCCACACCTTGACGCCGATGCGTCCGTAGGTGGTTTTTGCCTCGGCAAAGCCGTAGTCGATGTCGGCGCGCAGGGTTTGCAGCGGAATGGTGCCCTCGTGATAATGCTCGGTGCGGGCAATTTCCGCGCCGCCCAGACGGCCGGAGACACAGGTCTTGATGCCGCGCGCGCCGAGACGCATGGAGCGCTGCATCGCCTGTTTCATCGCGCGGCGGAAGGAGACGCGTTTTTCCAGCTGCTGGGCGATATTTTCGGCCACGAGTTGCGCGTTCATATCGGGCGTCTTGACCTCAACAATGTTGAGCGCCACGGGTTTCCCGATCATCGCTTCCAGTTTCGCGCGGATTTTTTCGATATCCTGACCGCCGCGCCCGATGACGACACCGGGACGGGCGCAATGCAGGAAGACTCGCACACGGGCGCGGTCCCGCTCAATCTCAATACGGGGCACGCCGGCGGCGTACAGGGTATTTTTGAGATAGGTGCGGATTTTGTGATCCTCGACCAGCAGATCGCCCACCTTGTCGTTCGGGGCATACCAGCGCGAGTCCCAGCCCTTGATAACGCCGACGCGCAGACCATGCGGATTGACTTTCTGACCCATACTGACCCCCCTACTCTTTCTCGCCCACGGCGACGGTAATGTGGGACGTGCGCTTTAAGATACGGAAGGCTCTGCCCTGGGCGCGCGGCATAGTGCGCTTGAGAACCGGGCCGGGGCCGATGAGCACCTGGCGCACGACCAGATTGTCGGCGTCCATCCCGTGGTTGTTTTCAGCGTTGGCGCAGGCACTTCCCAACACCTTGACCAGCAGCTCGGAGGCGGCTTTCGGGGTGTGTTTGAGAATGGCCATGGCCGTTTTGGTATCCTTGCCGCGGATGAGCTCGGCGACGATTTGCACCTTGCGCGGCGAAATGCGGGCATACCGCAGATGCGCTTTGGCTTCCATGAGTACCCTCCTTACTTGCCCGAGGTCTTGCTGCCAGCATGACCTCGGAAGGTGCGGGTGGGGGCGAATTCACCCAGTTTGTGACCCACCATGTCCTCGGTCACATAGACCGGCACATGCTTGCGGCCGTCATGGACGGCGATGGTGTGACCCACAAATTGGGGGAAAATGGTGGAGGCGCGGCTCCAGGTCTTGAACACTTTTTTGTCGCCCTTTTTGTTGAGCTCTTCGATCCTTTTCAGCAGTTCCGGCGCCACAAAGGGGCCTTTTTTCACGCTTCTGCTCATTTTTTCGTGCCCTCCCCTTACTTACTGTTGCGGCGCTTGACGATGAACTGATCGGTCAGGTTCTTCTTCTTGCGGGTCTTGTATCCCAACGCGGGCTTGCCCCACGGAGTGACCGGGCCGGGGCGTCCGATGGGGCTCTTGCCCTCACCGCCGCCGTGCGGGTGATCGCAGGGGTTCATGACGCTGCCGCGGACGGTGGGCCTCCAGCCCATGTGACGGCGGCGACCGGCCTTGCCGAGCTGGACGTTTTCATGATCGATGTTGCCGACCTGTCCGATGGACGCACGGCAGTTCATACGGATCATGCGCACCTCGCCGGAGGGCAAACGCACCTGCGCCAGCGCGCCTTCCTTGGCCATGAGCTGGGCCGCGGCGCCTGCACCGCGCACAAGCTGCGCGCCCTTGCCGGGATACAGCTCGATGTTGTGGATAAAGGTGCCCAGCGGGATGTTGGCGATCGGCAAACAGTTGCCGGGCTTGATATCGGCTCCCTCGCCGGAGTACACCTTATCGTCCTTTTTCAGGCCGACCGGTGCGATGATATACCGGCGCTCGCCGTCCTCGTACTGGAGCAGGGCGATAAACGAGGAGCGGTTGGGATCGTACTCAATGGCCAAAACGGTGGCGGGCATATCGACCTTGTCGCGTTTGAAGTCGATGATGCGGTATTTTCGTTTGTTGCCGCCGCCGCGGTGACGCACGGTGATGCGGCCGTAGCTGTTGCGGCCGGCATGTTTTTTGAGCGGCGCGAGCAGACTGCGCTCGGGCTCTTTTTTGTCCACGCCCTCAAAGGCCGAAACGGTCATATGGCGGCGGGACGGCGTGGTGGGCTTAAAGGCCTTGATAGCCATAAAAACACTCCTAAAAAGAATTTACGGGAGTCAGTCGCGTTCCGGGAGCACGCTCCCGCAAATCAAGTCGTTGCGCAGGCGGATTCACTCCGCCGCAGCAACATCCTTGTTCTTAATCCTTTAAAAGTCCTCAGACTTTTAAAGGAATTCTACACCATTCCCTCGAAGAACTCGATGGTTTTGGAGTCGGGGGTCAGACGGACGATGGCCTTTTTCCACGCGGCCCGGCGGCCAGACGTAGCACCCTGGCGTTTTTCCTTGCCCATCATATTGATGGTGTTGACCGACATGACCTTGACGCCAAAAATTTTCTCGACCGCATCGGCGATCTCGATCTTATTGGCGTCGCGGGCGACCTGAAAGACGTACTTTTTCAGATCGACGGCCTCCATGGAACGCTCGGTCACAATGGGTTTTACAATCACATCATAATGCGATTTCACAGCGCGTACACCTCCTCGAGATGGGTGACGGCGGCGCGATCCAAAATCAGCGCGTCGGCGTTTAAGATGTCGTACACATTGAGCACGCTGGCGATGGAGGTCTTGACGCCCTCAATGTTGCGGGCCGATTTGATGACCTGCTCGCGGGGCTCCGGCGTGACCACCAGCACCTTTTTGGGGGCGCTGAGCGCCGACAAAAAGCCGGCGAAGGTCTTGGTTTTGATCTCGCTCATGGAGAGGTCGTCTATGACGAACAGCTCTCCGGCCAGCGCTTTGGCCGACAACGCGCTCTTCATGGCCAGACGGCGCACTTTTTTGTTGACGCTGAAGCTGTAATCACGGGGCTTGGGCGCGAACGCGACGCCGCCGTGTGTCCAATGCGGCGCGCGGGTAGAGCCCTGACGGGCGCGGCCGGTGCCCTTCTGACGCCACGGCTTGATGCCGCCGCCGGAGACCTCAGCGCGGGTAAGGGCCGACTGGTTTCCCTGCCGGCGGGCGGCCAGATGGTTTTTCACCATTTGATGCAAAGCCGCCTTGTTGGGTTTGACGCCGAACACGACATCGGAGAGGTCACACTCGCCGACCTTCTTGCCCGACATGTTATAGACAGTTGCCTTCGGCATGGTCACTTACTCCCCTTCGTTCAAGCGTTCTTAACGGTATTGTGCAGGTAGACGATTCCGCGGCGCGGGCCGGGTATGGCGCCTCTGACGGCGATGATATTGAGTTCCGGATTGACGGCCACAACGGCCAGATTTTGGATGGTCACCTGTTCGGCGCCCATATGGCCGGGCATGATCTTGCCGGGGAAAACGCGGGAGGGATCGGTGTTGGCGTTCATGGAGCCCTGGTGGCGATGCACCGGGCCGCCGCCGTGGGACATCCGTCCGCGGGCCGCGCCGTAGCGCTTGACAACGCCCTGATACCCCTTGCCCTTGCTGATGCCGGTCACATCGACGCGGTCACCCTCGACGAACACGTCGGCCTTGATCTCGTCGCCCACATTGTACTTGTCGGCGGTGGAGAGTTTGAATTCCTTCAGGGTTTTCTTGAGCGGCGCGCCGGCTTTTTGCAGGTGGCCGGTCTCGGCTTTGTTGAGTTTTTTAGCCGCCACATCGTCAAATCCGAGCTGAAGGGCGCTGTAGCCGTCGTTTTCGACGGTCTTTTTCTGCACCACGACGCAGGGCCCGGCTTCGATTACAGTGACCGGAATGATTTTTCCGTCGGCGTCAAAGATCTGGCTCATGCCGACCTTGCGTCCGATGATCGCTTTGTCCATATCGTTTCCTCCTGTTATTGGTTGGCTTCGCCTCGTTTGAAAGCCTGAGGGCTTTCAAACGAATTGGAATAGGGATACCCTTGCGGCGGAGTGAATCCGCCTTCAGGGCAATTGGATTTACGCGGAAGCCCTCTTCCGGACAAGCCAACATGACATAGTGGGATTACAGCTTGATTTCGATTTCGACGCCGGCGGGCAGATCAAGCGCCATCAGCGCCTCCACGGTTTTGGGCGAGGGCTTGAGGATATCGATGAGGCGTTTGTGGGTTCTGCGCTCGAACTGTTCGCGGCTGTCCTTATATTTGTGCACGGCGCGCAGGACGGTGACAATCTCCTTGTGCGTGGGCAGCGGCACGGGGCCGGACACCTTGACGCCGGTGCGTTTGGCGGTTTCCACAATGCGCTCGGCCGACTGGTCGATGAGCTGATGATCGTACGCCTTGAGGCGAATGCGGATCATGTCCTTGCTGGGGGCCGCTTTGGCCGGTGTAGCCATGTTTGGTTCCTCCTTTTTCGTACAGCGGGAATGTTTCCCGGCGCTCCAAAGAGCGCGAAGTACGGTGGAAACGGTTTCACTCCCTGCCGTGTGTGTCGCCACACAGCGGATAAAAAACCGGACAAACCTCCGGCTGGCAGGGATTCACGGGGAAAATGACACGCGGCGCTTGACAGCGCGGCGCTTCGTTCCGTGTCACGCGTCCAGCCCCTCTCGGCCGGTCATCCAAGCCTGCTCGAATCTTTGCGGACAGAACGCTGCGCGTTCCTGGTTCCGCAGATTCTCCGCCGCTTGGTCTCCCTGCTCGGGGCATACGCGCTTCGTTCCGTGTCACGCTCGCCTCATCCTAACGCTCCGGCTTTCCCTGCGTGTGCATTGCACACTGCGGGAAACGCCTGCGCTTTGCCGCGAAATAAATCTGCGCTACACTCGAAACCTTCGTTTTCTCGTCTCCGCTTGCCTTATTTCGCGACCCAGATGGGCTCGCGCTTCGTTCCAACCGCCCGATTAACGGACATACTCCACGAAAGTTACCCGTTCAAAACGGCAATCTCCCGCTTCATCGCACAGACGCCCACAATTGGGCGCTCCGCTATCATACATCACCTTTTGCCGCTTGTCAAGAATTTGCCGAGAAGTTTTTGAATATTTTTGACGCTGCTTCCCAAAAGCGCACGGGGCTTGCGTTTCCTATCGCTGTGTGCTATGATATTTTGTAAACTATTTATGAGGTGATGATTATGGCCGAGTTTGACCTCCACTCCCTGCGGCATACGGCCTCCCACGTTTTGGCGCAAGCGGTTTTGCGTCTGTATCCCAACGCGAAGCTCGCCATCGGCCCGGCCATCGACACCGGATTTTATTATGATTTCGATGTGGACACGAATTTTACGCCCGAGGACCTGGAGAAAATTGAGGCGGAAATGAAGGTCATTGTCCGCGAGCGCTACCGGCTGGAGCGCTTTGAGCTGCCGCGCGCCGAAGCGCTGGCGCTCATGGAGGAGAAAAACCAGCCCTACAAGGTCGAGCTGATTCACGACCTGCCCGAGGACGCCGCCCTGTCCTTTTATAAACAGGGCGAGTTTGTCGATCTCTGCGCCGGGCCGCACGCCGATCACACCGGGCGGGTCAAGGCGTTCAAGCTGCTCTCGGCCACCGGCGCCTACTGGCGCGGGGATTCATCGCGCAAGATGCTCCAGCGCATTTACGGCACGGCGTTTGAGTCCAAGGAGGAGTTGGCCGCCCATCTGACCATGCTCGAGGAGGCCAAAAAGCGCGACCACCGCAAGCTGGGCCGCGAGCTTGATCTGTTCGATATTTATGAGGAGGGCCCCGGGTTCCCCTTCTTCCTGCCCCGCGGCATGGTGCTGCGCAACCTGCTGGAGGCCTACTGGCGCGAGGAACACGCAGCGGCCGGCTATCAGGAGATCCGCACGCCGATTATCTTAAACGAGGAGCTTTGGCACCGTAGCGGGCACTGGGATCACTATAAAAACAATATGTATTTTACCAAAATTGACGAGGGCGATTTCGCCGTCAAGCCGATGAACTGCCCCGGCGGGATGCTGGCCTTCGGCCGCAGGATGCACTCCTACCGCGATCTGCCCCAGCGCATCGCCGAGATGGGGCTTGTCCACCGGCACGAGCTGTCCGGTGCGCTGCACGGGCTGATGCGGGTGCGCTGCTTTACGCAGGACGACGCGCATATTTTCATGACGCCGGAGCAGATTCAGCAGGAAATCGCCGGGGTCATCCGGCTCATTGACCGGTTTTACAAGGTGTTCGGATTTGAATACCACATGGAGCTGTCCACCCGCCCGGAGAACTCGATGGGCACCGACGAGCAGTGGGAGACGGCCACCGACGCCTTGCGCCAGGCGCTTTCCACGCTCGGCATGGAGTACAAGCTGAACGAGGGCGACGGCGCGTTTTACGGGCCGAAAATCGACTTCCATCTGCGCGACTGCATCGGGCGCACATGGCAGTGCGGCACCTTACAGCTGGATTTCCAGATGCCCGAACGGTTTGACCTTTCCTATGTCGGCCCGGACGGCGAAAAACACCGCCCGGTCATGATTCACCGCGTCGTCTTCGGCAGCATCGAGCGCTTCATCGCCATTCTGACCGAGCATGTCGCCGGGGCGTATCCGCTGTGGCTGTCGCCGGTGCAAATCGCCGTCCTGCCGCTGACCGACCGCCACCACGACTACGCGCGCGGCGTCCACCAGACGCTGCGGGACGCCGGGTTCCGGGTGGAGCTCGACGAGCGCAATGAAAAAATCGGCTTTAAAATCCGCGAGGCGCAGGTGCAGAAAACCCCGTATATGCTGGTGCTGGGCGACAAGGAGATGGAGGCCGGTCTGGTGGCGGTGCGCCACCGCCGCGACGGAGATCTCGGCGCGATTCCCGTGGACGAACTGATTGCCAAGCTGCGCGAGGAAGTGGCGACCAAGGCGAAGTAACACAGCGCGGGACGCCGGAAGGCGTCCCGCGTAACCCTATAAAGCCCGTGTCTCAAAACCCCACGCAACAGAAACTTTGCGAAGGCTGATTCATTCCGCCGCAACAATATCCTTGTTCCAATCCGAGAAAAACTTCCGTTTTTCGAGGCACATAAAGTGAGGTTTTTCATGTCTCTGATCCAGGTTTCTCATCTTACCTTTTGTTATGACGGCAGTCATGACGATATTTTCACCGATGTGTCGTTTCAAATCGACACCGACTGGAAGCTGGGCTTCACCGGCCGCAACGGCCGCGGCAAAACCACCTTTTTACACCTGCTGCTGGGCCGGTATGAATACAAGGGCAGCATTTCCGCGTCGGTGACCTTCGACTATTTCCCGTTTGCCGTGTCCGATCCGTCGCAAAACACGCGAGAGGTGCTGTATGCGGCGGCGGGCGGTGAGTTCGCCTCTTGGGAGCTTTCCCGGGAGCTGTCGCTGCTGGACGTCTCCGAGGACGTCCTCGACCGCCCGTTTTCCACCCTCAGCAACGGCGAACAGACCAAAACCCTGCTGGCGGCGCTGTTTTTGAAGGAAAACAACTTTCTGCTCATCGACGAGCCGACCAACCACCTCGACGCCGAGGCGCGCGCGTTGGTGGCGCGGTATCTGAACGGCAAAAGCGGGTTTATTCTGGTTTCGCATGACCGCGCCTTCCTCGACGGCTGTGTGGATCACATTTTGTCCATCAACAAGGCCGATATTGAGATCCAGCGGGGCAATTTTTCCTCCTGGTGGGAAAACAAACAAAACCGCGACAATTTTGAGGCCGCCGAAAATATCCGGCTCAAAAAAGACATCGACAAGCTGGCCGCCGCCGCCCGGCGCACCGCCAACTGGTCGGACAAGGTGGAAAAAAGCAAAAACGCGCCGCTGGCCTCCGGCGTGAGCGCCGACAAGGGCTACATCGGCCACCAGGCCGCCCGGATGATGAAGCGCTCCAAGTCCATTGAGACGCGGCGGCAGTCGGCGCTGGAGGAAAAATCCAAGCTGCTGAAAAACATCGAGACGTCCGAAAAACTGCTGCTCAAGCCGCTGTCCTACCACTCCGACCGGCTGTGCGAACTGCAAGACGTCTCCGTCCGTTACGGGGAGAAAACGGTTTGTGAGCGTGTGAGCCTCACGATCCGCCGCGGCGAGCGCATCGCCCTGCGCGGCAAAAACGGCAGCGGCAAATCCAGTATTCTCAAGCTGCTGTGCGGGCAGGAGATTCCGCATGACGGCGGGGTGTTTATGGGCGGCGGGCTGACCGTCTCCCATGTGCCGCAGGACACCGCGTTTTTGCGGGGCGGCCTGCGGGAGTTCATCGACCGGCACGCGCTGGACGAGAGCCTGTTCAAGGCCATCCTGCGCAAGCTGGACTTTTCGCGGGAGCAGTTTGACAAGCCGCTCGAGGGCTTCTCCGGCGGGCAGAAAAAAAAGGTGCTGATCGCCAAAAGCCTGTGCGAGCGCGCCCATCTGTACATTTGGGACGAACCGCTGAACTTTATCGACGTGCTGTCGCGCCTGCAAATCGAGGACTTGATTTTGGACACCCAGCCCACCATGCTCTTCGTGGAGCATGACGCGGCCTTTGTCCGGGACATCGCGACGCGGGAAATACAGCTATAACAAGACCGCCCATGACGGGCGGTCTTTGTTTGCTATTAAAGGTATTTCGCCAGCACATCCGGATTGACGCAGAACGTGTGCGCGTCGTCGGCCGAGATGTCCCCCGCCTTGACGGCGGTGGCCAGCGCGTAATCCATGCTGCGCATCCCGGTCGCCGCCCCGGCGTGGATGACCGTATCGATCTGATGGGTTTTGGATTCCCGGATGAGGTTGCGGATGGCGGCGTTGACCACCATGACCTCAAACACGGCCACCCGACCCTTGGTCGCCGACGGCAGAAGCTGCTGCGACACAACGGCTTGCAGCACGGTGGACAGCTGCACCCGCACCTGCTGCTGGTTGGGCGGAAAGACGTCCATGATGCGGTCGATGGTTTTGGCGGCGCCGACGGTGTGCAGCGTGGAAAACACCAGATGGCCGGTCTCGGCGGCGGTCAGCGCGATCGACATGGTCTCGTAATCGCGCATTTCGCCCATCAAAATCACGTCGGGCGACTGGCGCAGCGCTGCCCGCAGCGCCACGGCGTAGCTTTCGGTGTCATTTTCCACCTCGCGCTGATTGACGATGCTCTTTTTGTGGGTGTGCAGATATTCGATGGGGTCCTCCAGCGTCAGGATGTGGCAGTTGCGCTGGTTGTTGATGAGGTCTATAAGACAGGCCAGCGTGGTGGATTTGCCCGAGCCGGCCGGCCCGGTGACCAACACCAGCCCCTTGGTGCGCTTGTGCAGGTCGAGCACCGCCTGCGGGATGCCCAGCACGTCGGCCTCGCTGAGCGACAGCTGCACCACCCGGATGACCGCCGCCATGGAATTGCGCTGGCGGAAAGCGTTCATGCGGAAGCGCCCGACGCTGGGCAGCGAGAACGAAAAGTCGCAATCGCCGGTTTTGAGGTAGCTGTCATAGGCTTGCGAACCCGAAATGCGGAAAATCTCCTCGATCATGATGGCCGTATCCTTCGGCATCATGCGAAAATCGTCCGCCGCAATGATTTCACCGTCTTTTTTCAGCATAATGGGAGATCCGGCCGTGATAAACACATCCGACGCGCGCTCCCGGACGGCGCGCACCAGCAAATCATGCACCGTAATGCCCGGTGAGGAAATCATCATACCGTTATCCCTCCCATACGTTCCAGCCTTCGTCGTACAAAAATTCGTCCTGCTGCTGCTGCCAGCAGGTCACCCGGAAAAACCGCAGGTCTTCTCCCGGCTCGCGGAGCTCAATTTCCACCCGCAAATACGACGGCCCGCGCGCCAGCGTCATCCCGGCGGTCACCGGCTCCTGCGACAGAACCTCCCATCCCAGCTTTTCCAGCACCGGCGGCGCGGCGGCCAGCAGCGCGTCCCAGCTTGACCCGGGCGTCTGTTTGGCAAAATGCGCGAACAGCTCCTCGTTGAGCTCACCCACGGCGCGTTCGGCGTCGGTATCCAGCACATAATACGCCTGCGCCCATTCGCCGTCCTTTTTGGCCAGCTTGAAGTCGGAATAGGCCGACATCAGCGACAGCATCCCAAAGGCGGTCAGGCTGATCATGATCAAAATAATCAGGATGGAGGCGCTGCCCTGTACCGAAGATTGTCCCTTCATCCGGCCAGCCCCCTTCCCGCGTCATACACGCCGGCGCTCAGCGTGTAGATCTCTTTTTGTCCCCCGTCTTCCAGCAGATAGGCGCTGTTTTTATACACCGCGACGCGGATGTCCTCCCATACCCCCAGCCCGTCGTCCGGCGGCGTCTCAGTCACGGTGAACACCAGCGTAAATCCGTTTTCCTGCGGGGCTTCGGCGGGTGCCCAGTCCTTGCCGTAAAAGACGGTGTAAATGGTTCCTGTGCCCGACATTTTGGGCCTGGCAATCACATTCCACAGCGCGCGGGCCTCCTGTGAGCTCAGCGTGCCGTACAGCTTGTAGGTTTCGACGGCGGTCTGCGCCTCAAAGCAGGCGTGGTCGAGATCGCGGGCGCGGTTTTGGGTGTTGGCGGCCAGCACAAACAGGCGCACCACAAACATGCTGACCACGGCCAGCACGCCGATCGCGATGATAATTTCCACCAGAGCAAACCCCTTGGGGTTTTCAGGCCGTTTCACGGCAATCACCTCGTCTCAGATGGGAGCGGATACCGGATAACAGATAACAGATAGGGACGCGACCCGGCGCGCCGACCTTCCCCACCCGTTTCGGCGAGGCCCGGAGGGTCGCAGACCGAAACGGGGGTAGGCATTCCCCCAGAAGTACCGGGGGTCTTGGGGACGGATAGAGCCCCCAAGCGGGGTTTCTTTGGTGCCTTTATCGGAAGAACTTTGGGGGCAGCCGGGAACAGCCCGGGCAATGTCACGCGGCGCGGAGCTTGATCACCAGCGTCTCCTCCCGGCGTGCCTCGCCCTCGCCGTCCCAGACGGTGAGCTTGAGCGCCGAGGTCGGATTTTCAGCCGGCCCGGCGTAGGACAGCGCCATGCCGGTCAGCGGCACCAGCTCGTCGCCCATGCGCGGGTCGAAGGCCTGTTCGGCCGACAGCAGCGCCTCCATCAGCTTGCCGTCGTGCTGGTAAATGATGGTATCATACCGCTCGCCGCCGTAGTCCTGCGACAAGACCAGCAGGTAGCCCTGTGCACCGTCGCGGAGCTCGACGCCGCCGGTCAAATCGTTCTGACGGATATGGTTGGCCATAAACGAGACGGCCACCCGCAAATTGGAGCTGACATCGCGTTTTTGCAGGATTTTGTCAAAGCTCTGCCCGCCGACGGCCACCAGCGTATAGGTCGTGACGCCGAACAGCAGCAGCAACGCGGCCACACAGAGGGTCTCCCAAAAATTTCCGCTCAGTCTGTTTTTCATGGGCTTTCTCCCTCCAGACTCTCGAATACCTCAATATCGGGCAGGAGGTTGGAGCCTTCGACGCGGTAGTGGATAAAATACCGGCTTTCGTCATAGGTCAGGCCGTAATGCGCCTGCAAATAGGCCACATCGGGCGGATAGGCCCCCTCCAGCGCGTAGCACTGGACGGCGGCGCGCCGCACGGCCTGTTCGATGAGCTCCACCTGATCGCTTGTGCCGCCCTTTGACGCGCCGGACAAAAACACAAGCAGCACCGCGCCCAGCGCCAGCAGGACAAACAGCCCGATCCACTGGGACAGATTGCGCAAGGCCCTTCGCATACTCCGCCTCCTACCCGATGGACGACATGACGCGGATCAGCGGCAGCATGACCGACACCAAAATGACGCCGACCACGATGGACAGCAGCGCCACAAAGGTGGGCTCGATGGCTCCAGTGATCCGGTGCAGGGAGGTATCGACCTCCTGCTCGTAAATATCCTCCAGCTTTTGCATGATCTCGTCGGTGCCGCCGGTTTTGGAGCCCAGCCCCAGCATCCGGGTGAACAGCCGCGGGAAAATCCCCGCCTCGGCCAGCGCGTCGTGGAAGGACTGCCCTTCCGAGATGCGCACCCGGGCGATTTCAATCTTGCGGGACATATGGGCGTTGCCGAGAATGTCGCGCGCCAGCTCCAGCGACAGCTCCAGCTCCACGCCGGAGCGCAGCAGGAAGGTCATGGCCGACGCGAACCGCTCGGCGGCGATTTTTTGATAGACCGACCGGGTGATAAAAAACCGCGCCTTGAAGGCGTCCAGCGCGTTGCGGCCGCCGGGCGTGCGTTTCCACAGCCGGTAGGCGAGATACAGCGCGAGGACAACGGCGGCGATCAGCCACCAGTATTTCCCCACAAAGTTGCCGAAGCTCAGCAGCCCCGCCACAAACGGCGGCATTTCATTGCCCAGCGAGCGCAAAAGGCTGTCAAACATCGGCAGCACCTGCACCACCAGCAGCAGCACGACGGCGCTCATCATGAGGATCAGCACCAGCGGGTAGGTGACCGAGCGCTTGATGCGCTGGCGCAGGTTTTGCTCCCGCTCATAGTATCGGGAGAGGTTTTTCATCATCTCGTCGAGATTGCCCGACACCTCGCCCACCGACACCATGCGCAGCAGGTAGGCGGGGAAGGCGCCGGTCTCGGTCAGCGCGTCGGTCAGCGTCCGGCGCTCCTCCACGGCGCGGCAGACCCCGTCCAGCACGCCTTGGAAGTACGGATCGCCCACGTCCTCCCGCAGCAGGCTCAGACCCTCGACCGGGGCGATGCCGGCCTCCAAAAACAGCGCCACCTGGGTGCAAAAGAGAGACAGCTCGGCCGGAGCCAGCTTTTTGGCCCGGGACTTTTTTTGTTCCGCCATGACACGACCTCCCGCTCAGAGTGAGTCCATTTAGAAAACGCTGAAAATATGCATTTTTACTCTTTTTTAAAAAGGATACGCCTATTATAAAAGTTTTTTGCCCGCATGGCAAGGGTCAAACTGGTTTTTCAACATTTTTCTCCGAAAGGGTAGGATTTCCCTCCGGCGGCGGGGTTGTTTTTGTACAAAATTTCAGGCGTCACGGCCGTCTTTCCCCGCCCCGCAGCGTCACCTCGCCGGCGACGCGCACCGCCTCCCACAACCGGGTCATTTCGGCGTCGGTGAGCACGCGGGCGTTTTGGCTGTCGCCGTAGAGCAAACGGCCGCGCATGGCGTCAAATTCCCCGCGCAGCCCGCGCAAAAAATCCTCCCACCGCACCGGCGCGCCCTCGCGCCGCTGGTCCTCGTCAAACAGCAGAAAATCCGCCGTGGTGCGGAACAGTGCGCACAATTTCAGCAGCGTCTCGCGGTCGGGGACGCGCCTCCCCTGCTCATACATGCCGACGGCGCTGGGCGATACTCCCAGCCGCGCCGCCAGCTCTCCCTGCGTCATCTCGGCCTCCAGCCGGAGGTCGCGTATTTTTTTCCCTGTCATGTCCGTTCACCTCAAAAACTACTATATCACACGCTTTGTGTATTCGTCAATGCTTGTAACCGGAGCCGTTTGGGTGTATAATATGGTTTCGGAAGGGAGGGAATTCCATGCGTCATCTCGCTGAAAACGTGATTGCACACAAGCGCCTGACCCTCATATTATTCACAGTGGCCATACTGCTCTGCGCGCTTCTCATGGGGCTTGTATCGGTCAACTTCAACCTTGTGGACTATCTGCCGCCCGACTCCCCGTCCACCGTGGCGCTGGGGGTCATGAGCGACTCATTTCAGATTCAGCCGCCCAACGCGCGGGCGCTGATGCAAAATGTGGACATGGCACAAGCGCTGGACGCCAAGAAACGGATCGCGGCGGTACCCGGCGTGGCGGAGATTTTGTGGCTGGACGACATGGTTGATATTTACCAGCCGTTGGAAATGATGGATCAAAAGCTCTTGTCGGCTTGGTACAAGGAGGGCTCCGCGCTGTTTTCGCTGACCATCGCCGGCAAACAGCCGTCCGAAACGGTGGACGCCGTGCGTGCCATTCTGGGAGACGGCGGAGAACTGTCCGGCGACGTCATCGACCGGGTCTCCGTCCAGCAGACCACCCGCAAAGAAGTCCTGCAAATCATGGTGTTTGTCGTTCCGCTGATTTTGATCATCCTGCTGCTTACAACCAGCTCGTGGTTCGAGCCGGTGTTATTCTTGGCGGTCATCGGGGTGTCTATCCTGCTCAACATGGGCACCAACGCCTTTTTCGGGCAGGTGTCGTTCATCACCCAGACCTGCACGGCCATTTTGCAGCTGGCCGTGTCCATGGACTACGCCATTTTCCTGCTGCATCGGTTCCAGGAGCTGCGCCATGAGGGTCAGGACGTCAAAACCGCCATGATCGGCGCGATGAAAAAGTCCTTTTCCTCCATCTTCGCCAGCGGCCTGACCACCATTTTGGGCTTCGGCGCGCTGGTGGTCATGCGGTTCGGCATCGGCGCGGATCTGGGGCTGGTGCTGGCCAAGGGCATCGTGTTCAGTCTGCTGTCGGTGCTGGTATTGCTGC
>JAVBOJ010000116.1:0-26969 GCA_031550755.1 Oscillospiraceae bacterium
AAACGTCTTGACAATTGGGCTGGTTTGCGTATAATAGTATTTGCGGCCAAACGAGGCCGCCACACGGACGCTTAGCTCAGCTGGTAGAGCATCCGCTTGACGTGCGGATGGTCAGCGGTTCGATTCCGTTAGCGTCCACCATGGGCAGTCCCTGTAGCCGTAAGGCCGCAGGGACTTTTCTTTTCTTCGTTGCGACTTTGTTTTACCCCAAAGACCGCGCCGGACAAGCTGAAAACCGTGCTGCGACATCCGATCAGGAGGGCATAGTATGGCGAAAAAACTGCGTAAAATGCTGGGCGGCAGGGAAGCGCCGTGTACACAGACGCTGCTTGACCTGATCGACGAGCGGGGCAAGCCGGTGGTCTGCCGCTGGTGTCTCGACTACGCCGAGGCGCATTTTCTCCCGATTTTTGAGAGGCGATGCCCCGGCGACGACCGCCCGCGCCGCGCGCTGGCCGCTGCGCGCGAATATCTTGCGGGCAGGGCGAAATTCCCCGAGGTCAAAGACATCATCTGGTACGCCGCCGACCGGGCGGAGGTCGATCCCGTCGTGCAGGCGGCGGAGAATGCCGTCGGTCAGGCCGCATCCGTCGTGCGTCATCCCAGCCGGTGGCACGCCATCGCGGTGTATTTTTACGGCGCGGCGGCGGTCGCGTATGACCGGCTTGGGCAGCAGGCCGGCGACGAGGCATACAACGCGGCCGCGGAGCGGCTATGCGCGGATATGACAACGGCGTTGCGTGACATGGTCACGTAACGCCGTTTAGATCGAAAACAAACATACACGGCCCTCACGGCTTCGCAAGCTGTGATCCAGCCCTCGTTTGCGGACAAACCGGAGGTTTGTCCGCACTCTTTACCCCAGCTTTTTTCGGATCAGCTCCACCGCGCGGCGCTCCAGCCGCGAGATCTGTACCTGGGAAACGCCCAAGATGCGCGCGGTTTTTTCCTGGGTCAGCCCGCGGAAAAACCGCAGGGAAATGACGGTTTTTTCCCGCTCGGGCAGCCGCGCCACCACCTCGCGCAGCGCCACATGCTCGACAATCGCGTCCTCAATGCCGCCGTCGCCCAGCACCCCTTCCAGCGTCAGGCCGTCGTCGCCGTTTTCCCGTTGCAGCGATTCTGTGGGAGCGGCGGCGATTTCAGCGCCGGCAATCTCCTCCGCCCGAATGCCCAAGGCTTCCGACAGCTCGGAGAGAAGCGGTTCGCGTCCCAGCGACTGACACAAAGCCTCCCGTGCTCCCCGGATGGTGTGCGACAGCTCCTTGACGCTGCGGCTGACCTTGACCGGGCCGTCGTCGCGCAGAAACCGGCGGATTTCGCCGGCAATTTTGGGCACGGCATAGGTGGAAAACTGGGTGCCGAAGGACTCGTCATAACCCTGCACCGCCTTCAAAAACCCCAGACAGCCGAGCTGATAGAGGTCATCCGGCTCGGCGCCCCGGCCAAAAAACCGCCGTGCCACACTCCAGATCAGGCCGGTGTTTTCCTGCACCATGCGCGCGCAGGCGTCCCGGTCGCCGGCCTGCGCCGCCTTGACCAGTTGGAGAGCGTTCACGCCCGCTCCCTCCCGCCCATGCGCGGGAGGATCCGGCGGCGCATGGTGACCGTTGTGCCCCCTCCCGGCTTGGACTTGACCTTCAGGCTGTCCATAAAGCTCTCCATGATGGTAAAACCCATGCCGGAGCGGTCGCTGCCGCCGGTGGTATACATCGGCTCACGGGCCTGTCCCACGTCAAAAATGCCGCGTCCCCGATCACGCACCACAATTTCCAGGCTGTGGTCGTCAAACAGCCGCGCCCGCAGGAAAATCTGACCGATTTCGTCGGGGTAGGCGTGGACAATGCAGTTGGTGACCGCCTCGCTGACCGCCGTTTTGATGTCGCCCAGCTCGTCCAGAGTCGGATCGAGCTGCGCGGCAAAGCACGCCACCGCGCTGCGGGCGAACGCCTCATTGGCCGAACGGCTGGGAAACTGGAGCCTTACTTCGTTTGTCATCTTCATTATGTACCGCCCTCTCTACTGCGCTATTTTGACGACGCGCTGGAGCTGCGCCGCCGCAAAAACCCGGCCGGCCTGCGCCGGCACATGGGACACAATCAGTTCGCCGCCCAGCTCGCGCATCCGGCGGTGCGCGTCGAGCACCACGGCGATGCCCGAGCTGTCCATAAAGCCCACCCGGCTCATGTCGAGCTGACAGACCCGGGGCAGGCGGGTGTCAATGGCCTGCGCGATCTGGCGCACCGTCTCGCGGGCGGCGTGGTGGTCGAGCTCGCCCGAGAGCGCAACGGTCAGGACGCCGTCGTTCTGTTTGCAGCTTACCTGCATATTGTTTGCCTCCTATGTACGGTTTTTTGCATAAAAAGATACACCAGACTGGAAAATCATTCCAATCAGGTGTATTATAAGCGGACAAGCCGGTCTTATTTTGTCGCAAAAGAGGGGAGCGCCGGAGATTACTCATCTTTCCCCTCGGGGTCGAGGTCAAACGCCAGCAGCTCGCCGCATTCGTCGCAGCGGACACTGCCGCGCGGGGCGGCGGAGGAGGCGAGGGTGAATATCACCATGTGGCCGCAGCCGCATCTGATAGCGCAAGAGGTAGGGCCGTCGTCGCCGGAGCAATTGTATCGTGGGTTCATAGAACGTACCTTTCGCAATGCAAACAGTGCCTGATGGAGACCCCATCAGGCACTGTTATTACTCTTCCTCGTGGTGATGGCAGTGGTCGCAGTCGGGATCGTCACAGCCGTCAATGTCGAACTCCAGCAGCTCGCCGCAGCCCTCGCACTTGACGCTACCGCGCTCGAGCATCTCCTCGTCCAGCACGATTTCCTGCGAACAGGCGGGACATTTGACCTCGTAGAGGATCTCCGCGTCGTCGTCCTCATCCTCGTCGTCGTGGTCGTGATGATGGTCATGATCGTCCAGCACGGTCTCGAAAAACTCTTCCAGCCCGTCGGCCATTTCGGAGATGTCCTCCTCCAGCTCTTCCAGACGGTCATCCAGATCGGCGACCTCGTCGGACAGAGACTCGACCTCCTCGCCGTTTCTGCGGGAGATGTCCTCCATGTCGTGCAGGGTCTCGGCCATGTCCTCCAGCAGATCCAGCATGGCCAGCAGCACCTTGCCCTCGGGCGTGTCTTCACGGAGGGAGAGCCCTTCGGCCAACCCCTTGACATAGCCCAGTTTTTTCAAATAGCTCATTAGATTACCCTTTTGCCCTTTCCAGATACTCGCCGGTGCGAGTATCCACACGAATCATATCGCCTTCATTGATAAACAGCGGCACGCGCACAATGGCACCTGTGTCCACCGTGGCGGGCTTGAGGACGTTGGTGGCGGTATCGCCGCGGGCGCCCGGCTCGGTGGCGGTGATCCGCAGCTCCACAAAGTTGGGCGGCTCGACGTTGAACACCTTGCCCTTATACGAAACCACCTTCACCACCATGTTTTCCTTGACGAACTGGAAGCCGTCGCCCAGCACGTCGCGGCCGATGGGAATCTGCTCGTAGGTCTCATTGTCCATAAAATAGTGCAGGCCGTCGTCTTCGTAGAGATACTGCATATCACGACGCTCCACATACGCGTTTTCAAACTTATCGGTTGGATTGAAGGTGCGCTCCACCACGCCGCCGCCGATTACGTTTTTGAGCTTGCAGCGCACAAACGCCGCGCCCTTGCCCGGCTTGACGTGCTGGAATTCCACCACCTGCATAACTTGTCCGTCCATTTCAAAGGTGACGCCATTGCGAAAATCGCCTGCTGAAACCATACAATTAACCTCCACGGGTAAAAATTTGACCAATTCCTCCCCATATTCTATACGGTTTCCCGCCGTTTGGCAAGAGTTTTGTTTTTGATCTTCCGTCGAGCCGTTATTTAACCGCATCCATCAAAAAAAGCGACGCGTCCTGGCCCATAAAGAGGTTCTCGCCGTGATAAAAGGTTTCGGAACACACGGCGGCGAAGCCCAGCCGTTTGAGCAGAGACATCAGATCGTCCTGTACAAAGCCGTTGTGTACCTCGGAGGATACGACGGCCTCGTTTTTGTCAAAGTCCACGATCAGCAGATGCCCGCCCTCGCGCAGCGCCGCGTACAGCCGCGCCAGCAGTGGCTCAATGTCCCGGATGTGCAGCAGCACCTGCGCCATGAGGATGTAATCGGCCTGTATATCAGAAGGGGAGTCCTCCTCAAAATCACAGCACAGCACCTCGGCGTTTGGAATCCGCGCCCGGCGCAGCTTTTGCCGGACAACCTCCACCATATTGGCCGACGCGTCCAAAAATAGGACGGAGCGGAAGTCCTCCAGCAGTTTGAGCCCGACCAGACCGGTGCCGCAGCCGAAGTCGATCGCACTTTTTTGGGCTCCGTTTTCAATCCGGGGGCGAATGGCATCGGCGATGATGTTGGTGACCCTGACGCGTTCGGGCGTATCATACTGGCCGGCCACAAGGTCAAATTTTTCGATGTTTCCCATGGGGGTGCCTCCTGTTTCGGGGATGGGTGCTGTTGATTATACCATCTCCCCGTCAAAATCTCCAGTCCGGTTTTCAAAAAGGATCATTGACATTCATCTAACAACATGGTAGACTTGGGTAAAGTTAGAAGATCATCTAACGATATTCGGATCTTGCGGGGAGGGGCTCACATGAACATTCTCCGAAGGGCAACCGGCCGGTACAAGCTGAACTATACGCGTTTTTTCCTCACCTTCGCGATGCTGGCCGCGGTGACGGCGGTCGGCGAAATCTTGATCAAACGAGCCACCGGCGAGGTGGGGCAGGCGGCCGTTTCGGTGGATACGGCGGCGATTGTGCGCTTTTTGCTGGTGATGGCGGCGCTGACCGGCGCGAAGCTGGTGTTCGGCTCCCTGTCCGCCTATCTGGCCAAGCGTTACGCGGGCAAGGCGGATTACATATTGCGGCGCGATTTTGTGCGCCATTTCGCGGCGATTCCGTTCAAGGCGCACAGCGCCAAAAACGGCGGCGAAATGCTCTCGGTTTACACAAACGATCTGCCGAGGACGGTCGCGCTGCTCTCCACCGACATGGCCGACCTGATAACCGAAGCCCTCACCATGGCGGCCTCGCTGGTGTTCATGCTGATTCTTCGCCCGGTGGATACGGTCATTTTTGTCGCCATGTTTCCACCGCTGATTTTGGTGCAGATCCTTGTCTCAAAGCCCATCCAGCCCCTGATGATCGACGCGTCGGAGAAAAAAGCGCGCTTCAACGCCATTGTCAACGACAGCCTGCAAAATACGGCCACCGTCGTGGCGTACGGGCTGGAGGACACCATGGAAGCCCGCTATCTCAAGAGCTATGACCAATATTTCGCCGCTGCGAGAAAGCGCATCTCCCTGTACGTGCGGCTCATCATCAGCGGCCTGTTGGCCTCCTTTATCCCGATGATGTTCATCATCACCTCGTCGGCGCTGGCCGTGGCGGGCAAGACCCTGTCCGTCGGCGGTTTTTTGGCCTATATCACCATCTCCGAATTCGCTTCCAGCTGGCTGACCATGCTGGCGCAGCGGCTCAACTGGCTGCGTACCAACGCGGCGGGCGCCCGGCGGCTGGAGGATCAGCTGGGCGACAGCCCCGAGTCGGGCGGCGGCGGGGAAGTGCAGCCGGCGAGTTTGGAGGGAGACCTCGCGGTATCGCTGGAGCGGGTCGATTTTTCCTACAACGAGGGAGCCAAGGTTCTGTCAGACCTCTCGCTCGCCGTTAAAACCGGCGAGAATATCGCCATTGTCGGCCCCAGCGGCTGCGGGAAAAGCACCGTGCTCAAGCTCATGCTGTCGCTGTACGAGGCCGACGCGGGCTCGGTGCGGGTGTTCGGGCGGGAGACGCGCGGCGTGTCCAAGGACGCACTGCGCCGGCTGGTTTCCTATGTGCCGCAGGACAATTTCATGTTTCCCGAGTCGATTCGGGAGAACATCACCTGCGCCGGAACGGCGGGGGATTTGAGCCCGTCCGAGCGGGACGAACGGCTGCGAAAGGCCGCGCGCGAGGCTGGGATTCTGGAATTTATCGCGGGACTGCCGCAGGGCTTTGACACGGCGCTGGCCGAGGCCGGCGACAATGTATCGGGCGGGCAGAAGCAGCGCATTGCCATTGCCCGCGCACTGTACCGGGACGCGCCGGTGATCCTGCTGGATGAGGCAACCTCGGCGCTGGATCCCATCACCGAGAAAAATGTCCTCGACGCCCTGTACGAAAACGAGAAAAACAAGACGACCGTCGTTGTGACCCACCGTCTCGCCGCCGTCTCGGGCTGTGACCGCATCCTCATGATGGAAAAAGGGAAAATCCTGGAGGAGGGCCGGTTTGACGAGCTGATGGCGCGGCGCGGCGCGTTCGCGGCGCTGTACGAAAAACAATCGAGGGAGGCGTCGCTGTGAATACCGAAAAACACCTGCATGTCCGCGCGGGGCGCTCCCTGTTCCGCTTTATGCGCCCGCACAGGACGCCGTTTTTGTTCGGCATTGTCATGTACAGCGGCCAAAGTTTTGTGACCGCGCTCCTCGGCTCAATGCAGCTCAGTCAGATGACAGAGGCCATGCTGTCCGGTAGCGTCCCGGGTATTTATACCGCGCTGCTGCGGTATGTCGCCTGCCTACTGGTATATTTTACCGTGCTGGCCTTCGGCGTATATCAATATGTCGTCAGCGGCGAGCGCGCGACGCGGGACTTAAAGCGCAGTCTGTTCCGGGGCTTTACGCGCGCCAGCGTCGAAAACCGGGGGCATTCCGGCGAGGGCATCGCCGCCATGAATACCGAGGCCGATTTGGCGGCGGGGCTGTTCAACAATCCGCTCTCGGCCATCCTCACCTGCCTGATCTCGGTGGTGTTTTCCGCCGCCGTCATCTTCGCGGTGGACTGGCGACTGGGACTGGTATGCGTCGGCGTCGGACTGGTGGCGTTTTTCCCGCAATACGGTTTTGCGGGGCCGCTGGGACGTTTGCAGGAAACGCGGCTGGCTCTCAACGCCGCGACGGTCAGGACGGTTTCGGCGCTGTTTTCCGGCGGGGCGAGCATCCGCGCCTTTGGGCTGGGCGGCAAAATGGAGGCCGATTTTGACCGGGACAACAGCGGCCTGTTTAAGCTGTACCTCAAGGAGGCGGTCATCAGCCTCTGGCAGTACGCCTTTACGACGGTGGAGGGCTGGCTGTCGCTGGCCGGGGTATATGGTCTGGGTGGGTATCTGGTGGCGACGGGGCGGCTGTCGTTCGCGTCGCTGATGATGGTGCCGGGCATGTGCGTGGCGCTGTCGTTGGGCATGTCCCAGATCGGGAGCGCGTGGGCGGGGCTTCAGGGCCCTCTTGCCGCCGCCCGGCGCATCGACCGGCTTTTGCCGAGCGCCGAGACGCCCGACACACAGGCGGGCGGGCAGGGCGGGGGAGACTGGGACGGCGAATACACCCTGCGCATAAGCGATCTGCATTTTCGCTATCCGGACGCCGAGACAAACGCCCTGACCGGCGTGAGCCTTGTCATCGGCCAAAACGAGACTGTCGCGCTGGTGGGGCGCTCGGGCAGCGGCAAATCCACCCTGCTGCGGGCGGTCATCGGCCTGTATGAGCGTGATGATCTGACCATGGCGCTGGGCAATCTTTCATTCGGAGACCTGCCGGCCGCGCAGTGGCGCAAGCACTTTGCCTATGTGGATCAGAGCTGCAAGCTGTTTGACATGAGCATTGCCGACAACATCCGGCTGGGGCGCACGGATGCGACGCCGGAGGAAATCCGGCAAGCCGCCGCCGAGGCCGGCGCGGATGGGTTTATCTCGGCGCTGCCCGACGGCTACGACACCGCCTGCGGCGAGGGCGGGGCGTTTTTGTCCGGCGGGCAGAAGCAGCGCATCGCCATCGCGCGGGCGCTGGTGCGGCGCGCGCCGGTGCTGGTGTTCGATGAGGCGACCTCGGCGCTCGACGCCGAATCAGAGCGGCTCATCATGGACACGATCCGCCGTCTGGGCAAAAATCACACCATTCTGATGACCTCCCACAATCTACGCGAGGTCATCGAAGCCGACCGGATCGTCGTGATGGACTCCGGCCGTATCGTCGAGACGGGAACTCATGGGGAACTGACCGCGCGGGGCGGCGAATACGCTCTGCTGCAAGCCGGGAGGGAGACGCTGTGAGCTACACGATCATCAGGGAGCCGGATTGTTATTTTGAGACCATACGCGCCGTCGTCTCGCATATCTCGGGCGACACGCTGGCGGAATTCAGGCGGCAGCGGCTGGCCCGCCCCGGCCGCGACAATGTGGAGACGGCGGCGCTGCTGGCGGCGGTGCTCGACGGGCCCGAAAAGCTTTCCAATGAGATATACGAGCTGGTCGATCCGGAGAACGAGACGCCGCGCTTCCTGTTCGGCGCGGGGGAGGAGCTCTCGCCCTTGGCGACGGTGTTCTGGTACTATCGCAATCTGCGCGACCCGTCGGCATCCGGCAAAATACGAGCCATTCACCTGCATGTTGAGGAGGACGAGGAGAACCCATGCGATCCGGCGCAAGCATACGAGGAGGCGGATCTTTACGCCTGGCTGGACACGCTGCGCCTTTCGGGCGAGACGAAATACAGCCTCATCAAGCTATACCGGGGCTTTGACGAATATCTGGCCTATGTGGACGACTTGGCCGCCCGCGCGCGGCCCCTGTTTGACGCGGCGATGCCGGAAGAGAAAATACGCGCGGTGACGGAGCGGGTGAGGGAAAATCTGGAGGAAAAGGGGATTTCCTTTTTGGCCGAGCTGCTGAAAGTCGATTTGGAGGAGACGGACGAGTACCTGATCCGCCCGATGATCGTTGCGCCAAACTCGCTGTCGGTGTACGCGCTGGAAAAAGTCCATCTGTTTTTCGGGCTGGGGCTGTTTGACCTTGTCCCCGTCATGGACGGAAAGACCATCGGCCGGGAGCGCATCGGCGATTTTCTCAAGGCGCTGTCCGAGCCAACAAAGCTGAGCATCCTCCAACTGCTGCGGGAGCGCACCA
This sequence comes from Oscillospiraceae bacterium, assembly GCA_031550755.1. Taxonomy (GTDB): domain Bacteria; phylum Bacillota; class Clostridia; order Oscillospirales; family UBA929; genus JAVBOJ01. Next base: position 8,999 of record JAVBOJ010000116.1, read on the forward strand.
TGTTCAGCCGGGAGCTGGCCGACGCGCTGGGGCTGACCGGCGCGACCATTTCGCATCACATGAGCACCTTGACCGGCCTGCGGCTGGTGAGCATTGCCAAGCGCGGCAACCGCGTGTATTACGAGCTGGACGGCGAGACCGCCCGGGCGTATTTGGACGCGCTGTACGGGTTGATTGGGTGAAAAGTATAGTCAAAAGGAGGGGGTGTCCCCCTCCTTTTGACTATACTTTTGACTGTTAATACGTAAAGGAAGCCGCGTTGTCTCCGGACACAAAGGTCATTTTGGTAATATTGAGCTTGTCCTTCAGCAACGAGTGGAACAACTCGATCAAATTTTCGCAGGTTGCGACTTTTTTTACCACAACAAGGCGGCATTCCGGATATGCTTTGGCCAGCGCGGTATCGATGGGCAGACCGGTCATCGTGTTGGACGGCGCGCCGTTTCTGATGCCCTGATCTTCGTATGCCTTCAGGACGCCGGGCAGAAGAGGATCGTTCTCCTGCAAGAGAAGCGCGTGGTCAAAGTTTTTCAGATAGTCCCATGCGATCCGCTTGATGCTGTTGCAGGGATACACGAAGCCGTTGTTTTCGTTCACATCCCCCTCCACTTCGATGGTCAGCGTGCCGGTATGCCCGTGCAGATACTGCGCCTCACCTTCATATCCCAAAAAACGATGGGCATATTGGATGTTGAGTTTTGTAATGGATACTTTTTTCGTCATAACTATAACCTCCTTCTTGTAATTTTTGTACAAACTCTCAAGCTCAATCAACAGGCTCCGCATTCCTCCCCTTTGTTTTGCACGTCCGACAGATCCCTTTGAAGATCACATCATGCTCATCCACTTGAAAACCGTAACAATCCTGCACGGTTTCGTTCAACCTCGCCAGATATTCCATATCCACATCGTAGATATCGCCGCATGTTTTGCAACAAAAATGGTAATGTTGCGACAGGCGGTCATCAAACCGCTCGGGGGAGTCCGGGATCAATACCGGGTGTATGGCCCCCTCTTCGGACAGCTGATGCAGATTTCGGTAAACCGTAGACTTGCTGATGGTCGGGTGCCTTTTTTGGATTTCCAGATAGACGTCCTCGGCTGTCGGATGGTTGCGCATGGTTTGCACGGCATCCAGGATCATTTGCCGCTGAAGGGTATTCCTCAAAACAATCAATCCTAAATAATAATTATTTCCATTTAGGATTATAGCTCATAAGATGCCAGTTGTCAAGTGAGTTTCAAAAAATTATCGCTTGGATAAAAACAGAACGGTATGACCCTTTTGCAATGTCAAAAGAGCCATACCGTGCAAAATTAGTATTTTTGCTGCGCGTTACACCAGAATCTCCAGCTCCCGCAGCTTGATCGCGTTTTTGAAGACCTTGATTAAATACAGCCGCCCGGCCACCAGCGGCCCGAATACAAACTGTCCGGCGTCGTCTGTGAACATCTGCGCGGTAAGCGACAGCTCCTCCGGGGAGGAGCCGGTTTCAAACAGCATGACCAGCGCGTCGGACAGCAGGCGTCCGCCGGCGTCGCGCACGATGCCGTGGATGCCCGAACGGCTGTCCGGCACCAGATGTACCGTGGTTTCGATCTGCTCGTTTTCTCCCGGACGAAAATAAAATTTGGCAAAGGCGCTCAAAAAACACACGCTCCCCCACATTTTCGGTTATTCCATTGTATGGCGACAGCCCGAAAGAGGTTCCGCGACGGAAATTTTGGTGTTATGTAAAGTAATGCTTGCAATTTTGGAGAAAAGATACTAAAATGGTGAGGGCATTTCGGGAAAACAACACAAAATGTATTTCCCGAAAATTTGTGGGGGAGGATTGGTGCGAAACATGTCTAGTAGAATGTTTCAGAGCATCGTACTGCAAATGAAGGATGCTGTGGAGGGTGCCATCGGCGTCATCGACGCGGACGGAACCGTGGTGGCGTGCAGCCATCTGCCCTTGATCGGCGAACACAGAGAGCAGGCCGCCCAGGAACTGAGCTATCAGACCGAGCCGGTCTGCCGGTATGACGGATACACCTATAAAGCGCTGTTTACGTGGGGCGTGCGGTTTGATTTTGCCGTCTTTGTCGAGGGCGAGGACGACCGCGCCCGCGAGCTGTGCCTGCTGGCCGCCGTGGCGCTCAACGGCGCCAAAACGTTTTATGACGAAAAAAACGACAAGGCCACCTTTGTCAAAAATATCCTGCTGGACAACATCCTGCCCGGCGATATTTATATGCGTGCGCGCGAGCTCAATTTTGAGTCGGAGGTCGCGCGTGTTGTTTTGCTTGTGCGGCAGGTGGACAAGACCGATCTGGCCGTCATGGACGTGGTGCAGAGCCTCTTCCCCGACCGGCAGCATGATTTCGTCATCAGCCTCAACGAGCAGGATGTCGCGCTGGTCAAGGAGGTCGGCCCCGGCGTCGAGGCCCGCGATCTGCGCAAGCTGGCGTTGGCCGTGGAGGAGACCATCAACTCCGAGCTGTATGTCAAAACCGTCATCGGCATCGGGTCGGTCGCCGGCCATCTCAAGGAGCTGGCCACATCCTACAAGGAGGCCCAGACCGCCATCGAGGTCGGCAAGGTGTTCGACAGCGAAAAGACCATCATCAACTTTGAAAATCTCGGCATCGGCCGCCTGATCTACCAGCTGCCCACCACCATGTGCGAAATGTTCCTCTCCGAGGTGTTCAAAAAAAGCACCATCGATTCGCTGGATCAGGAGACCCTGTTTACCATCCAGAAATTCTTTGAAAACAGCCTCAACGTATCGGAGACCTCCCGCAAGCTGTTTGTCCACCGCAACACGTTGGTTTATCGGCTGGAAAAGATCAAAAAGCTCACCGGGCTTGACCTGCGTGAGTTTGACCACGCCATTATTTTCAAGGTGGCGCTGATGGTCAAGCGGTATTTGAGCTCGCAGAAGACGTATTAAACACAGGGCGCGCGTTTTGGGATAGGAGGAAACGTCCATTGATTCGTTTGGTGGATGTCTATAAATCATACGACAACGGCACAAAGGCCCTCAAAGGGGTCAATTTGCGCATTGACGACGGGGAATTTGTCTTCTTGGTCGGACCGTCCGGCTCGGGCAAATCCACCATTATCAAGCTGCTCACGTCCGAAATCCGCCCCACGGAAGGGCGGGTGCATGTCAACGGCTACAATACCGGTACCTTTAAGTCCTCGGAGATTCCCTTCCTGCGGCGTACGCTGGGGGTCGTCTTCCAGGATTTTCGTTTGATTGAGAAAAAAAGCGTCTATGAGAACGTCGCCTTTGCCATGCGGGTGGTGGGCGCGTCCCCGCGGGAGATTCGGCTGCGGGTGCCCTATGTGCTGGATCTTGTGGGGCTGACCCACAAAGGACGGCGCCGTCCGTACGAGCTCTCGGGCGGCGAGCAGCAGCGCGTGGCCATTGCCCGCGCGCTCATCAACAACCCAAAGGTGATTATTGCCGACGAGCCGACCGGCAACCTTGACCCGGCGCGCAGCCTGGAGATCATGATGCTGCTCGAGCGCATCAACGCGCTGGGGACGACCGTGCTGGCCGTCACCCATGAAAAAGAGCTGGTCAACCGCTTCGCCAAGCGCGTGGTGGTCATTGACGGCGGCCGGATTGTAAGCGACAAGACAGGCGGGTATTACCAGTATGAAACGTCACGAAATTAGTTATTTTTTCCGCGAGGGCATCCGCGGCATCTTTTTGCATGGGTTTTCCAACTTTGTCGCCGTCGGCGTGATCGTGGCCTGTCTGCTCATCATGGGCAGCTTTACGCTGGTCGCCTTCAACATCGACCGCGCCATCGTCGGCGTGCAAAACAGCAACGAAATCCTCATTTATGTGGACGAAACCATGTCGGCCTCCGAGGCGGAATACAAGGTGGGTTCGCGCATCAATCAAAACGACAACGTCGCCCGCAGTGATTTTATCGACAAGGACAAGGCGCTCGCCGAGTTCGGCGAAAAGATGGATCCGGCCTACCGCGACCTGCTGGCCGGCATGGAAAAAGACAACTCCCTGCGGCACCGGTACCGGGTGCTGTTGCGCGATATTTCCCAACTCAGCGAGACCATCGTCCAGCTTGAGGCCATTCCGGGCGTCGCCAAGGTCGCTGTGCGGCAGGACATTGTGGAGAGTCTCGGCTCGGTGCGCCGGGTGGTCAATTCCATCTGCCTGATCCTGATTTTGGCGCTTTTGTGCGTCTCGCTGTTCATCATCGCCAAAACCGTCAAGCTGGCCACCTTCGACCGGCGCGAGGAGATTGGCATCATGCGCATCGTCGGCGCCACAAAGGGCTTTGTGCGTCTGCCGTTTGTCATCGAGGGTTTTTTGCTGGGGCTGATCGCCGCCGTTATCGCCCTTTTCCTGCAATGGAGCATCTATTCCTTCCTCTCCGACCGCGTATCTGAGGGGCTGTCCGGCATCACCCAGATTCAGACCGTCCCGTTTTCCGACATGACCCTCCCCGTGCTGCTCATCTTCGTGCTGACCGGCTTTTTGGTCGGCATGGGCGGCAGCCTCATTACCATCCGTAAATTCTTGAAGGTGTAGGTGTAGAACATGAAACAGAAGAGAAAAAGGATGCCCTCTTCCCGTTTCTGGGCCATGGTATTGGCCATTTTTCTGGTGGTGGCGCTGCTTTTGTCGTTGGTGTTTTCGCTGCTGTCGGCGGACGCCGCCGCGGCGTCCTCGGGCAAATCGCTCGATGATCTGCGCAAAAACGCCAAGACGCTGGCCGAGGAGAAAAAGCAGATTCAAAACGAGCTGGCGCAGATCAAGAAGGACAAAAACTCGGCCATGAAGGAAAAGGCCGCGCTGGACAAGCAGATCGACATCACCGCGCAGGAAATCGAAAACACCACGGCGCTCATCCAGGAGCTGACGGTGGAAATCGCCGCCCGTCAGAATGATTTGGACGCCGCGCTGCGGGATGAAGCTGAAACATACGAACAGTTCCGCGTTCGCCTGCGGGTCATGGAGGAAACCGACGAGGCCCATTATCTGGGCATCGTGCTGCAGGCCGACAGCTTTTCCGATATGCTCGACCGCATGGAAACGGTGCAGGATATTCTGGCCTACGACCGCAAGCTGATGGACAAGCTCAAGGAGGATCGGCTGCGCATCGAGCAGGCCAAAACCGAGCTGGAGGCCGACAAGGCCGAGCAGAGCGAGATCCGCGCCGAGCTGGACGGACGTCAGGCCGAGCTGGTGGATCAGCGCGCCGACGCCCAGAAGCTCATCGACGAGCTGGCCGCCGAGCAGAAGGCCTATCAGGCCGCCTATGACGAGGCCACCGCCGCCGAGCAGGAGCTCCAGAAGCAGATCGCCAAGATTATGGAGGAGCAGAAAAAGAAGAACGCCACCTATGTCGGCGGCACGTATACATGGCCGCTGCCCGGCTATTCCACCATCAGCTCCGGGTTCGGCTCCCGCAAACACCCGGTTCTGAAGGTCACCAAATACCACACCGGCATTGACCTGCCCGCGCCGACCGGCACCAAAATCATCGCCGCCAACAAGGGCACCGTCATCACGGCGGGCTACAACTCGGGCTACGGCAACTATGTCGTCATCGACCACGGCGGCGGACAGGCCACCCTGTACGGACATATGAGCAAAATTCTGGTGTCGGTCAACCAGCAGGTCACCAAGGGTCAGACCGTTGGGCAGGTGGGCTCCACGGGGCTGTCCACCGGGCCGCATCTGCATTTTGAAATCATCATCAACGGCACGCAGGTCAACCCGATGAATTACTTTACAAAAGCTTCTTAAAAGGAAAGGCTCCATTCATGAAAAGACGGTTTTCCCTGAGCACGGTCATCGCTCTGATGCTGCTGGTGGCCACGGTCACCTACCTTATCACCTACTCGCAGGCCAATGAGGACATGAACCGCGCGCTGTCCAAGGCGGGCGAGGAGATCAAGAAAAACGAGAAATTTTCCAAGGTGCGAGACACCATTTTGACCAGCTTTGTCGGCGATGTCACCGAGCAGGAGCTGCTCGACGGCGCCATTGCCGGCATGGTGAACTCGCTCGGCGACCGTTATTCCCATTATCTGGGCGTCACCGACTATCAGCTCTATAAAAACAACAGCCGCAGCGGGCTTTTTGGCATCGGCATCAGCACTGTGATGCACGAGTCGGGCGATATTCTGGTGGTGGAGGTCTATGAGGGCTCTCCCGCCGGGCAGGCCGGGCTGCTGCCGTTTGAGCGCATTACGGCGGTCGAGGGCCAGCTGGTCACGGCAATCGGCTATCAGGTGGCCGTCAGCGCCATGCAGGGCGAGGAAAACTCCTCGCTGGAGCTCACCGTGCTGTCCGGCGACGGCCGCGAACGCCGGGTCACCGCCGTGCGGCGCGATCTGAAGGTCAGCCTCATCCGATCGGAGATTTTAGAGGGGCAAAACCTCGGCTATGTGCGCATCCGCTCCTTTGGGCCGGGGCTGTCGATTGATTTTCGCGAAGCCTTGCGGTATCTGCAAAACGCCGGTGTGGAGGGGCTTATTTTCGATGTGCGTTACAACCCCGGGGGCGAGCTGAGCGAGCTGTGTGAGGTGCTGGACACGCTCCTGCCCGAAGGGCCGATCATCTCCCTGCGCAACAAGAAGGGCGAGACCGAGCTCAAAACCTCCCTGCCCGGCAGCATTGACCTGCCCATTGCCGTGCTCGTCGGCGGCAACAGCTTCAGCGCCGCCGAGTTTTTCGCCGCCGCGCTGCGGGAGTACAATATGGCGCTGCTCATCGGCGAGCCGACCACCGGCAAGGGCTACGGCCAGATGGACATCCAGCTTGACGACAAGTCGGGGCTCATTCTCTCCACAACCGAATATTTTACGCCGCAGGGGCACAGCCTGGACGGCGTGGGGCTCACTCCCGATGTCCCCGTTGAGCTGTCCGCCGCCGAGCGCGCATCGGCGCTCACCCATGAGCAGGATCGGCAGTTACAGGCCGCCATTGCCCGGGTGCGCGAGGCCGCCGACAAAATCGCCGCCGAACAGGCGATCAATTCCCCCGAGCCGCTGCCATCTGCCGCCGTATCCGGCTGAGCGCTTGAATTTCCTTCGATTTCTGCTTGACTTTTTCCGCGTTTTATGCTACCCTCAGAATGTTACGCCGATGGGCGTAACATTTTGGACAGCGAAAGGATCTTGTAGCGAACTTCCGACCATTCCCCGTTTCCCGGGGAATCAGGGCCATACGGACAGCCGGTCGGGCCGCCGATCGCGGCGCAAGCCGCAATTATTGATTGAGTTTGAAGCTCAAATTTTATAAGTTGGTTACTTCATAACCAAACGCTTGTGAAACGGTCAATAAGAGTGGTAAAAGTAAGTTCTTGCTATATAGACTCTGAACCATCCAAAAAGATTGAAAAGTGAATGTAAATTCAAGAATATCTCTATGGAAAAATGACCGATCTCAGGTTGTGCCGCGGCTTTGCGCCGCGGTGTAATTTGAGATCTTTTTATTTCGGAGGTGCGACATGGAAACCAAAATGAAACTTTACGGTTTCAACAACCTGACAAAATCCCTCAGCTTCAACATCTATGACGTGTGCTACGCCAAAACCGAGCGCGAGCAGAGGGACTATATCGCCTACATCGACTCGCAGTACAACTCCGAACGTCTGACCAAGATTTTGGAGCATGTCACCGAGATGATCGGCGCGCATGTCATCAGCATCTCCAAGCAGGACTATCATCCGCAGGGCGCCAGCGTAACCTTTTTGATCGCCGAGCACTCCATGGTGCCCAAGGGAGACACGGTGGTGGCCCATCTCGACAAGAGCCATGTTACCGTCCATACCTATCCGGAGTATCATCCAGACAACGCCATCGCCACCTTCCGGGTGGACATTGACGTCGCCACCTGCGGGGAGATTACCCCGCTGTCCACGTTGGATTTTCTCATCGGCAGCTTTGATTCGGACATCATCACGATGGATTACCGCATCCGCGGTTTTACCCGTGATGTGGCCGGCAAAAAGCTGTTTATCGACCATGACATCACCTCGATTCAGGATTATATCCACGCCAAAACGCTGGAAAAATACGACGCCATCGACATCAACGTCTATCAGTCCAACATGTTCCACACCAAGATGCTCATCAAGGAAGTCGATCTGCAAAACTATCTCTTCAACGCCGACGTCTATGAAATCGCCCCCAAGACCCGCCTGAACATCACCAACAGCCTGCGGCGGGAGATGATTGAGATTTTCAGCGGCGTCAACGTATACTAGTCTCAAAAGGGCTGAGGCCCTTTCTCAAAATGGGAATAGGGATAAAATTATGAGGGGCAGGAACGGGGGTGACCTATGCTTTCACAGGAGCGTGCGCCGATTTATGAGGCGCTGGAGGAGTTTAAAAAGGCTCGGATGGTGCCCTTTGATGTGCCCGGTCACAAGCGCGGGCGCGGCAACCGCGAGCTCACCGACTTTTTGGGCGAGCGCTGTCTGACGGTGGACGTCAACTCTATGAAGCCGCTGGACAACCTCTGCCATCCCATCGGCGTCATCCGGGACGCCGAGATGCTGGCCGCCGAGGCCTTCGGCGCGGCGCACGCCTTTTTTATGGTGGGCGGCACCACCTCGTCGGTGCAGGCGATGATCCTGTCGGCCTGCAAAAAGGGCGACAAAATCATTCTGCCGCGCAATGTACACCGCAGCGTTATTAATTCGCTGATCCTCTGCGGCGCCGTGCCGGTCTATGTCAACCCGCACACAAACGACCGGTTGGGCATCCCGCTGGGCATGTCGCTTTCCGGCGTGGCGCAGGCCATGGCGCAGCACCCCGACGCTCGCGCCGTGCTGGTCAACAACCCCACCTATTACGGCATCTGCTCGCCGTTGCGGGACATTGTCCGGCTGGCCCATGAAAAAAACATGCTGGTGCTGGCCGATGAGGCCCATGGCACCCATTTTTATTTTGGCGAGGGATTGCCCGCCGCCGCCATGGCCGCCGGAGCGGATTTCGCCTCGGTGAGCATGCACAAGTCGGGCGGGTCGCTGACCCAAAGCTCTTTTTTGCTTTGCGGGCCGCGGGTGAATGAGAACTACGTCCGGCAGATCATCAACCTGAGCCAGACCACCAGCGGGTCGTATCTGCTGCTGTCCAGTCTGGACATTTCGCGCCGCAACCTGAGCCTGCGCGGACGTGAGATTTTCCGCGCCGTGCTGGACATGGCGTCCTACGCCCGTGAGGAAATCAACCTCATTGGGGATTATTACGCCTTCGGCGGGGAGCTTATAAACGGCGACACGGTGTTCGACTTCGACCGCACCAAGCTGTCGGTCAACACCCTGCCGCTCGGGCTGGCCGGCATCGAGGTCTACGACCTGCTGCGCGACGAATATGATATTCAGATCGAGTTCGGCGATCTGGGCAACATTTTGGCCTATGTCTCGGTGGGGGACAATTTCAAGAACATCGAGCGGCTGGTCGGTGCGCTGTCCGAGATCCGCCGCCGTTACAAAAAAGACGGCGCCGGGCTTATGACCCATGAATACCTCAATCCCCGGGTGGTGTTCTCGCCGCAGGAGGCGTTTTTTGCCGACAAGGAGAGCGTCCCGCTCCGGGAGGCGGTCGGGCGGGTCTGTTCGGAGTTTGTCATGTGTTATCCGCCCGGCATCCCGATTTTGGCGCCCGGTGAGGAGATTACGCGCGACATCGTGGACTACATCGCCTACGCGCAGGAAAAGGGCTGCTCGCTCACCGGGCCGGAGGATATGGAGGTCACCCGCCTCAATGTGCTGAAGGGAGGTTTCGCCGTTGGATTTATGGTACAGTGAACGCCACACCGAGCATGTCAAGCTGTCCATCCGCATTGACCGCCAGCTGTTCTCGGGACAGAGCGAGTTCCAGCGCATCGACGTCTTTGAGTCGCCGGAATTCGGGCGTTTTCTCACGCTGGACGGCTATATGATGCTGACCGAGAAGGACGAGTATATCTACCACGAGATGATCACCCATGTGCCCATGGCGGTGCATCCCCAGGTGCGCGACGTGCTGGTCATCGGCGCGGGCGACGGCGGCGTGGTGCGCGAGCTCTGCCGGTATGACACGATTGAGCACATTGACCTTGTGGAAATCGACGAGATGGTGGTCAAGGTCTGCCGGGAGTTTTTGCCCCAGACCGCCTATGCGCTGGATGACCCCCGGGTCAGCATCACCTATCAGGACGGACTGAAATACGTGCGCCGCAAAGAGGGCGTCTACGACCTGATTATTGTGGACTCCACCGACCCCTTCGGGCCGGGGGAGGGCTTGTTTACCAAAGAGTTTTACGGCAATTGCTTCAAGGCGCTCAAGGACGACGGAATTATGGTAAACCAACATGAGAGCCCGTTTTATCCCGAGGACGCCGCCGCCATGCAGCGCGCGCACAAGCGCATTGTCGAGTCGTTCGCCCTCAGCCGGGTCTATCAGGCGCACATTCCCACCTATCCGTCGGGGCATTGGCTGTTCGGCTTTGCGTCGAAAAAATACCACCCGGTGACCGGTCTGCGCGCCGCGCAGTGGAAGGCGTTGGGGCTCAAAACCCGGTACTACAACACGAATTTACACAAAGGGGCGTTCTATCTGCCCAATTATGTGGAGGAAATGCTGACCGATGTGGAGTAAAAATACCGAGACCTTTCTGGGATGCGACAGCGACTACGCGGAGGCGGCGCTCGTCCTGTTCGGCGCACCGTTTGACGGCACCACGTCTTATCGCCCCGGTGCGCGGTTCGGCCCGCGCGCGATACGCGCCGAGTCCTACGGGCTGGAGACTTATTCGCCCTATCAGGACAGGGATTTGGAGGCGCTTTGCGTCTTTGACGGCGGCGATCTGGAGCTGCCCTTCGGCAACAGCGAGGCGGTGTTGTCCCTCGTGGAGGCGACCGTCGCGGGCATTTTGAAAGACGGCAAAACTCCGGTCATGCTGGGCGGCGAGCACCTCATCACGCTGGGTGCGCTGCGCCCCTTCGCGCGGCGGTACCCCGGCCTGCACGTGCTGCATCTGGACGCGCACACCGACCTGCGGGATGATTATCTGGGGCAGACGCTGTCCCACGCAACCGTCATGCGGCGGATTTGGGAGCTTTTGGGCGACGGAAAAATCCACCAGTTCGGCATTCGCAGTGGGCTGAAAGAGGAATTTCAGTTTGCCCGGGCGCACGCCGATTTGCATATGTTCAACCTAGACGGCTTTGCCGAAACGGTCAAAGCCCTTGCGGGACAGCCGGTTTACCTCAGTCTGGATCTTGACGTCCTCGACCCGTCGCTCTTCCCCGGCACCGGAACGCCGGAGGCCGGCGGCGTGTCGTTCGAGGCGCTGCTCGGCGCGATTTTGGCGCTGCGGGAGACAAACATCGTCGGCTGCGACGTAAACGAGCTATCCCCCGGGCTGGATGCCTCCGGAGCGTCTACCGCCACGGCCTGTAAGATTACACGAGAGATACTTCTCGCGATAGGAGGACAATAACATGGGAAAAGCGCTCATCATCGGCGCGGGCGGCGTCGCCGGCGTCACGATTCACAAATGCTGCCAAAACAGCGGGGTCTTTGAGGACATCATGATCGCCTCGCGCACCAAGGAAAAGTGCGACGCCTTCCGGGACAAGCTGTCCGGCGGCAAAACGAAAATTCAGACGGCGCAGGTGGACGCCGACAAGGTGCCCGAGCTGGTCGCGCTCATCCGCGCGTATCAGCCCGATGTGGTCATCAACCTCGCCCTGCCGTATCAGGATCTCACCATCATGGACGCCTGTCTGGAGACCGGCGTGCATTATATCGACACGGCCAATTACGAGCCGACCGACACGGCCAAATTCGAGTACAAATGGCAGTGGGCCTACCGTGAGCGCTTTGAGAAGGCCGGCCTGACGGCCCTGCTGGGCTGCGGGTTTGACCCCGGTGTGACCGGCGTTTTTGCGGCCTATGCCCAGAAACACTATTTCGACGAAATTTACACGTTGGATATTCTGGACGCCAACGCCGGCGACCACGGCTACCCCTTCGCCACCAACTTCAACCCCGAGATCAACATCCGCGAGGTCACCGCGCCCGGCAGTTACTGGGAAAATGGGCGGTGGGTACACACCGCGCCGATGGAAATCAAGCGGGTGTACGACTTCCCGCAGATCGGCCCCAAGGATATGTACCTGCTGCATCATGAGGAGCTCGAGAGTTTGGCGCTCAACCTCAAGGGCATCCGCCGCATCCGGTTTTTCATGACCTTCGGGCAGAGCTACCTCACCCACCTCAAATGCCTCGAAAACGTCGGCATGACCTCCATCGAGCCGATCCTCTACAACGGCATGGAGATCATCCCGCTCCAGTTCCTCAAGGCTGTCCTGCCCGACCCGGCCAGCCTCGGCCCGCGCACCAAGGGCAAAACCAACATCGGCTGCATCTTTGAGGGCGTCAAGGACGGCAAACCGCTGCGCTACTATGTGTACAACGTCTGCGACCATGAGGAGTGCTACCGAGAGGTCGGCTCGCAGGCCATCTCGTACACCACCGGCGTGCCCGCCATGATCGGCGCGATGCTGGTGATGAACGGCACATGGCGCCGCCCCGGCGTTTTCAACGTCGAGCAGTTCGATCCCGATCCGTTTATGGACGCCCTGAACCAGTGGGGTCTGCCGTGGGTGGAGGACTTCGCGCCCGCCATGGTGGAATGATGCTGCCGTTTGACGTCTCCGCGCTGCCCAGCCCCTGCTATGTGGTGGACGAGGCGCTGCTCGTCCGCAATTTGGAGATTTTACGCCAAGTGGCCGACCGCGCCGGCTGCAAAATCCTGTTGGCGCAGAAGGCGTTTTCGATGTTCTCCCTCTACCCGCTGATCGGGCGGTATCTCGACGGCACGGCGGCCTCCGGGCTCTATGAGGCTCGGCTCGGCTTCGAGGAAATGGGAGGGGAGACCCATGTCTTTTCGGCGGCCTACCGCGACGATGAGTTTGACGCGCTGCTGCCGTTTTGTGACCATATGGTGTTTAATTCGTTTTCCCAGTGGGAGAAGTTCCGTGCCCGGGCGCTGGCCGCCGGCAAACAGTGCGGCCTGCGCGTAAACCCCGCGCATTCCACCCAAAATCACGCCATTTATGACCCCTGCGCACCGGGCTCCCGTTTGGGGGTAATCGCAGAACAGTTCCGTCCGGAGCTGCTGGAGGGGCTGTCCGGTCTGCATTTTCACACCCTCTGTGAGCAAAACAGCGACGCGCTGATCGAGACGCTGGCGGCGGTCGAGGAGAAGTTCGGGGCGTATCTGCCGCAAATGGCATGGGTCAACTTCGGCGGCGGGCACCACATCACCCGGGAGGATTATGACCGGGACGCGCTGGTGGACTGCATATTGGAATTCAAGGAAAAATACAATGTCGAGGTATATTTGGAGCCGGGCGAAGCCGTGGCGCTGAATACCGGTTTTTTGGTCGCCTCCGTGCTGGATGTGGTCGAAAATGGCCTGCCCATCGCGATTTTGGACACCTCGGCGGCCTGCCATATGCCCGACGTGCTGGAAATGCCCTACCGCCCGCCGCTGCTCGGCGCGGGTCAACCGGGCGAAAAGCCGCACACCTTCCGGTTGGGCGGGCCGACCTGCCTGTCCGGCGACGTTATCGGCGACTATTCCTTCGACGCGCCGCTGAAAGCCGGCGACCGGCTGGCGTTCGGCGATATGGCCATTTACACCATGGTCAAAAACAACACCTTCAACGGGATGCCCCTGCCGGCCATCGTGCTGGCGGGACGGGACGGGGTGCGCCTGGTGCGTGCATTCGGGTATGCGGATTTTAAACGGAGATTGTCCTGACAGGCGGCGGGGAGACCCGCCGCCCTTTTATCGGCAAAAATTTATTGATAATCAATAAATTTTGATTGACAAACAGAAATTTGCGCGTTACAATCAAATTGGAGGTGGAACCATGCCAAAACTGACAAAATTTCTCTTCTGGCTGTTTACGCTGATCTTTGGACTGGCCATTCTGGCCACGCTGGCGACCCCGTATCTGCTGGTGATCCGCGCGGGGCTCCCGCCGGCGGACGAAATTCTGCTGACCTCGCGGTATCTGTCTTCATTGGTGTTTTACCTTCTGTGCGGCGGTTCCGCCTCCTTTATCCTCTGGCAGGCGCGCGGCATCCTGCGCAATCTCACGCGCGGCGAGGTTTTTATTGTCGCCAACGCCCGCTTTGTGGGGCGCGGCTCGTGGGGCTGCTTTGTAATTTCGGCCGCCGCGCTGTACCGCGTGATCTCCCACGCGCTGGACTACGAGAAGTGGACATATGTACTGATGGAATACAACACACTGTTCGTCCCGGTGTTTGCCGTGGCGGGACTGCTGTGCCTCGTGGTGGCCAGCCTGTTTGAGAGTGCCGCGCGTCTCAAGCAGGACAACGATTTGGTGATATAGCCATGGCGATTTTGATCAATCTGGATGTGATGATGGCGCGGCGCAAGATCGGCCTGATGGAGTTGGCACAAAAGGTGGGCATGACCCCGGCCAATCTCTCGATTCTCAAAAACAACCACGCCCGGGCCGTCCGTTTTTCGACTTTGGAGGCGCTGTGCGAGGCGCTTTCCTGCCAGCCCGCCGACATTTTGGAATATGTTAAGGAGAATGAGCATGGACAGAATCCCTCCTGAGCAACCGCCGTACGCCGCCTCTCAGTATCCGCCGACGCCGCCCAAGGAGCGTCCCGTGTTTTCCCTCCGCGACCGGCTGATGACGGCGCTGGCCTTTCTGGCCGGTCTGCTGGTCATCACGGTATTCTGGCGCGATGTCGTGCCGCGGCTGGGTGTTCTCCTCATCGCGGCGGCCACGGTGGGGTTGTTCGTCTGGTATTTCGGCGAGCGCGTGACGCAATACAACCGGGCGGGGCTGGCGCTGCTGTGCGGCGGTGTGCTGCTGGCCTTCAGCCTGATGACAAACCACAGCATGGCGCTGTATTTTCTCAACCTTCTGGCCGTGTATCTGCTGCTGGGACTGGGCATGTTTTTGGTCAGCGCCGGCGGGGAAATGGACGCCGCCCGCCCGCGCGCGCTGCTGACCGCGTTTTTGGGCTCGGTGGCCAGCCTGTTCCGCAATCTGGACAAGCCGGTGCTGGCGCTCATCCCGCCCAAAGGGAAGGGCGGATGGATTCCCAAGGTGTTTGTGGGGCTACTGATTTCATGGCCGGTGGCCGGGGTGGTGCTCGTGCTGCTCTCGTCGGCCGACGCGGTATTTTCCGGCCTCATCGACTCGTTTTTGCGGCTCAACCCCATGCGGGTCATCGCGCGGGTCGTCTACGCCATGGTGTACGCCTTCCTGTTTTACAGCTTCCTCTATGCCGCCGGGCACCGCCGGGTCAAAAAAGACTACGTCCGCCTGTACGAAAAGACGCCCCCGGCCTTTGACGGCATCGTCCCGCTGACCCTTACCCTCCTGCTGACCCTGATTTACGCCGTGTTTGTCTGCATCCAGCTGACCTATCTGTTCGGCGGACATCCGCCCGCCGGGTTGAGCTACGCCGAATATGCCCGCCGGGGCTTTTTCGAGCTGTTTTTCATCACCGGGCTCAACATCGCCGTCCTGCTGCTCAGCCTGACCCTCTCCCGGCGGGACAGCCGGGTGTACACCGCCCTGCGCGTCACCGGCGGGCTGATGATGGGCTTTACGCTGGTCATTCTGGCCTCGGCCGTGACCCGCATGCTGCTCTATGTATCGGTGTACGGGCTGTCCGGTCTGCGGTTTCTGGTACTCTGGGGCGAGTGCGTGCTGTTTTTGTTCATTGTGTTTTCCCTCGTCAAACTGTTTCGTCCGGACTTCCGCTCCTTCCGCTTTTTTGCGGGCACGGCGCTTGTCCTCTATCTGGCCCTTAGCTTCTGCCCGATGGACGCCCTGATCGCGGGCTACAATGTGAATCGTTTCAATGCGGGCGAGCCGGTGGACTGCGGCTATCTCGCGACCCTGTCGCAGGACGCGCTGCCGGCGGCGCGGCGGTTGCCCGACTCGCCGGAAAAAGAGGAGGTTCTCCGGCAGCTCGAACGAAAACGCGACGAAGAGCGCGGCGACTTCTTCGGGTTTTCCTTTTAAAAAGAAGCGGCGGGGATCCTTTCGGATTCCCGCCGCTGTTTACTCCACCGAGATCGCGTCCACCGGACAGCTTTCGGCGGCTTCGCGCGCCTTTTCCGCCTCCTCGTCCGACAGCGTACTGTTTTTGACGGCCACGGCCAGGCCGTCGTCGTCCATCCGATACAGCGAAGGTTCCAGCGAGGGGCACAGCTCACAGCCGATGCAGAGGTCTTTGGACACTTGGGTTTTCATGAACGCCCTCCTTTTCAGGGATGAATACCCATATTGTGCCCCGTCCCGTCCGGCTTATGCAGAAAATCCAGAAACCGGCGGTTAAAATCCTCCAATTCGTCGTAAAATATAGCGTGACCGCTGGCCTCAAACGGATAGAGCTCCGACCGGGCGATGCCGCGGTGCATTTCCTCGGCAAAGGCAAAGGGACACACCCGATCCAGCCGGCCGTGAAAAATGCCGGTGGGGACGTTGACGGAGGCCAGATCCGCCCGCAGATCCTCATCCCGCAGGGACTCCAGCCCGCCGATGGTGCCCAGCCCCGACGCGCGCCAGCCGATGTCGTTGAACCACGCGCCCACATCGAGGCTGTGCGGTGCGCCGAAAAACAGCTTGCCGAAGTCGGTGACGGTCTGCGGCCGATCCCGATAGACCGACGCCAGCAAGCCGTCCACCGCCTCCCTTGTCATGCCGAATGGGTAGCCCGGCCGCTGCACAAACGACGGTGCCGCCGCCGCGAGCAGCGCCAGCTTGCTCACGCGGTAGCCCTTGTACCGGGCCATGTACCGCAGCGCGATCCCGCCGCCCATCGAAAACCCCGCCAAAATCAGCCCGCGCGGCTGCAACGACCGGATGAGCGTATAGACATCCTGCGCCATGCGGTCGTACGAATAGCCGCCGGCGGGGCAGTCCGACTGCCCGAAGCCGCGCAGATCCAGACCGATACAGCGGTATCCGCGGGACGGCAATATGTCGTATTGATACTCAAAAATGGTGTGATCCAGCGGCCAGCCGTGGATAAAAAATACCGTCCTTTGTCCCTGCGGAAAAATATCCTCATAAGCCAATTTTACATTGTCGTCGGTTTTGAAAAATTGCACCGCAGTCAGCTCCCTTCCCGCCGTTATTCTATGAAGGAATGGGAACTTTTGTGAAATTCTTCCGGCGGTCTCCAAAACCTCCCAACCCCGACTTCTGCATAAACTGCCAATTCTTACGGATACTAAGCGTAAACCAGAAAAGCCAAATCCATGCACAGGCCAAAACCAAACGTAGGAGGGTTTCCATCTTGAAAGCGACGGGAATTGTGCGCCGAATAGACGACCTCGGAAGAGTGGTCATCCCCAAGGAAATTCGCAGAACGATGCGTATACGCGAGGGCGACCCGCTGGAGATCTATACGGACAAAGACGGCGAGGTCATCTTTAAAAAGTATTCTCCCATGGGAGAATTATCTTCCTTTGCGGTTCAAATTTGTGAGACGCTGGGCAAAATCAGCGGCTATTTGGTGCTGGTAACCGACCGGGATCAGGTCATTGCGGTCTCCGGCACCTCCAAACGGGATCTGATGGAAAAGAGGATCACCGAGGAGCTGGAACGGGTGATGGAAAGCCGACAGGTCTATCAGTACAAGCAGGGCGAGCCCCGTCTGCTGGTCTGCGACGGGCAGGAAAAATACCCGGTGGGCATTGCCGCCCCCATTTTGGCCGAGGGGGATGTCTCCGGCTGCGTTGTATTCGTCGGCGGGGACGAAAAAAAGTCCATGGGCGACACCGAATACAAGCTCGCGCAGACCGTGTCTGGCTTTTTGGGCAAGCAGATGGAGTCCTGAGAATTGAAAAGAGTAGGGGGTGTGGGGGGGGGGGCCCGCACCACCCCGAGGTAAAGAGGGGTTGATGGGTGTGTTTTAAAAAAAAGGGGCCGA
>JAVBOJ010000153.1:0-25008 GCA_031550755.1 Oscillospiraceae bacterium
AAAAGGCCGAGGGCGCGCTGGACGACCCCAACTGCTCGCTGGGCGACCGCATCAACATGGCGCACATGGGCACCTCGGTGTCGTACGGACGCGGCACCGGCGTGGTGGTCGCCACCGGCATGGACACCCAGATGGGCGCGATTGCCGGCCAGCTGGCCGCCACCAAAAAAGAGCTCACGCCGCTGCAAAAAAAGCTCAACCAGATTTCCAACACCCTGTCCATCGGCGTGCTGGTCGTCGCGGTCGGGATTTTTGTGCTGTCCTGGCTGTCCAATCAGGACAGCGTCATGCACGCGTTTTTGACCGCCGTATCGCTGGCCGTGGCGGCCATTCCGGAGGGGCTGGTGGCCGTGGTCACCATTGTGCTGGCGGCGGGCATGTCCCGCATGGCCGGACGCGGCGCGATCATCCGGCGGCTGCCCGCCGTGGAAACGCTGGGCAGCACCCAGGTGATCTGCTCGGACAAGACCGGTACCCTGACGCTCAACCGCATGACCGTCATGGAAACCCAGACGGCCGATGCGCCGCTGCTGCACACGGCCATGTTGCACTGCAACGATTCCCAGCCCGGCGAGGGCGATAAAATGACCGGCGACCCGACCGAGACGGCGCTCATCGATTACCTGCTGAAAAACGGGCTGGCCTCCTCGTCGGACGTGCGCTCGCGGGTGCGCGCCGGGGAAATTCCGTTTGATTCCGACCGCAAGCTGTCCACCGTAGCGGTGAAGCTGACCGAGGGCGGTCTGCGGGTGTTCGTCAAGGGCGCGCCCGATGTGCTGATGGCCCGCTGCGTCTCCGAAAAAGGAGCCGGCGGCGTCTCCGCGCTCTCCGCCGCCCGGCGTGCCGAAATTGACAGGCTCAACGAGGGCATGGCCGAAAAAGCGCTGCGGGTGCTGGCGTTTGCCTACCGCGACATGCCGGAGGGCAATCTCGGCGCGGCCGACAGCGTCGAGCGCGAGCTGACCTTCATCGGCCTGACCGGCATGATCGACCCGGCGCGTCCCGAGGCGCGCGACGCCATTGCCGTCTGCCGCAAGGCGGGCATCCTGCCGGTCATGATCACCGGCGACCACAAGACCACCGCCGTGGCCATCGCCCGCGATCTGGGCATTTTGTCGGCCGATCCGGCCAAGGAAAAACGCCGCGCCATCACCGGCGCGGAGCTGGAGCTCATGGACGACGAGACGCTGTTCCGCGAGGTGGCGCACATCGGGGTCTACGCCCGCGTTTCGCCGCAGCACAAATCGCGCATCGTCGCCGCCTGGCAGAAGCACGGCAAGGTGGTCGCCATGACCGGCGACGGCGTCAACGACGCGCCCGCCCTGCGCCTGTCGGACATCGGCGTGGGCCTGGGCATCACCGGCACCGATGTGTCCAAGGGCGCGTCGGACATGGTGCTCACCGACGACAACTTTGCCACCATCGTTTCGGCGGTGGGCGAGGGGCGGCGCATTTTTGACAACATCCACAAGACGGTGCGCTTCCTCTTGTCCTCCAATGCCGGCGAGGTGCTGGCCATCCTGACCGCCACGCTGGCCGGATGGATTTTGCTGGACGCCAAGCATATTTTGTGGATCAATCTGGTGACCGACACCTTCCCGGCGCTGGCGCTGGGCGTCGAACCGGCCGAGGCCGACATTATGGATCGCCCGCCGCGCGACGGCAAAACGCCGTTTTTCAGCGGGCGCGAATGGCTGCGGGTCGTACTGGTGGGCGCGATGGAAGCGCTTTTGACGCTGGCGGCGTTCATCCTGGGCGGCCGCGACGCACTGGGCACCACCATGGCGTTCCTCACGCTGTCTCTGTCGCAGCTCTTTGCCGCCGTAGGGTTTCAATCGGAGCGGCACAGCATTTTCCAGATGAAGGGCAAGCACCGTACCCTCTGGATGGCCTTTTTCGGCTCGGCGTTTTTACAGGTGGTCGTCGTGCTGGTGCCGTTTTTGCGCGATATCTTCCAGCTTGCGCCGCTCTCGCCGGTCAACTGGATGGCCGTCTTGGCGTTGTGCTTTGTGATGCTGGGCTTCGTGGAGCTGCAAAAGCTGCTCACAAGAAAACGCGGATAGATGAATAAGAAGAGCAGGTTCCGGAAGGAACCTGCTCCTGTATTTACACCCTGCGGAAATACTCCGCCGTCTCCAGCTCGGAGATATACCCCTCCAGATCGGGTATACCGGCCCGTTTGGCCAGCGCCACGGCGCGTCCGATGTCATACGGCACCCGGACAAACTGGATTGCCAGCGCCGCCGCGCTATGCTCCTCCCCCTCCAGCAGCACGTACGACGCCAAACAGACATCCAGCGGGTTGCCGACGCTGCCGGTGTTGACAATCTGCCGCCCGTCCACCATCTGCAAATACGCCTCGTGAATGTCGGCGTAGACGGCCACGTCAGCCGGCGCGCCGCCGCCAAATAGCTCGCGGCGCTGCTCTATGGGACTGTCGGCAAAATACCGGTTGAAGTTTTGCGGATGCGCGTGAAACAGCCGGATCAACTGGCCGCTTACAACCAGCTCGGCGCTGTGCGGCAGTGCCCCGACGTATTCCATCCGCTCCTCCCCGGCACTCTCGACAAACCAGCGAAACCGGGCGTGAAGCGCCTGTCCCTGCCGCATGGCCAGATAGGACTGATACAGCCCATGCTCCCAGTTTCCCATGAGGATCGTCTCGCAGCGTGCGCGGCAGAGATCAAGCGTCTCTTTTGAGCTCGGCCCCTTGCCGAGAATATCGCCCAGACAAAAAATCCGGTCGGTGCCCCGCCGGTCAATATCGACCAGAACCGCCTCCAGCGCGGGCAAAGTGCCGTGGATATCGGAGATCAGCGCAATTTTCACAGTCTCGGCACCTCATTATTTGTCAAAATACAGGATTGCCTGCGGCGGCGCGACATGCTATACTATCCGCATGTCTTATCAGAAAAGAGGATGTTGTATGGCAAACGACAAAAAAATCGCCAATCCCGCGCCGCTCGGGCTGCTCGGCTTCGGCATGACCACCGTGCTTTTAAACCTGCACAACGCCGAGATTATCCCGCTGTCGGTCGTCATCATCTCCATGGGCTTCGCGCTGGGCGGGCTGGCGCAGATCATCGCCGGCATCATGGAATTCAAGGCGGGCAACACCTTCGGCGCCACGGCCTTCACCGCCTACGGCTGCTTTTGGTGGTCGCTAATCTTCATCTGGGCGACTCCCTTCGGCACCGCCGCCGACAAGACGTCCATGGGGTTTTATCTGCTGCTGTGGGGTCTGTTTACCATGCTGATGTTCGTCGGCACATGGAAACACAACCGCGCCACCCAAATCGTCTTTTTGTCGCTGACCGCGCTGTTTTTCCTTCTGGCCATCGGCGACTTCACCGGCAGCGCCTCAGTCACCCAGATCGCCGGTTGGGTCGGCATTTTCTGCGGCGCGTCGGCCATGTACAGCGCCATGGCGCAGGTGATCAACCAAGAGTTTGGGCGGAAGGTTCTCCCGCTGTAAAGATATGCAGGGAAACCGGTTTGGGGAATCAATCCCCAAACCGGTTTATTTTTATCTTTTGCGGGAACAGGTCCAGCTCCTCACTTCCCCTCGCCGCGCAGCTTGACAATCCGGTCGCGCAGAATGGCGGCGTATTCGAATTCCAGCATTTTGGCCGCCTCGCGCATCTCCTTCTCCAGCTTGGCAATGGCCTCCTCCCGCTCGCGATGGGTCAGCGGCGTCTTGTCGGCCTTCTCGTGCGCCGGCTTGGAGATTTCCAGCAGCTCACGCACCGATTTGCGGATGGTCTGCGGTGTGATGCCGTGCGCCTCATTGTGCGCCATCTGTTTTTCGCGGCGGCGGTTTGTCTCGTCAATGGCGCGGCGCATCGAATCGGTGATCTTGTCGGCGTACATGAACACCTGTCCCTGCGCGTTGCGCGCGGCGCGCCCAATCGTCTGCACCAGAGAGGTTTCACTGCGCAAAAAGCCCTCCTTGTCGGCGTCCAGAATGGCCACCAGCGACACCTCCGGCAGGTCGAGTCCCTCGCGCAGCAAGTTGATGCCCACCAGCACCGAAAACTCGCCGAGACGCAGGTCGCGCAGGATTTCCATCCGCTCGATGGTGTCGATGTCATGGTGCATGTAGCGCACGCGGATGCCCACCGTCTGGAGATAGGCGGTGAGATCCTCGGCCATTTTTTTGGTCAGCGTGGTTACCAGCACCCGCTCGTCCCGCGCCACACGGATGTTGATCTCGCCGATGAGGTGGTCGATCTGCCCTTCCACCGGGAACACGGTGACCTCCGGGTCGAGCAGGCCGGTCGGGCGGATGACCTGCTCCACAATTTGGGAGGAGCGCGAGCGCTCATACTCGCCCGGCGTGGCCGATACATAGACGACCTGCCCTATTTTCTGTGTAAATTCGCCGAAATTCAACGGTCTGTTGTCGAAGGCCGACGGCAGCCGGAACCCATATTCGATCAGATTTTCCTTGCGGGCGCGGTCGCCGGCGTACATGCCGCGCACCTGCGGCAGGGTGACATGCGACTCGTCCACGATGGTGACGAAGTCCTTGGGGAAGTAGTCCAGCAGGGTGTACGGCGTCGAGCCGGTCGGCCGGCCGGACATGATGCGCGAATAGTTTTCCACGCCGCTGCAATACCCCAGCTCACGCAGCATCTCGAGATCGTACAGCGTGCGCTGGCGCAACCGCTGCGCCTCCAGGAGCTTGCCCTCTTCCTCGAACCATTTGACCCGCGCCCACATCTCCTCCTCAATTTCAAGGGCGGCCCGCTGGGCCTTCTCCTGCGAGGTGACGTAGTGGGAGGCCGGGTAAATCGCGGCGTGCTGGATGGTGCGCCGGGGCATCCCGGTGACCACATTGATCTCGGACAGCCGGTCGATCTCGTCGCCGAAAAACTCCACCCGGATGGCGTAATCGTTGGTGTAAACCGGGAAGATCTCCACCGTGTCGCCCCGCACCCGGAACATGTTGCGCTCGAACGCGATGTCGTTGCGCTCATAGCGGATGGCGATGAGCTGGCGGAGCAGATCGTTGCGCTCCCGCTTTTGCCCGGGACGCAGGGAGACCACCATGCTCTTGTAGTCGATGGGGTCGCCCAGCGAATAAATGCAGGACACCGACGACACCACGACAACGTCCCGCCGCTCGAACAGCGACGACGACGCGCTGTGGCGCAGGCGCTCGATCTCGTCATTGATGGCCGAATCCTTTTCGATGTAGGTGTCCGTGTGCGGGATGTACGCCTCCGGCTGGTAATAGTCGTAATACGATACAAAATATTCCACCGCGTTGTGCGGAAAAAACTCCTTCAGCTCGGCGCAGAGCTGCGCCGCCAGCGTTTTGTTGTGCGCCAGCACCAGCGTGGGCCGCTGCACCTGCTCGATGACCTTGGCCACGGTAAAGGTCTTGCCCGAGCCGGTCACGCCCAAAAGGGTCTGCTCAGCAAAGCCCAAATCCAACCCGCGCGCCAGCGCCGCAATGGCTTCCGGCTGGTCGCCGGCCGGGGAGTATTCGCTGACCACCTGAAATTCCGGCATGGAAAACGCCTCCTTTTTTGCCCTTGTATTATATCGCAGATGGTGGGGTTGGAGCAAGCCCCGGTTTTGTGAGACGGGGTACGACGGACGGCCAATGGCCGCCCCTACAAAGACGACACACCGATGTTCCCTCCCGTTTCGGCGAGACCCGGAGGGGCGCAGACCGAAACGGGTATAGGCCACCAAGGAAAAGTACCGGGGGCTTGGGGGCGGATAGAGCCCCAAGCGGGGTTTCTTCGGTACCTTTCTTTGCCCCGGCCAAAGAAAGGTACGCCCCCGTTCCATGAAAACGGAGAATGCCGGCATGCCCCTACAAAACAAAGGAGGACGGCTTTCACCGTCCCCCGTGTCCTGTGTACTTATAAATACTTTTTTAATTGATGAAACGCGTTTTTTTCCAGCCGCGAGACCTGCGCCTGACTGATGCCGATTTCGTCGGCCACCTCCATCTGGGTCTTGCCGTCGAAAAACCGCAGGGACAAAATATGCCGCTCGCGGTCGCCCAAATGGGTGATGGCCTCCTTGAGCGCGATGCGCTCCAGCCAGCTCTCGTCGGTGTTTTTCTGGTCCTTGACCTGATCCATGACGCAAATCGCGTCGCCGCCGTCGGAATACACCGGCTCGAACAGCGACACCGGATCCAAAATCGCGTCCAGCGCGAACACCACATCCTCGCGCTGAATTTCCAGTGCCTTGGCGATTTCCTCCACCGTCGGCTCCCGCTGGTTTTCGCTCATCAGCTTTTCCTTCATCTGCAATACCTTGTACGCCGTGTCCCGCATCGACCGCGAGACCCGTATGGAGCTGTTGTCCCGCAGGTATCGGCGGATCTCCCCGATGATCATCGGGACGGCGTAGGTGGAAAACCGCACGTTTTGGGAAATATCAAAATTGTCGATGGATTTGATCAACCCCACGCAGCCCACCTGAAACAGATCGTCAATCATTTCGCCCCGGTTGACAAACCGCTGGATGACGCTGAGCACCAGCCGCAAATTGCCCCAAATCAGCTCATCCCGGGCTTTTTTGTCCCCCTCCTTGGTGCGGTGCAGGAGGTTCATAATTTCCGCGTTTGGCAACACCTTGAGCTTGGAGGTGTTTACGCCGCATATTTCCACTTTGCCGTGCATGGTAAATCCTCCGCGCTCACGTTTTTTGTGGCTCGGTACCATTATTTCCGGGAGGAGGGTTTTTCATACTCCGTCCGGCAAAAAGAAAAAATCAGGGTGGCTTTTCCCCCGATCTGTGATATAATGCCAAGTAATTCCAAGGAGGCGCCATACTATGTCTATCCGTATTCGTATTTTGACCGCGCTGCTGCTGCTGGTTTTGCTGGCCGGCTGCGTTTCGTCCGAGGCTCTGCCTGTACCCGAAACGCCTTCTCCTTCTGTCAGTTTGTCCCCCTCGCCCGTCTCGGATACGTCCCCGTCGCCCACGCCCATGCCGTCGCCGTCCCCCACGCCCTCTCCCGAGCCGGATTTTTCCACCCCGGATGTAAAAATCCAGATGGCGGGCGATATTTTGCTGCACACAAAGCCCCGCGAAGCCGCCAAAATGTCCGGCGGATATGATTTTTTCCCCTATTTTGAGTACATACGCGATTATATCGACGGGGATCTGGCCATCTGCAACATGGAGTCACCGGTGGACGCTTACGGCGACAACAAAAAGCTCTCCTCCTACCCCACCTTCAACGTCCCGTATGAAATCCTGCCCGCCCTCAAGGACGCCGGGTTTACCTTCCTCACCACCGCCAACAACCACGCCTACGACCAGCGGTACGCCGGGCTGGTCAAAACCCGGGAGAACATCGAAAAAGCAGGACTGCCCTTCACCGGCACCAACGCGACCGCGGAGGACTATGACGCCTATTCTATTGTAGAATTGCAGGGCATCAAAATCGGGATTATCGCTTACACCGACGCCGACAACGGCATGGGCGTCACCATCCCGGCCGACAAGCTGCCCTTTGCGATGCGGCGATTTTCCACCGCCTCCACCGAGAGCGTGCCGGCCATGATCGCCGACATGCAGCGCTGCCGCGAGGCCGGGGCGGAATTTGTCATTTTATCCCTCCATTGGGGCGCTGAGTACCGCGACAAACCCAACGACACCCAAAAAGAAATCGCCCGCCTTCTGTGCGAAGGGGGCGCGGATATCGTCCTCGGAGGGCATTCCCACTGCGTCCAGCCGGTCGAGTGGCGCACGGCGCAGGACGGGCGCAAATGCTTGATTCTCTATTCGCTGGGCAACTTTTTCGCCGATCAGATCGACATGGACAGCCCCATCCC
Source organism: Oscillospiraceae bacterium (assembly GCA_031550755.1). GTDB lineage: Bacteria > Bacillota > Clostridia > Oscillospirales > UBA929 > JAVBOJ01. The sequence continues at coordinate 7,809 of JAVBOJ010000153.1, forward strand.
CAAAACCCAATACGGTGCGCTGGTGTCGGTGTCCATCCGCAAAAACAAGGCAGGGCTCCTCGAATGGGGCGATACGTCCTATCTGCCCACCCTGAGCTATCGCTACAAGCAGGCCGCTACCGCCAACGGCTTCGGCTACCGGTTGCTGCCGGTCGGAGATTTTATCGTCGGGGAGACCCGTCCGGCGGTGTTTGCCAGCGACGCCGACTGGAAAAAGGCCCAAACCGCCTTCTCCCATGTGACGACCGTCATGGGCGACGCCGTCCCGGTCTGGGCGGGATAATCACCCCTGCCCGTAATACGCCCCCGGCCCGTGCTTGCGCAGGAAGTGCTTGTCCCGCAGCTCTTTCTGCATCGGGACGACGTCGGGGCGCACCGTGCGGACGAGGATGGCCATGCGCGCCACCTCCTCCAAAATCGCGGCGTTATGCGCCGAGGCTTTGGCGTCCTTGCCCCATGTAAACGGCCCGTGAGACAAGACCAGCGCCGCCGGCATGTGCAGCGGATCGCGGCTCCCCAGAGCCTCGACGATGACATGGCCGGTGTTTTTTTCGTACTCACCAGCGATTTCCGCCGGCGTCATTGCCCGCGTGACCGGAATCTCCCCATAAAACGTATCGGCGTGGGTGGTGCCCAGCGCCGGCAGCGGCAGCCCGGTCTGCGCCCATGCAGTGGCATGGGTCGAGTGGGTGTGAGTCACCCCGCCGAGGCCGTCATACGCCCGATAGAGCGCCAGATGGGTCTCCGTGTCGGTGGACGGGTGGAGAAGCCCCTCGACCACCGCGCCGTCGAGATTGACGACCACCATGTCCTCCGGCCGCAGGGCTTCGTACGACACGCCCGACGGCTTGATGACCACCAGACCGCTGTTCCTGTCCCGGCCGCTGACATTGCCCCAGGTAAACAGCACCAGCTTCATTTCGACCAGCGACAAATTGGCCTCCCAGACCTCTTGTTTCAGTGCCTCCAGCATTCAGTCCACCCCGATCTCCCCGTTTTGATACGCCTCGGCAAACGCCACGCGCGCAAGCGTCAGCGTCTTCCCGGCCAGATAGGACAGCGCCCCCGCCGGGGTTGTAAATGAAAATGTAATCCGATCGGCGCACAGCGCCTGCCCCGGAAGGGACAGCGCGCGTTCGCGCCTGCCGTATTTTCCGTCGCCGAGCAGCGGATGGCCGCGGGACGCCCACTGCGCCCGGATTTGATGCGTCCGCCCGGTGATGAGCCGGCAACGCAGCAGCGACAAGCCTTTCCCGGTTTGAAGCACCTCATACCGCAGGACGGCGGTTCGTGCGCCGGGGCGCGGCGAGGAGTAGACTGACACCTGCCGGGTCTGTTCGTTTTTGAGCAAAAAGTCGGTGAGCTCGCCGGTTTTCGGCGTCACCGTTCCGTGGACAAGGCAGAGATACTCCTTGGAAATCTCCCGCGCGGCGATTTTTTCGCACAAAATCCGCAGCGCCGGGGCGGTCTTGGCCGCCAGCACCAGCCCCTCGGTGTTGCGATCCAGCCGGTGGCAGAGCGAAGGGGAAAACCCGTTCTCCCGCAACGGATCCCACTCACCCTGACGGTACAGATACGCCCGCAGCTGGGTTTCCAGCGTGTGCACCGCGCCGTGTTCGTCCGGCTGGCAGGACATGCCCGGCGGCTTGTGCAGCGCCAAGAGATGCTCGTCCTCGTAAACCACTGTCAGCGCGGGGTTTTCCACCTTCGACCAGGCGTCGTCGGCCGAGACCGGAGCCTGCGCCGCGTCGGGCAGGTAGAGCTCCACCCGTTGCCCCGCCGCCACCCGTGCATCGCCCGGGGCGCGGACGCCGTCGAGCTTGACATCCTTCAGCCGCAAGGCTTTTTGGAGCGCGGCGGAGGAAACCCCCGGCAGCGCCGCGGACAAAAAACGATCCAGCCGCCGCCCGTCGTCGTTCGGGCCGACGGCAAACTCCAGCCGCCGCATAGCAATCACCTTCTGCCGGTCAGTATACCAAAAATCCCCCGGGTTTTCAAGCCGTCAGGTATCCCGGCGAAACTCGGTGATGTGCTTGCGATAGCGCAGCGGAATGAATTTTTGCTGCAGCTTGGCGTTGAGGCGGCTTTGGTTGGCGATGGCCTCAAAATACCGCCGCCAGAGCTCCTCCACCGCGCCGCCTCGGGGCAGCGGCGGCAACGGCCCGTCGGGCAGCCCGATCAGCATCCAGCCGCGCTTCGGCTCGGATACAATGGCTTCCCGCCGTCTTGTGTCGCGCAGAAGCAGCCGCTGGTCGCCAAACCGCGCGTAAAAATGATCGCCGAGCAGCGGCAATATATGGTACTCCGGCTCGATGTCCGACACGAACAAATTGTCCTCCGTCTCGACAAAACGGATGATCCCCCGGAAGAGCTGGGTCTCCCAGCCCACCTTGCGGGACAGCCCCGCCACGGTTTTAACCGCCGGAATCTGCAGCAGCGGCAGGGGATTTTTTCCGTGTTCAAACCCTGTGCGCAGTGTCGCCAAAATGGCCTCCTCCGCGCCGGGCAGCTCGGACAAAAACGCCTGATAGCAAGCCTCCGGCAGCTCGGACGACAGCCGCAGCATCCCCTTGGTCAGCCGGTCGGCGTGCGCCGGATCGGTCTCCACAAACCGCGTTTCAAACAGCGACGCGCCCTCCAGCCGATCCGCCGCCCGGAGCATGTCGTCCGGGTCGTTGCGTTTGTACACCGCGAAAACGGCCGAGAGAAAGCCGTCCCAGCTCCCGTCATATAACCAGATCATGGGCGGGCAGCAGCGGGCCTTGCGGCGCGAACAGATTGAGTTGTCCCCCGGCGGCCGACGGCTCGGTGAGCGCCTGCCGCAGATAGGGATTGCCGGGTTCCATCCGCCCGGCAAACTGGCCGCCGGCGGTGAGAAAATACTGCGCGCGCTTCATCACGACCCCCATTTTGGCCAGATGCTCGGGGCGCAGCGCGCCCTGCCGCCGCGCGGCCACAATGCGCCGCGCCGAAATGACCCCCAGCCCCGGCACCCGCAGCAGGGTCTCGTACGAGGCGGTGTTGACCTCCACCGGGAAAAACTCCGGATGGTGCAGCGCCCACGCGCACTTGGGATCCAGCTCGGTGTCCAGCATCCGGTCGGTCTCGCCGAAGAGCTCCTCGGCGTCAAATTCATAAAACCGCATCAGCCAGTCGGCCTGATACAGCCGATGCTCCCGCAAAAGCGGCGGCGGCGTCCCCGCCGGCGGCAGGATCTGATGGTCGCCCACCGGGATATAGGCCGAAAAATACACCCGTTTCATGCGGTATTTTTTGTACAGCCCCTGCGACAGCCGCAAAATCGTCAGGTCGTTGTCCGGCGTCGCGCCCACGATCATCTGGGTGGTCTGCCCCGCCGGGGCGAAGAGCGGCGCGTGCGGGAAGCGGCGGCGATCCTCCAGATTGTAGGTCTGCGCCTGACGGATGGCATTCATCGGGGCAAAAATTTTCTCCGGCGCTTTCTGCGGCGCCAACAGCCGCAGGGAGTCCGAGGTCGGCAGCTCAATGTTGACGCTGATGCGGTCAGCCAGCAGCCCCGCGGCGTTGACCAGCTCGGGCGACGACCCCGGAATGATTTTTGTGTGGATATAGCCGCCGAAGCGGTACTCCTCGCGCAGGATGCGCATGGTTTCGACCATACGTTCCATGGTGTCGTCGGGGCTGCCGGCCACGCCCGAGCTGAGAAACAGCCCCTCGATATAATTGCGCCGGTAAAAGGCCACCGTCAGATCGGCCAGCTCGCGCGGGGCCAGCGTCGCGCGGGGCACATCCGACCCGCATCGGTTGCGGCAGTAGGCGCAGCTGTACATGCAGGCGTTGGACTGCAACACTTTTAACAAAGAGACGCAGCGCCCGTCGGCCGCCCAGGTGTGGCAGATGCCGGCCATATGGGCGTTGCCGAGCTGCCCGGGCTTGCCCGCCCGGCCGCCGCCGGATGAGGAACAGGAGGCGTCAAACTTGGCGGCATCGCCCAAAATCTCCAATTTTTGCATTACTTTTTCCATAGATATCCCTCTTGTCAAATCAAAACCTTTGTGCTATGATTGTATCATAAGGTTTTGAAAATTGCAAACAAATGTTCAAAATATTTTTTTATTTTTTCGACAACTTTCTACATTCCTTGCGCCCCAATGCTTTCCCATTTTTCGAAAAAAATATGCAGAATTTTTAAAAAATTTGCAAAAAAACGCTTGACATTTAAAAGCCGTGTGTTATTATAAATACAGGACGGCGGAAACGCCACCCTCGAAAAGGCAAAGCTGTTGAAAAACAGTGACGCAAAGCTATAGGGCCTCTACCGTAGGTTGCGGTGTGGTAGCCAGCTGCCGAAGAAGAAAAAGAGTAAAAACTCTTTCTTCCGGCAGGAAGAAAGAGTTTTTTTCTTCTGCGGGCATACGAAACGCGGCTGTCACAATTGGTGGCGCCGGAGAAGGAGTGCGTCCCGTGAAAAAACTACTTGGTGTCATCCTGCTCACTGCCCTTGTTGCCGTTATCTTCCTCATCCCCGTGTCCGCCGCCGAAGATGTGGCGCCCAATGATACCCCGCAGGTCAAACAGATTCTCTATACGGGGTCTGTCTCGGAAATCGATGCCACTTGGCAAAATGACGGCAGCATCGATGTCCATTATTTAAAACCTTCCACAAAAGGCCTAAAGGTGAAGATCATAAAGATCGATACTGATGGTAAGGAAGGCATGTTCTACACCTACGATCTCAACAACAAAGGCAATTGGGAAACCTATCCCCTTCAAATGGGCAACGGCAAGTACACCGTCAAGGTGCTGGAAAATATCTCGGGCACCAAATACGCCGTCGTGCAGACCCAATCCATTGAGATCAAGCTGTCGAGCGATTTTGTCCCCTACCTCAAAGCCACCCAGCTCATCAACTATACCGACGCTTCCAAAGCCATCGCCAAGGCCAAAGAGCTGACCAAGGACTGCAAGACCGACAACGACAAGCTCGCGGCCATTTATAAATACATAGTGGACACCGTTGTGTATGACTATGACAAGGCCAACAAGGTCAAAGCCGGCGAACTCAACGGCTACGTCCCGGTGATTGATGTCATTCTGGACGGCAAAAAGGGCATCTGCTTTGATTATTCCTCCCTGCTGGCCGCCATGCTGCGCAGCCAAGGAATCCCCACCAAGCTGGTCATGGGTTATGTCGCTCCCAACAACCTCTACCACGCCTGGAATGAGGTGTATCTCTCCGGGCAGGGCTGGGTCAAGGTCAACGGCTCGATCTACTTCGACGGCAAAACCTACTCCCGTATGGATTCCACTTTCTCCGCCGGCGACACGAAGGGCAAGAATTCCACCTTTGTCAACACGGCGAAAAATTACTCGAAAAAGTACGAGTATTAGTGAATCCCTCACTTTTGCTTAATCCACGGGTTTTGACCCGTTGTGATTTTACCTTCTTCTTTCTTCTTCTCTTCTTCTCTTCTTTATCCCTCGCTTCTTTTTCAAATTCTTACCTTTTGATAGACGCCCAAAGCCCTCTTTACAAAGGGGGTGACCGCCGGAGGCGGTCGGGGGATTGCCCCTGTCACGCTTGCTCGGCCGGCTCGCGCTTCCCTGTCACGCTCGCTCGGCCGCGCGGCCAGTCGTCCAAGCCTGCTCCGATTCTTTGCGGACAGAACGCCCCGCGTTCTTGGTTCCGCAGATTCTCCGCCGCTTGGCCTCCTGGCTCGGCCGGCTCGCGCGTCCTCCTTTATTTTGCTTTTTTCCATTCTCCTTTTTTCTATACCCATCTTCTGACAAGGTAAAAGGTACGCCAAACGTACCTTTTACCGATTTTTTTATTTTCGGTTGTTTTTTCGGCGATGGTTGCATCTTGGAAGCTTTTGGTGTACTATGGTTCCGCGCAATACGCCAAAAGGAGACTGTCATATGTCCACTTCTATCCTCCGGAGCTTCCCCGACCGCCGTCTGACGCGGCTGACGCTGTGTACGGCGCCGGTCTTTTTCGCCGCCTGTCTGGCCGTCATCCGCCTGGCCGGGCTTTTCTCCGGCAGCTTCCCGAGCGCCGTGGGCGGCGCGCTGGCCTTTACCCTGCTCTTTTTGCCGGCGGCGCTGTTTTTGGGTACCCGCTGCCCCGACGGCAGAACCCTGTTTTTCGGCCTCTGCTTCCTGGCGCTGGCGCTTTTGCTGCGCGTCATGTGTCTGGAGGTCGCCAGCCGGGATTACACGCAGGCGCTGTCGGTGTGGATGAGGCATTTCGAGCAAAACGGCGGCTTCCGCGCGCTGGCCGACAATCTGGGCGACTACAATGTGCCGTATTTATACTTCCTGTCGGCCATCTCCTATCTGCCCATCCGTGCGCTCTACCTCATCAAGCTGCTGTCGATCGTCTTTGACCTGCTGCTGGCCGTTTTCGCCTGCAAAATCGCCAAGGTTCTCTTCAAGAGCCGCGTCAAGGCCGTCGGCGTGTTTTTCGCCGTGCTGTTCTGGCCCACCGTCTGGCTCAACAGCGCCTACTGGGCGCAGTGCGACAGCATCTATGTGTGTTTTATCCTCGCGGCGCTGTATTGCATCCTCAAGGACAAAATACTTGCCGCGGTGGTTTTGTCGGCGTTGGCGTTTTCCTTTAAATTACAGACAATCTTCTTCCTTCCTCTTTTCCTTGTGCTGCTGCTGGCCAAACGCATCCGGTGGCAACAGCTGTTGGCCTTTCCCGCGGTGTATTTCCTCACCATTGTCCCGGCGCTGCTGTTTGGCCGTCCGCTGGGCGATATTTTGATGATTTATGTCAAGCAATCGCGCAACTATGCCAAAATGAGCCTCGGCGCGCCGTCGGCCTACACCTTCATCTCGGGCACGGACGTCGCCCCGGAGCCGCTCAAATGGGTCGGCATTCTGACCGCCGCCGCGTTTGTGCTGGCGGTGTGCTATCTGGCGACCCGCCCCGGCGTCACCCTGTCGGACAAGGCGATTTTCCTCTGCGCCGCCGTTTTTGTCATCGGCGTGCCGTGGTTGCTGCCCGCCATGCACGAGCGCTATTTCTTTGGCGCCGATGTGCTGACCCTCCTGTACGGCCTGTACCGGCGGCGGTATTTCGTGCCGGCTCTCTCGCTCGCGGCCTCTTATACCGGGTCTCATTCCTTCTTGTTTTTGGGAACTCTTATGGATTTCCGGCTGGCGTCGCTGTGTATGCTACTGGCGCTGGGCTTTGTCGTCTTCGATTTTCTCCGCGAAATCCGGCCGCAAACCGCCCTGCGCTCTCCGGATCCGGACGCCGTAACGTAAAAAATGCCTCTATTGCAAAGAAAAGACTTGCAAATTTATTTTTTTGTGCTATAGTATTTGTGGTAGTATGCTGATGTGACGGAGAGTGGGGTTTCCCCACTCTTTGTTGTTGAAGGGGAGCGTTGGCAGATAACACAGAACAGATAACAGATAGGGACGCGAAAGGCGCACTGCCCCCATCCCCGATGTTCCCACCCGACCCGGCGAGGGCGTCGCGCCCTACAACGCGAAAATCCCCCACCACTCGAAATGAGGTTTGAGTATGCACAAGATCGCCCGTCTGGTCGCCGACCTGGCCGCACCCGTCGTGACCGCGCAGGGCTGTGAGCTCTGGGATGTTGAATATCTCAAGGAGGGCGGCGTCTGGGTGCTGCGCGTGTTCATCGACCATCCCGACGGCGTCTCCACCACCCATTGCGAGGCCGTCAGCCGCGCCCTCGATCCTTTGCTGGACGAGGCCGATCCGATCGAAAACTCCTATGTGCTGGAAGTCTCTTCCGCCGGGCTGGAGCGCCCGCTCAAGCGCCCCCAAGACTTTGAACGGTTTATGGGACATCCCGTCGAGGTGCATTTCTTCTCCCCGCAAAACGGCGCGCGGGAGGCCTTTGGCCGGCTGTCCGGCTACGACGGCGAGACCCTTTCGCTCGACGATGACCGCGCCTACCCCATGTCCCTTGTGTCGCTTGTCAGATTACGGATTGAATTTTAAGGGAGAGATTGACGACAATGAACGCCGAATTCTTTGATGCCATCGCGCAAATTGAGCGCGAAAAGGGCATCCCGCGGGCTTATATGAGCGAAAAAATCGGTCAGGCGCTCACCACCGCCTTCAAGCGCGACAACGCCGGGTATTCCGAAAATGTGGTGGTGAACCTCGACTGGGATCGCAAGGAAGTCTCCATGTACGTCTATAAAACCGTGGTGGAAACGGTGGAAAATCCCTTTTTGGAACTCACCGTCGATCAGGCGCATGAGTACGCCCCGCGCCCCGCGCTGGGCGATGTGGTGAATATTCCCATTGAAACCAAGGGTTTCGGGCGCATTGCCGCCCAGACCGCCAAGCAGATCATTATTCAGGGGATGCGCGAGGCCGAGCGCGGTCTGGTATTTCAGGAATATACCTCCAAGGAGCATGAAATCCTTTCGGCGCAGGTGCTGCGACTCGACCCGCGCACCGGCAGCTACATCCTTGAGGTGGGCGGCAAAACCGACCGCACCGAGCTGATGCTGGTGTCCGGCGAGCAGTCCCGCGAGGACCGTCTGCGCGATGGCGACCGCATCAAGGTCTATGTCGTCGAGGTGCGCCGCGCCGCCAAGGGCCCGCAGATCCTCATCTCGCGCACCCATCCAGGGCTGGTCAAGCGCCTGTTTGAACTGGAAATTCCCGAAATTCACGACGGCATCGTGGAGATCAAAAGCATCGCCCGCGAAGCCGGTCACCGTACCAAAATCGCCGTCTGGAGCGCCGACCCCAACGTGGACGCCATCGGCGCCTGTGTCGGTCAGCGCGGCGCGCGCGTCTCGGGCATCATCGAGGAGCTGCGCGGAGAAAAAATCGACATCGTCAATTACAGCGACGACCCCGCCAAGTTTGTCGCCGCGGCGCTGGCGCCGTCCGACGTTCTGTCGGTTCAGATGCTGTCCGACGCGCGCGCCTGCCGCGTCACCGTGCCCGACGACCAGCTCTCGCTGGCCATCGGCAAGGAGGGGCAAAACGCCCGCTTGGCCGCCAAGCTGACCGGCTATAAAATCGATATCAAGCCCGCCAGCTATACATCGGAAGAATAACCCGGAAAAGGGGCTCTCTATGGATCAGCATAAACAAAAAAAGACGCCCCTCCGGCAATGTGTCGGCTGCCGGGAGATGAAGCCGAAACGGGAGCTTGTCCGCGTTGTCCGCGCCCCGGAAGGCGGAATTTCCCTTGATTTTAAAGGCAAAGCGCCCGGGCGCGGCGCGTATGTCTGCGTAAACAACACCTGCCTGCAAAAGGCAAAAAAGACCCGCGCGCTGGAACGTGTCCTCAAAAGTCCTATCCCGGACGACGTGTTTGAGGCCCTCTTCGCGCAGATGGAGGCGCCTCATGGGTGATGCATTGGGACTCTTGGGCTTGGCCCGCCGAGGCGGCCGTTTGGCCGTCGGCGAGGAGCCGTCCTTTAAGGAGATTCGCGCCCACAAAGCGAAGCTGCTGGTGGTGGCGTCCGACGCCGCCGACAATACCGCCCGCCGCGCCCAGCATTGGGCCGATTGGGGCAAGGTTCCCCTGTTGACGCTGCCGTATAGAAAAGAGGAGCTCGGAGCGGCGCTCGGCCGTTCCTCCTGCGCTCTGGCCGTCCTGACCGACGCGGGTCTGGCCGGAGCTGTCAAAAAGAAACTGTCGGATGCGAAGGAGGCACATGTGTGAATACTGCAACCAAGTACCGCGTGCATGAGTTGGCGAAGGATTTCGGGCTGCCGTCCAAGGATGTCGCCCAAATCATGACCGATTATTTTGCCACGCCCAAAAATCATATGCAGGCGCTGTCCGACGAGGAGCTGGATCTCATCTTCGACAAGCTGACCCAGACCCATCCGGTACCGCTGGAGGAAATCTTCAAGCCGGTGTACCATGAGCCGCCCGCGCCGGAAGCGGCGGTTGAAATACCGTCCGCCGAAGTGTCCGCCGCCGGCGATCCCACCACGCCTACCGCCGAGGGGGCCCCCGCCCCTGCCGCGACGACGGCGGCCAAAGCGCCGCCCGTCCCGACCACCAAGGCGCAGACCCGCGTCATCGATACGCGCGGGGCCACCGTCGAGCTCGGCAAGTACGACGAGCGCATCGAGCAGCTGGTGCCCGACGCCGCCGCCCGCATGAAGCAGGGTAAGGAAAAAATCAAAAAAGCGCCGGACAAAAAGCCGGTTGCCTTTTCACAGAAGCGCCGCCAAGAGGAACAGGACCGGATGCGCCGCCTCCAGCTCGAGGCGCTCAAAAAACAGCCCATCAAGGTCATGATCCCCGACGAGATTTCGGTCGGCGAGCTGGCCATGCGCATGAAAAAAACCGCCGCCGAGGTGGTCAAGCAGCTGCTTAAAATGGGCACCATGGCCTCCATTTCGCAGATCATCGACTTTGATACCGCCTCGCTCGTCGCCATGGAGCTGGGCGCCAAGGTCGAGCACGAGGTCATTGTCACCATTGAGGAGCGCCTCATCGATGACCGGCAGGACACCGAGGAAAACCTCGCCCTGCGCGACCCCGTCGTCGTGGTCATGGGCCACGTCGATCACGGCAAGACCTCCCTGCTCGACTATATCCGCAAGGCCAGCGTCGTCACCGGTGAGTTCGGCGGTATCACCCAGCACATCGGCGCGTATCGCGTGCCGGTCGCCGGACGGCACATCACCTTTTTGGATACGCCCGGCCATGAGGCGTTTACCTCCATGCGGATGCGCGGCGCGTCGATGACCGATATCGCCATTCTGGTGGTCGCCGCCGAGGACGGCATCAAGCCCCAGACCATCGAGGCCATCAACCACGCCAAGGCCGCCGAGGTGCCCATCATCGTCGCCATCAACAAGATGGATAAGCCCGACGCCAACCCCGACCGGATCATGCAGCAGCTCACCGAGTACGAGCTTCTGCCCGAGGCCTGGGGCGGCGATACCATTGTCTGTCAGGTCTCGGCCAAGGCCGGCACCGGCATCGAGCAGCTGCTGGAAATGGTGCTGCTGACCGCCGAAATGCGCGGCCTAAAGGCCAACCCCGACCGCGCCGCCCGCGGCACCGTCGTCGAGGCGCGCCTCGACCGCGGACGCGGCCCCGTGGCCACCGTGCTGGTGCAAAACGGCACCCTCAAGCAGGGCGATATTATCATCGCCGGCAAGACGGTCGGCCGTGTGCGCGCCATGACCGACGACCGGGGCGAAAAGCTGGAGACCGCCGGACCGTCCATTCCGGTCGAGATCATCGGCCTGTCCGAAGTGCCCGAGGCCGGCGACCAGGTGCACGCCGTGGCCGACGAGCGCATGGCCCGCGAGCTGGTCGAGCAGCGCAAGCAGCAGCAAAAGGACGACGCCGCCCGGCCCAATATGCAAAAGGTGTCGCTGGACGATTTGTTTTTGCAGCTCCAGCAGGGGCAGCTCAAGGATCTCAACCTCATCATCAAGGCCGACGTGCACGGCTCGGCCGAAGCGCTCAAGGCCTCGCTGGAGAAGCTCTCCAACGAGGAGGTGCGCGTCCGGGTCATCCACAGCGCCGTCGGCGCGATTTCCGAGTCGGATATTTTGCTGGCCGCCACCGCGTCGGCCATTGTTATCGGCTTCAATGTCCGCCCCGATCCCTCGGCGCGTGACAGCGCCGAGCGCGGCGGCGTGGACATTCGCCTGTATCAGGTCATTTATGACGCCATCGAGGAGATGGAAGCCGCCATCAAGGGGCTGCTCGATCCCAAGTACCGCGAGGTGGTGCTGGGCCGTGCCGAGGTGCGCCAGATTTTCAAGGTTTCCGGCGTCGGCACCATCGCCGGCTGCCATGTTTTGGACGGCAAAATTACCCGCAACGCCGGGGTGCGCCTGCTGCGCGACGGCATCGTGATCCATGACGGCCGTCTTGCCTCCCTCAAGCGCTTCAAGGACGACGCGCGCGAGGTCGCGTCGGGCTACGAATGCGGTCTGGGATTGGAACGATTCAACGACCTCAAGGAAGGCGACATCGTCGAGGCCTATATGATGGAAGAAATCGAGAGGTAATCATGCCGAATGCAACTCGTCTGGGCAAAATCAACGAGGAGCTCCTGCGGGAGCTCTCCCGGCTGATCTCCGCCCTGAAAGACCCTCGGGTGCAAGGCTTTGTCAGCCTCACCCGTGTGGACGCCTCGCGCGATCTGGGGCTGGCCCGGGTCTATGTCAGCGTACTCGATACCGAAAAATCCCCCGAGGTCATGGCCGGGCTGCGCTCGGCTTCCGGTTTTCTGCGCCGGGAGCTGGCCGCGGCGCTTTCGTTGCGCCATACGCCTCAATTGCAGTTTATCGCGGACGACTCGTTGTCGCGCGGCGCGCATATTTTCGAGCTGTTGTCCCGATTGGAACACCCAAATCCCGAGCCGAAGGAGACAGACAATGACGACGCCTGAAGCCGCCCGGCTCCTGCGCCAGAACGATAATTTTGTGATCTTTACCCATGCCCGCCCCGACGGGGATACCGTCGGCAGCGCCGCGGCGCTCTGCCGTATCCTGCGCACGCTGGGCAAAACCGCCCATGTCGCCCCCAACCCGGAGCTGACCGCCCCCCGGCTCGCGGCCTATGTGGACGGGTTGTCCTCCGGGGACTCGTTCGAGGGAAAAACCCTTGTCTGCGTGGACATCGCCTCTGCCTCCCTGCTGCCCTCCTGTTACGCCCCGCTGGCCGATGGGATGGCTCTGGGGCTGGATCATCATCCGTCCAACACCCTGTTTGCCGCGCAAACCCTTGTCGAGCCCACCCTGGCCGCCACCGGCGAGCTGGTTTTCGCGCTGATGCGCGAACTCGATGTGCCGCTGACCCCCGAGATTGCCCTGCCGCTCTATCTGTCGCTGTCCACCGACACCGGCTGCTTCCGTTACTCCAACACCACGGCGGGCACGTTGCGCATCGCCGCCGACCTGATGGAAACCGGCATCGACGCCGCGCGGGTCAACCGCGAGATGTTTGAGATGCGCTCGCGCCGCCGGCTGGAAATCGAGGCGGCGATTTTCTCACAGGTGGAGTTTTATTTTGACGATACCGTCGCCCTTATTGCCTTGTCGCGCGATTTTATCGACCGGCACGGCGCCACCGAGGACGACTTGGATAACCTCTCCGCTCTGCCGCGCTCCATCGAGGGTGTGGAGATCGGTCTGCTGCTCAAGGAGTCGGCTCCCGGCGACTGGAGGCTTTCGGTGCGCTCCGGCGCGCCGTGGGATGCCGGCCGGATTTGCGCCGCCCTCGGCGGTGGCGGGCACGCCCGCGCCAGCGGCAGTAAGATGAGCGGGGCGCTGATTGATGTCAAAACCGCCCTGCTTGCCGCCGTGCGGGCCGAGCTGGAACGCGCATGAGGGGCGGCCTGTTGATTGTGGACAAGGCGCCAGGCATGACCTCCCACGATGTGGTGGGACGAGTGCGGCGCATTTTGTCCGAGCGGCGGGTCGGCCACGGCGGCACCCTCGACCCCATGGCCACCGGCGTGCTGCCCGTGCTGGTCGGCCGCGCCACCCGCGCCGCCGAATACCTGCTGGGTGACAAGGCCTATGAGGCCGAATTTACCGTCGGGCTCACCACCGATTCCTATGACACAACCGGAACCATCACCGCCACACGCGCCCGACGCCCTTCGGCGGAGGAGATGGAGGCCGTGTTGCCCGCCTTTCGCGGGGCGCTTTGGCAGCTGCCGCCGATGATTTCGGCGGTCAGGGTGGGCGGCAAAAAGCTCTATGAATACGCCCGTCAAGGCAAGGAAATCGAGCGCGCGCCGCGCCCGGTGACCGTTCACAGCCTGACGGTCCGCCCGCTGGGCGGCGATATTTGGGCGCTCTCGGCACGCTGCTCCAAGGGAACGTATGTCCGTTCGCTCATCCACGACATCGGGCAGGCGCTGGGCTGCGGCGCGGCCATGTCCGCCCTGCGGCGCACCTACGCCGAGCCGTTTTCGCTGGCCGACGCCCATACGCTGGAGGCGCTCGCCGCGCTGGCGGCGGCGGGAGAACCGCCGTTTGTGCCGGTGGATCGGCTGTTTGAAACCTATCCGGCCATCACCCTCTCGCCCGCGCAGGAGACCCTGTGTTATCACGGCGCGTCCATCCCCTGGGAGACAGAGCTATCCGGCTTTTGCCGCGTGTATGGGCCCGACGGCGCGTTTTTGGAGCTGGGTCGGGCGGAGCAACGGGACGGGCGGCAGCTCATTCTTCCTGAAAAAAGTTTCTTTGAGGTGACCAATCCATGACCAAGCAACCGCCGCGCGTCATTGCGCTGGGTTTTTTTGACGGTGTCCATCTCGGCCACGGCGCCCTGCTGCGCAAAACCGCCGATACCGCCGCCGCGCTGGGCGCGCGTTCCTGCGCCCTGACCTTTGACAATCACCCCGACGCGCTCATTTTGGGCGCGCAAATCCCCCTTCTCAATACCGTCAGCGACCGCGCCGACCTCATGCGGCGACTGTACGGCATGGAGGAGGTTATTTTGGCGCATTTTGACCAGGGAATGATGCAAATGCCGTGGCAGAATTTTATTTCCGAGCTGCTCATCGGTCATTTCGGCGCGGTGCATGTCGTGGCGGGGCACGATTTCCACTTCGGCCACCGCGGCGAGGGAAACCCCGAACGCCTTGCCGCCGAATGCGCCCGGCTGGGTCTGGGCTGCGATATCATCCCGCGCGTCTCGCTGGACGACATTACCATTAGCTCCACCTATATCCGCAAGCTGGTGGCGCAGGGCGAAATGGAGCGCGCCGCCCAGTTTCTGGGGCATCCGCATATTCTGTCGGGGATTGTGGTGCATGGGAGCCGCCTCGGCTCGACCACCTTTATGACCCCCACCGTCAATTTTACCGCGCCGGCCAGTCTGCAATTGCCCGCGCGGGGGGTGTATATCACCACCGCCACCGTCGATCAGACCGCCCACCCCGCCGTCACCAATGTGGGCGTCCGCCCGACGGTTTCGCAGAGCCGGGACGTCTGGTTTGAAACCCATTTGCTGGACTTTTCGGGCGATCTGTATGACAAACAGGTGCGGCTGGACTTTTTGCGTATGCTGCGTCCGGAAACCGTCTTCCCCTCCTCCGACGCGCTGCGGGACGCGATTGGGCGGGACATTGCGCAGACAAGGGCGTATTTCGAACATCAATAAGTTTTCATCAGGAGGAACACTATGCGTAAACGGATTGTCTTGGCCTGTGTCTGTGTTTTTATTGTCTCTCTGTTGTCTTCCTGCGGGCCAAGCTATAAAAAGGAACGAGAAATTAAGTCTCTTGAGTTTGAAAAATTAGTGATTAATCTGGGAAGTTTTTCCAGAACCCCAGCGGCGTATACAAACGGTTCTTTTTTATACGCTAACACCGGAGTAAATAGTGCGGGGGAGGCCTCTTCAAGGATACACTTAATCGATACACAAGGTCACAACACTATTTTATTTGATATAAACAAAGGTACAAATCACATTTCAACAGTTGAAGACAACTTAGTCTTGAGCCAATGGAGTGTTGATGGGCACTACCTGACCTCCTATTCGCTGGACGGCGGCGTGAATTGGGAAATACAACTGGAAGAGGAGCCGTGGTTTTTCGCCGAGCGCAATGGAATGATTGTTGTCGCGTCGGCGCAGTATGACAAGCATCCCTCCACTGAGTGGTTTATCCGCTTGGACGGAGAAGTCGTGGAGACGCGCACCAAGGCGCTGGAGGACGGTCTCATGACCATTCTGTACTATGCCACGTTTGAAAACAAATACTACGCGGCTTATTTTCACGAGGAATCGTCCTATGTTGTGCAAATGGATGAGAACTTTAACATCTGCCAAAGATATGAGGTGGATCTGGGAAAGGATTCCGCCATCAGAGAGATTTATGGCGATGCGCAATCCGGGCAGATATACATTTTGTCGGACACCCGGATTTACAAAATCTCCGGGGAAGAGGCGGTGTTCGAGAAATCCTTCCGGAACGCTTACGACAATGTTCTCAGTGGCGCGTTTGTGGAGCTCCTGGAGCCCGGCGCCCGCTTGTGCCCCAACTATTACAAGATGGAAAGCGGCCGCCCGGGGCTGTGCCTGCCCGTTTACAAATCCAAAATGGGAGACCCCATCGCGACCGCCTGTATTGTGTTCAGCCCGGATCTTTCCGAAGTATCCTCTTTTTTAATCCCGGGATATAAAGGTCTGTATCTTGCCTATACATTTGAGGATTCGTTTGTTGTCGTCGAAAAGGACTTCTTGGACAGACTGAATGTACACACCTATGCGCTGCCTTAGTATGAAAGCACAAGGCCGTCCGGCTCTCGCCGGACGGCCTTGTGCTTTCAGTGGTTACTGGGGGGAGAGGAATCTTTTTTGCATCGGGGGGCGATGCGTCTTAAAAGGTTCCTCTGAACGCCGCATAGCACGACGTTTTTATATCAGGCGCCGCACGGGGGGACGCGCGGCGCCGATATACAAGGGATTACTTGGATTCTTTCTCTTTTCTGCGGCTGATGAGCAGGCCGATCAGCAGGAATCCGACGCCGCAGAGAAGCAGGATAAACGCGATGGGCACGCCGCCGGTCATGGGCAGATCAGGCTTATTGCCGTTGTCGCCACCCGTTCCGGCGCCCGGATCCAACGGATTGCCGCTGTCATCGATGATGACATAGTCATCGCCGTTGCCCGAGGGGGATGTGCTGGCGGACGGCGTGCCGCCGGAGGGCGTAGGCGTTTTGGGCGGCTCGGGATCCGGATCCAGCGGATTGTAATCGTCATCCGACGGCGTCGGGGTCGGGTTATCGTTGTCGGTGATGACAAGAATGATGGCCTGACGCTGGACAGCCTGATTGCCGGAGGCATCTGTCTTGTCGAGATATAGGATATACTGCTTGCCGACCGTGTTCCATTCGATGTTGGCAAAGGAGAAGGTCGGGTCGGTCTGCGCGTCGAGGTAAGAGATGACGGGGACAAGGTTTAATCCGTCGTAGTTATCGGTGCAGGACGCGCCGAGGTTTTTGAGCATCTGCCACAGCTCGGCTTCATTGGCCGGGGCGGTGGTGCCCGCCTTGTGTCCAATTTGTTGCGGGGCAATAATCACCGGCGGGGTCTTATCGAGGATCTCAACCTTGACGGTCTTGGTCAGCGTCTGACTGCCGACGGTGACCGTGACGGTCACGTCGCGGGCGTCGTTGCCCTTGATGATGGTGCTGCGGGCGCTGAGCGGGAAGATCGTGTCATAGTTCGTGGTGACCGTGTAGGCGCCCGGGGAGATGGTGGAGCTGTCG
>JAVBOJ010000145.1:0-17640 GCA_031550755.1 Oscillospiraceae bacterium
CGCGCCCTCGGCCTTTTCCACCGGCACCGATTCGCCGGTCAGCGCCGACTCCTCAATGCGCAGCGAGCCCGACTCCATGAGGCGCAGATCGGCGGGGATCGCATCGCCGGCCTCCAGCACCACCACATCGCCCACCACAAGCTCGGCGGCCGAGATCTTGACGGCGTTGCCGCCGCGCAGCACACGCGCCATGGGCGCCGCCATTTTTTGCAGAGCCTCGAGCGCCGCCTCGGCGCGCGACTCCTGAATGGCACCCAGGATGCCGTTGAGCAGCACCACCACGCCGATGATGGCGGCGTCTACATATTCGGACAGAATAGCCGAAATAATGGCGGCGGCAATGAGCACCCAGATCATGAAGTCGCCGAACTGGGACAGAAAGATCATCAGCAGGCTCTTGCTCTTGCCCTTGCTGAGCTCGTTGGGCCCCTGCTCGGCCAGCCGTTTTTTGGACTCCGCCTCGGAAAGTCCGGCCGGAGCCGAACGGGTTGCGGCCCATATTTCTTTGTCGGACAGCGTATGCCAAGGTTTGCCTGTCATTTGCATCATCTTTCTCCTTATAACAACTGTATATGCCCATGAATATACCACATACTGGCAAATTTGTCGAGCCCCGAAATTTTGTTGTACTTTTGGGACTCGCTCAGTATAATACTATAGGGCGAAGCCCTTATCTAGAACCCGCGCCAAGACGCGGGGCAATTGGGAGAGAGATTATTTATGGAACAGCAGACCCCGAAAAAACGCCGCCGCTTCGGCGACCGTTACGACGGCCGCAAGCTGCGCTCGCTGGATCCGCTCAACATGGTGGCGCCGTTTATCATGCCCACACGCACCGGTTCCTCTAACTATTATTACGGAACCGTTGAGCTGGACAAGGCCGATCCGTACATTCGCCAAAAAAGGGTGGAGGGGCTCAAGGGCTTCGGGCTGCTGGCGTTTTTCGTCGCCATGTATGTGCGCATCCTCTCCCAGCGTCCGGGGCTGAACCGGTTTGTGGCCGGACGACGGCTGTTTGCCCGGCATCATATCGACATCAATCTGGTCATCAAAAAAGATATGACGCTGGAGGGGCAGGAGACCGGCGTCAAATTTCGCTGCCAGCCCACCGATACCGCCGAGGATGTTTACCGCCGCTTGGTCGAAGCGGTTACCGAGGGCAAGGAGCAGGGCGACTCCAACGGGGTGGACTCTTACGCGCGGATTTTGAAGCGGATTCCGCGGTCGTTTTTGCATTTTTTTGTTTGGCTCATGACAAAGCTGGATTATTTTGGACTCATGCCCAAGGCGATCAACCACGTAAGCCCTTTCCACTGCACCCTCTTTTTGGCCGATCTGGGTTCCATTGGACTGCCTCCCGTCCACCACCATTTATATGATTTCGGCACCTGCCCCATGTTTGTCATTTTTGGCCGTAAATACAAAAAAACGGTAACGGATAAGGACGGCTCCCCGCGCGAGGTGCGCTGCGTGGACTATACCCTGACGCTGGACGAGCGGGTGTGCGACGGATTTTATTTTTCCGGCGTGCTCAAAATGATGGAGGATATTTTCAAAAATCCCGCCCAGCTGGACAATCCGCCGGAAAAAGTTGTGGAGGATGTGGAGTGATGGACGGCTGGGGCGCTGTGCTGCGCGCTTTCCGCGACGGGACGCTGGATGAGGCCGGGGCGCTGGAGCGCCTGAAGACGCTGAGCTTTGAGGATTTGGGCTTTGCCAAGGTCGATCACCACCGCGCGCTGCGGCAGGGCTTTCCCGAGGTAATCTTCTGCCCCGGCAAGGCCGCGGAGCATATCACGGCCATTGCCGAAAAGCTTCTGAAGGCCGGCGGGCCGGGGCTGCTGGCCACCCGCGCCGACGAAGCGGCCTATGAGGCGGTGCGCCGGGCGGCGCCCGACGCGATATATCAGACAATCGCCCGGCTGGTCGAGGTCAGACGCGCGGCGCCAGCGCCCCTGCCCGGGACGGTCGGCATTGTGTCGGCGGGTAGCGCCGACATCCCGGTGGCCGAGGAGGCGGCCCTTGTCGCCGAGGCGCTGGGCTGCCGAACAGACCGGATTTACGACGTCGGCGTGGCCGGACTGCACCGGCTGCTGGCGCAGCTCGAGCGGCTGTCGGCGGCGTCGGTGCTGATCGTGGCGGCCGGCATGGAGGGCGCGCTGCCCAGCGTGGTGGGCGGGTTGGTGGACTGCCCGGTCATCGCGGTGCCGACCAGCGTCGGTTACGGGGCCAGCTTCGGCGGGCTGTCGGCGCTGCTGGGGATGCTGAGCTCCTGCGCCGCCGGGGTTGGGGTCATGAACATCGACAACGGCTTCGGCGCGGCCATGCTGGCGACCAAAATCCTGCGGGGAAAATAGCGCAAGAGGTTCCGGGGAAACCCGGAACCTCTCTTCTTTACACCGTTTCAAAGTCCAGTTTTCCGTCTTTTGCGGTGACGGTCACCGACTGGCCGGCCTTTACCCGCCCGTCCAGCAGTCGCTCGGCCAGCGCGTCCTCCACCGAGCCCTGAATCGCCCGGCGCAGCGGCCGCGCCCCGTAGACCGGGTCGAAGCCCTGCTCGGCCAGCAGATCGACCGCCGTATCGTCCACGGTGAGGCCGACCTCCAGCGCCGCCACCCGGGCGACTACCTCGGACAGCATTTTGCGGGCCACCTGTCGGATATGCTCGCGGTCGAGCTGATGAAAGACGATGATTTCGTCCACGCGGTTTAAAAATTCCGGCCGGAAGGCGCGCTTGAGCTCGCCCATCACCTCGGTGCGGATGTCCTCAAACCGCATGGTATCGCCGCCCTCGGCGGCAAATCCCAGCTTTTTGCGGTCTGTGATGTTGCGTGCGCCGAGGTTGGAGGTCATGACCACGATGGTGTTTTTGAAATCCACCCGGCGGCCCTGGCTGTCGGTCAGGAGGCCGTCCTCCAAAATTTGCAGCAGGATGTTGAACACATCGGGATGCGCCTTCTCAATCTCGTCAAACAGCACGACGCTGTAAGGCTTGCGGCGCACCCGTTCGGTGAGCTGGCCGCCCTCGTCGTGGCCGATATAGCCCGGTGGCGAGCCGATGAGCTTGGAGACCGTGTGCTTTTCCATAAATTCGGACATGTCCACCCGCAGCATGGCGTCCTCCGAGCCGAACAGGGCTTCCGCCAGCGCGCGGCAGAGCTCGGTTTTGCCGACGCCGGTCGGGCCGAGGAACAGGAAGGAGCCCACCGGGCGCTTGGGGTCCTTGAGCCCCACCCGGCCGCGCTTGATGGCGCGCGCCACGGCGCTGACCGCGTCGTCCTGCCCGATGACCCGCCGGTGCAGCAAATCCTCCATGTGTAGCAGCCGCTGGGCTTCGCCCTCGGTCAGCCGTGTGACAGGGATGCCGGTCCAGCCGGACACAATGGCCGCGACATCGGCCTCGGACACGGTTTTTGTCTGCGCCGACCGGCCCTTTTCCCACGTTTCGCGCTCGGCGTCCAGCTCGGTTTTGAGGGATTTTTCCTCATCCCGCAGACGCGCCGCCGCCTCGAAATCCTGGGTGTTGACGGCCTCCTCCTTTTCCTGTGAGAGCCGAGCCAGCCGCTCCTCGCGCTCCTTGACGTCGGGCGGCGGCGTGAGATTTTGCAGTCGCAGGCGCGACGCCGCCTCGTCGATGAGGTCGATGGCCTTGTCGGGCAGCTGGCGGTCGGAAATATAGCGCGCCGACATGAGCACGGCGGCGTGGATGGCCTCGTCGGAAATTTTGACCTTGTGGTGCGCCTCGTACCTGTCGCGCAGTCCCTTGAGGATGGCCTCGGCCTCCTCCGGGGACGGCTCGCCCACCTGCACCGGCTGGAAGCGCCGCTCCAGCGCGGCGTCCTTTTCCACATGCTTGCGGTATTCGTCCAGCGTCGTCGCGCCGATGACCTGAATCTCCCCGCGCGACAGCGCCGGTTTGAGGATATTCGCGGCGTCGATGGCACCCTCGGCGGCGCCCGCGCCGATGATGGTATGCAGCTCGTCGATGAACAAAATGACGTTGCCGGCGCGGCGGATCTCCTCCATGGCGGCCTTGATGCGCTCCTCAAATTCGCCGCGGTACTTGGTGCCGGCCACCATGCCGGACAGGTCGAGCGTCACGACACGCTTGCCGCGCAAGGTTTCCGGAACCTCGCCGGAGATGACCTTCTGCGCCAGCCCCTCGGCGATGGCAGTCTTGCCGACGCCCGGCTCGCCGATGAGGACGGGGTTGTTTTTGGTGCGGCGGGAGAGAATTTGGATGATGCGGGTGATCTCGCCCTCCCGGCCGATGATGGGATCCAAGCGCCCCTCGCGGGCCATGTCGGTCAGGTCGCGGCCGAACTGGTTGAGCGTCTTGGTTTCGGGATGCTTGGGCGCGGCGCGCCCCTGCGGCGCGGATTCTCCGGGACGGCTCGGCTCGGCGCCGATCATGGACAGGATGTCCGCGTACAGCCGCTTGAGGTCAACGCCCATGCTCAACAGCAGCCGCGCGGCGATGGAATCGCTCTCGTGCAGCAGCCCCAGCAGCAAATGCTCGGTGCCGACATAGCCGTGCCCCATGCGGGCGGCCTCGTGGAAGGACAGCTCGATGATGCGCTTGGTGCGCGGCGTCAGTCCCTGCACCGGCGTATTGCCCGCCTCGCCCTGCCCCACCGCCTCAATGGCGCGGGTCTTGACGCCCGCGTCGTCCACCCCGGCGGCCGTAAGGGCATGGGCGGCGACGCCCTCCCCCTCGCGGCACAGCCCCAGTAGCAGATGCTCGCTGCCGACGTAGCCGTGCCCCAGCTCGGCGGCGGCCTCATGCGCCAGCCGGATGGCGGTCTGGGCGCGTTCGGTGAAACGATTTTCATACAACGGCATACAAATGCCTCCTTATTCTCTGTTTTGCAGCCGCGCCCGTACCACGTCGGCGCGCAGCCGGTCGCGCGCTTCGGGCGTCAGCATTTCCCCGGCGCGCAAAATGAGCTGCACCGGCTGGATGTCGGTCAAAAGGGCGCTCAGCGTTTCCTCCTCCACCCCCGGCAGGATACCCAGCCCGAGCCGCAGGTCGGAGAGCAGCGCTATGCCCTCTTCGGCGGAGAGCAGCCGCGCGTTTTGCAGCAGTCCCAGCGCGCGCCAGACGCGGTTTTCAAATACCGACGGGCTCTTCTCGCGGAAGGCTGCCAAGGCTTCGGCCTCGCGTGCCAAAATTTGCTCGACCACCGAGCCGACCCGCGCGACAATTTCTTCCTCGGACAACCCCAGCGTCACCTGATTGGAGATCTGATACAGCGCGCCGTGGGCTTTGCTGCCTTCGCCGTACAGCCCGCGGACAGCCAGCCCCATTTTGCCGGCAGTGTTGGCGATGGCGCGCAATGCGCCGGTCTCGGTCAAAATGGGCAGATGCAGCATGACGCTGGCGCGCAGGCCGGTGCCGAGGTTGGTGGGGCAGGCGGTGAGATACCCCCGCTCCTCCTCAAAGGCGTAGGGCAGCGCTCCGTCGAGCAGGGTGTCTGCCCGAAACGCCTCCGCCAAAGCGGTTTCCAGTGCCAGTCCCGGCAAAAGCGCCTGAATGCGCAGATGATCCTCCTCGCCGACCATGACCGACAGGCGCTGGTCGCGGGAGAGCAGCACGGCGCGCGGCTTGTCGCCGGCGGCCAGCTCCGGGGAGATGAGATGCCGCTCCACCAAGCCCTGCGCCTCCAGTCGGTTGGCGTCGGTGAGGGACACGGCGGAAAACCCGTCCTGCGGGCTGGCCAGCAGTGCCGCCGACACCTGCGAAATCAGCGCTTCGCGCTGAGCGGGGGTCATCCGGGCGGGAAAGGGAAGCTCGCAGACGTTGCGCGCCAAGCGCACACGGGTGGATACCGCTCCGGTCATTGTGACGCGCCCCCTTCCAGTGCGCGGATCTCGTCGCGCAGGGTCGCGGCCTGCTCAAAGGCTTGCGCCTCAATGGCTTCGGCGAGCTGCTGCCGCAGAGCGACCAGCCGGCGGCGAGTTTTTAATTGCTCCGACGCGCCGCTCGGCAACCGGCCGACATGGCGTCCCGCCCCGTGTACCCGCCGGATAAAGGGCAAAAAGGCGGCGGAAAACACGCCGTAGCACTGGGCGCAGCCGGCCTTGCCGCTCTGCTGAATATCCCCAAACGAGCTGCCGCACAGGGGGCAGACTTGGGCGCTGGGCGGGGGCGCCGTGGGAAAGCCCGGTAAAAACGCCGGAAAGGCGAACGGTATGTTCTTTTGAAATTCGGCGTCAAAGCCGGTCTCCTGGGCGCAGGCGGTGCAGAGGTGGGTCTCGGTGGTTTTGCCCTGCGCCGTCATGTGATAATGGCGGTTGGCTTCGTTTTTGCCGCAGTGTTGACACAGCATACAAAATTCCTCCTTACAGCATGGTCAGCAGGCATTGTTTCAGGATGCCCGCCCGCGCGCCGTCGCGGTAGGGCGGCGGGATGTTGCGCAGGGCGCGGTCGGACAGGGCGGCGGCGATGAGATGCGCGGCCAGCGTGGACAGCGCACCGGCGGCGGTGAGATTTTGCAGAAAGGCGGCCGCCGCGGGCGGGTCGATGGCCTCCCCGATGGCGTTGACGGCGTGCATGGTCAGGCCCTCGCGGTCAACCGGCACCCGGCGGATGCGGATATACCCTCCGCCGCCCCGGCGGCTTTCCACCAAAAAGCCATGCTCCGGCGAAAACCGGGTGGCCAGCACATAATTGATCTGGCTGGGCACGCAGGAAAACCGCGAAGCCAGCTCCTGCCGCTGCACCTCGGCGACGCCGTCCATCGCCGCCATGAGCTCCTCCAAAAACCGGGCGATGTTGTCACTGAGCGCCATAAAACCGCCTCCAAACCGTTTGATCAAGTCTGATGTTGGATACGCTCGATTTCTGACCAAATTTGACCTTTATCTGTATTGTATCGCCGCGCCGCTAAAAAGCCAAATTTCAATTTGACTAAATTTGACCAATTAAGAGCGGTTGGCAACGGATTATCTCTCCCGATCTTTGTTTTTTTTAAATTTGCTCGTGTTTGCCAGTTCTCCCTTAATTTCTTTTGGAACGGTGTGTTCGTCAAACCGATGCCCATGCGCCTCGGTGCAAAAGAAGATTTCCCCGCCGGGGAAGGGGCTGGCAATCTCGGTAGAAAACGGATCACGGTTTTTGGGCATTTTGTATTTCTCCTCGCTTTCAATTCCTGTTTTGGTCAACATTCCCATTTTATTCTTGCCTTTTTTGTTGCCGATATACAAAAAAAGTGGTATGATAAAAGAACGTAAGCCATCCGTGGGGAGGAAGCCGCATGGACAGGAACAAAACGGCGCGCCTGATTCGGCGCGTGTGGTTTTCGGTGGGACTGGCGGCGGTGTCGGCCGTCCTGTTTTTTACCGCGCAGGGAAACCCCGGTTGGGTGGGCGCGGGGTATCATCGTTTTTCGCAGGCCGTTTCGGCCTTTTTGGCGCGTCTTTTTGCGTGGACGTCTGTCTCGGCGGCCGAGATTTTGCTGATTTTGCTGCTTGTCGCGGCGGTGGCCGGATTGGCGGCGGCGGTCGTTCTCTGTATCCGCCGCCGGGCGGCATGGCCGTTTTTGGGCTATCTGTCGCGGCTGGCGTTGGGCGCGTGTACGCTGCTGTTTTTGTTTTTGACCTTCTGGGGCCTGTCCTATTATGCCCCGTCTTTGGACGAAACACTGGGGCTGGACGTAAAACCGCGTCCGCCGGAGGCGCTGGTGCAGACCGCCGTCTGGCTGGAGGACAACCTCAACGCCCTGGCCGGGCAGGTGCCGCGCAACGAACAGGGCGCTTGCGACTTCGGCGGGTTTGCGGGGCTGGAGACCTCCGCCGGGCAGGGATTTGGGGCGCTGAGTCAGCAATATCCCTTTTTCACCGCCGCGGCGTCGCCGCCCAAACGGGTGATCCACTGGATTTTGATGTCGCGCACCGGCATTGCCGGCATCTACATACCGCTGACCGGGGAAGCCAATGTCAACCCCGACACCCCCGAGTCCATGCTGCCGTTTACCATGGTGCATGAGCTGTCTCACCGGCAGGGCATCGCGCCCGAGGACGAGGCCAATTTCGCCGCGTTTTTGTCCTGCGAGGCCAATGAGGATGTCCGTTTTGTCTATTCGGGCTATCTGACGGCGTTTATTTATTGTTACAACGCCGCCGGGGACATCGACGGCGCGCAGCCCGCGCTGTGGGAGCGGCTGGATCCGCGCGTCATCGCCGATTTTGAGGTCATGTGGGAGCACAGCCGCAAGTATGCCGGCCCGGTGCGCGACCTCGGCGAGCGCATCAACGACACCTATTTAAAAACCATGAGCCAGCCCGAGGGCGTCAAGAGCTACGGGCGGGTGGCCGATCTGCTGATTGCCGAATATGTCCGGCGGTTCGGCGAACCG
This sequence comes from Oscillospiraceae bacterium, assembly GCA_031550755.1. Classification (GTDB taxonomy): domain Bacteria; phylum Bacillota; class Clostridia; order Oscillospirales; family UBA929; genus JAVBOJ01. Next base: position 8,358 of record JAVBOJ010000145.1, read on the forward strand.
GGACTGGTCTAGGGAACTTTTTCAAAGACGCGTCGTCTAACGGCCTGTATATGATACATGGGAGCGGACAGCCTGTCCGCCCATAGAAAACAGGAGGGAACACCCCATGACCAAACTGGCCCGCTGGAGTATCCGAGGCTTTGCCGTTCTGCTTGTCGGCGTGTTTGTTACCGTGCTGGCGCTGAACGCCCTGCCTGCGCAAAGCAACGACCCCGCCGCCGGCGTGAGTGATCCTGTCACCCAGATCACGCTGGACGGCGACGTCATCCTCTATGACGACATCCTCGTGCCGCCCGCCGCCGCCGCTGCGGCGCAGAACCTGCCCCGCGTCGGATCGTATACCGAGCTTCTGCGGCTGCTCAACAGCGCCGGCGCCGTGAGCAATGTCACATGGACTGCCAACGAGGACACCGTCCAATTCGGCGACAAGACCATGATGGAGTTTGACGCCGCCACGCCGATGCCCTCCGCTGCTCCGGTGCCCCCCGCCATGGCGGCCGAAGGCGCCGCAATGGATTCCGGCCGCAGCAGTCTTACCGGCAACGTTTCCTCCACCAACACCCAGGTGTCCGGCGTGGATGAGGGCGACATCCTGAAAACCGACGGGCAGTACCTGTACATCCTGCAGGAGAATCGCATGGTTCGCATTGTCGAGGCTGACGGCGCGAATATGAACAAAATCGGATTCATCGTGTCCAATGACGACGGTTATTATACCGAAATGTACGTTGCCGGCGACCGCCTGATCCTCGTGGGCTCGCGCTATGAGCAGCAGGACGCGTCCGGCGACAAGATGCAGACCTATATCTGGCATCCCTCCAAATCCTTCACCACGTATGCCGTCTATGACATCACCGACCGCGCCAATCCCGTGCGCACCAGGCTGTTCGAGGTGGAGGGCTCTCCGCTGGCCACCCGTCTGGTGGGCGACATTCTGTACTTCGCGGTCAACAAATATGTCTATTCCGCCAATTTTGACGACAATCTCACACCGGGCGACATCGTGCCCACCGTGCTGGACAGCGTCGTCAGCGTCACCGCCGAGCCCATGCCGGTCACCGATATCTGCTACTTCCCCGGCACAATGGAGGCCAGCTACCTCATCGCCGGCGGGTTTGACATCAATTCCGACGAGCCCTGCGCCATGGAGACCCTGCTGGGCGCGGGCAGCTACTTCTACATGAACGCCGATTCCATGTATATCGTCAAGCCCGAATGGACAAACGACAAAAACCAGTCCACCGTCTACCGCTATGCGCTGGACGGCGCGAGCCTCAGCTTTGTCGGCTCGGGCGCCGTGCCCGGCACGCCGCTGAACCAATACAGCATGGACGAGTACGAGGGCGTGTTCCGCATCGCCACCACCGATTGGAGCGCCGGCAACTATGTTACCACGATGGACGCCGCGACGCTGGCCGTGCTGGGCAGCACCCCGGCGCTGGCGCAGGGCGAGAGCATTCAGTCGGTGCGCTATATGGGCTCGCTGGCCTATGTGGTCACCTACCGCCAGACCGATCCGCTGTTTGCCATCGACCTGTCCAATCCGAATAACCCCACCGTGTTGGGCGAGCTGAAAATCCCGGGCTTCTCCCAGTATCTGCATCCGGTGGGCGACGGCCTGCTGGTCGGCTTCGGCCGCCACACGCTGGAGACCTTCGTCCGGCTGGATGACGGCACCGAGCAGTCGGTCGGCACATGGGACGCCGGCATCAAGGTCTCCCTGTTTGACGTCAGCGACCCGACCAATCCCCGCGAGGTAGACAAAATCCTGCTGGGCAACGGCAGTTATTCCGAAGCCTTTGACAATCCCCGCGCCATGCTGGTGGACGCCGCCAAGAGCCAGTTTGCCTTCCCGATTCAGGTCTATAGCTGGGATGTCTTCTCCGGCAAGGAAAGCGGAGACAACTGGCAGGGCGCCGTTGTCATCGGCGTAGAGGGGAACGCCCTGACGACCAAGGCTCAGCTGGTGTCGCAGGATCAGAACAGCTATCAGCGCCGCCTGTGCTACATCGGCGACACGCTGTATATGATCGACAACAGTATGATCAAGGCCTTTGATTACAACACATTCTTTGAAACGGGACATCTCAGCGTCGGCTAAACTCCGGTGGGAGATGGGGGATTGAATATAAAAAGGAGACCCTACGGGATGCCGTGGGGTCTCCTTTTTTTGTCCTACAATACAATCGGGTCGGGCATATTGGCGATGGTGACGAACTTGATGGAATACAGGTCGCACATGATGGTGTTGCCCGATTCGACGAGCTGGAGCAGGATGTAACTGGCACCGACCTGAATGAGACGCCCCACGCGGTCATTCAGATTGTCGCCCACCAGAAACTCCACCCGCATGAGCTTGCCGATTTGGGTACGCAGGAAACCGGGGGTATAGATGGGGCTTTCGAGGGTTTCGGGGGTGTCGTCGCCCGGCGGCATGATGATGGGCAGGGGATCCACCACCTCGGGCATATTCATATAGTTGGGGGAGGGCAGAATGCTGGGATTTTGGGGCAGGTTCCATTGCGGATTCAGATTCATATTGATTCAGACTCCTTACGTTTCGGCATAAAGTGGGGTGGGGCGGTAAAAGCAATGCTGGACACTGCGGGTGTGATGGACGCCGGAGCGGTTGCGGGGGAAATAGGTCATACAGGGGGCATAGGGGTTGAGATACCAAAGGGATTGGCCAACCTCGCCCAACGCGCCGCCGCCCAGAGCCCAGTCGGCAATGCGGTAATGGACGGGATCGGGCGTCATATTGTATATGTTTTGAGGATTGTAGACGCCATTTAAGGTCTCCGCCACGCAGTCAAACTGTCCGGGCTGATAAATCACCCGGCGCAGACTGCCCTGTCCGACCCGCTGGTACTCGCCGTCGGGAACATGTACCCGGTTCATGACCACGCTGGCCACCGCCCGCATACCGTCCTCCCCCTCGCCGCCGGCTTCACATTTGATGATACGCGCCAAGAGCTCCCGGTCGTTAAAAGCCATCTTCTGTCTCCTTTTCCGCGCGGATGCGGCCGTATTTGATGCGCAATCATTTTATCTTATGCTCCGGCGGTATTTTTGTGTTCGACGGAAAGGTGTTGCAACTTGTCGAAAAATATAGTATTCTGAATTTGTGGACTGTAAACAGGAGGAAGATGCATGGCTGTCACCAACGATCATTTCAAAGAGGGCGCGCGACTGTTCCGGCGCGGCTGGCGGCAGATTTTACTGGTGAGCGTGATTTCGTTCGCGGTCTCGTTCGGGTTGGGGCTTCTGCCCGGATTGCTGAGGCCGGAGCTCCCCGGAGCGACCGCGTCGGTTCTCCGGTATCTGGAGCCCGGGTGGATTGTTTATTTTGTTGTGTATCTTGTGGTGATGCTGTTTTCCTCCGCCGTTGGGGCCTTGTTTTCCCTGCTGCCGGCGGCGTGGGCGCTGGGCGCGGTGGACGGCGAGATCTCCTGGCGCGAGGCGCTGCGGCTGCTCTATGACCGCCGGTGGCGGATTTTGCGCGTCTGGGGGGTGCTGTTCGGCTGTATGATTGTGCCGCCGGTGGCGGTGTTGTCTTTAACCGCCCTGCTGGTGATAATTGGAACGGTGGGCGTCGTGCTGGCGGCGCTGTTGCCGCTGGCCTGCTTCGTCTTTCTGTGCGGTCTGCTGCTGGCGGCTCCCTACGCCTACTATTACACCCTGCGGGATTGCGCCGCCGCCGCCGCGTTTAAAAACGGCTTCAAGCTGCTCAAAAAATATTTCGGCAAAACCCTGCTGGTTTCCCTGTTGGGGCTGGCTGCGGCGGCGCTGCTGTCTTTGGGCGGTCCATGGCTGGCGCCCGTGAATTTCGTGGCGCAGATGTACTTCACCCTTACACTGTGTGCGCTGTTTCGCGGCGCCGAGACCAAGGCCGACAAAAAACGCTGGCGGCTCAAGCGGGAGCTGTGAGTCGTTCCCTCAAAAGACACAAGGAGGTGTCATCGCATGTTCAAAACCCGTGACTGTATCGCAGAGGGCGCGCGGCTGTTCCGGCGCGGCTGGCGACCCATTCTGGTATTTATCGTGGCGTGGTTCGCGTATTCCACCCTGCTGGATGAGCTGCCCAAGCTGTTGGTCGATGCTATTTCCGGGGATGAGATTGTCGGTTTTTTGGGCATCCTGGCGATGCTGCTGATCTCCGCCGTCGGGACGCTGTTTTCCCTGCTGCCGGCGGCGTGGGCGCTGGGCGATACGGAAGGGGGGCACGCGTGGCGCGAAGCGCTGCGGCTGCTGGTGCGCCGCCGCAACAAGGTGCTGCGCACCTTTCTCATCATGCTGGCGCTGCTCCTCGGCCCCATTGTGGCGCTGCTCATCTTTGCGCTTTTCGTCTACTCGCCGTTTCTGCAAGTCCTGTTTTTGATTGCCAGCGTCGTTTTTATCTTCGGCGTGCTGTTCTCCTCCCAATACGCCTGCTATTACGCCCTGCGCGACGCCGACACCGGCTCAGAGGCGTTCGGTTACGGCTTCCATCTGCTGAAACGGTACTTTGGCCGGACGCTCCTGCTTTATCTGATTCAGTTCGGCGTGTCGGTCATCGTCTCGTCGGTGTCCGACGCGCTGGGAGACAAGACGGCGGGCGGTCTGCTCGCGTCGTTTTTGAGCTTCCCGGTGCAGATGGTGATTTCGCTGTCGCTGGTCGCGCTGTTCCGCTTCGCCGAACAGGAGGACGCCAAAAAGTATCAAGACGCGAAGAGGTACCTATGAAAATATACCGTATCAAACAGCCGGAGCAGGATCCGTCCCTGCCGCCCGAAGTGGCGCTTGTGCATGTCGCGCCAGAGCTGCCGTACGATGATGTCGGGCCGTTTTGCGAAGGGCTGGCGCGGGTGCGCGAGCCGGGGCGGATGGCCGCCGGCCGCTGGGGCTATGCCGGGTCGGACGGGAGGCTGCTGCTTCCGCTTGTCTATGACGACGCGTCCGACTTTCAAAACGGGTTGGCCGTGGTGCGCCGGGGCAAAAAAAGCTTTTTCATCGACACGACCGGCGTGCAGCGCAGCCCCGACTTCGACGAGGCCGACGCCTTTCGCGAGGGGCTGGCGGCGGTACGGCAGGAATATGACTGGGGCTTTTTCACGCCCGGCGGCGAGATCAAACGCACCGAATACAAGGAGATTTTCGGCTTTTCCGAAGGGCTGGCGGCGGTCACGGACGAAACCGGCTGGTCGTATCTCGACGCCTCGCTGCGGGTGGCGCTGCGCACGCCGTACGACGATGTGTGGTCGTTTTGCGAGGGGCTGGCGATGGTGGAAAAGGCCGGGCGGGTCGGGTTTATCGACAAAAACGGATTTGCCGTCGTCGCGCCGCGCTATGACGACGCCGCCGGGTTTTCCGGTGGGTTGGCGGCGGTCGCCCGGGGGCAGGGCGCGGACAAGCGCTGGGGCTACATCGACCGAAACGGTGGCGAGGTCATCCCGCTTGTCTTTTCCGAGGCCGGGCCGTTTTGCGGGGAGCGCGCGGCAGTGCGGCAGGGGGAGATGTTCGGGCATATCGACCGGGACGGGCGGTTTGTCACGCCGGCCGAGTATGATTTCGCCGGGGACTTTTCCGAGGGGCTGGCCGTTGTGGCCGAAAAAGGCCGGGGCTTCGGCTATGTGGACGCCGACGGCGTCGAGCGCGTGTCGCTCGAGTACCGCGAGGCGCGGCCCTTCCGGGAGGGGCTGGCGTGGGTGCGAAGGCGGAGCGGCTGGGGCTTGCTGAAGAGAATATAAACGAGGGTTGGGGGAGTTTCCCAACCCTCGTTTTATTGTGCGCGGCGCGTCCGCCGGGTTCTCATCTGCTCGATATACACAATGGCGGCGCATCCGGCGGCGTAGCACACAATACATTGTCGTTGCTTTTTGAGGGGGCTCTTGCTATAATAATTTCATTATATAAAAATAATGAGGGACGAAGATGGGCAAAATCATCGCGGTGGTCAATCAAAAAGGCGGCGTGGGCAAAACCACCACCTGCGTCAATCTGGTCTGCGCCTTGCGCGAGGCCGGTCGGCGGGTGCTTTTGTGCGATTTCGATCCGCAGGGCAATTCCACCTCCGGCATGGGCGCCGACAAAAACACCGCGCCCGGCGTCTACGATGTGCTGACCGGCGGGATGGACGCCGCCCGCGCCGTGGTGCGTACGCCGTTCGGTGACCTGATCCCCGCCAACAAGGCGCTCTCGGGCGCCGAGGTGGAGCTCGCGCCGATGCCCGAACGGGAGTTTATATTGAGGAATGCCCTGTCCCCCTTGCGGGGGGCGTATGATTTTATATTTATCGACTGTCCGCCCTCGCTGGGGCTGCTCACCCTCAACGGCCTCTGCGCCGCCGACACCGTGCTGGTGCCGGTGCAGTGCGAATACTACGCGCTGGAGGGCTTGTCCGACTTGATGTTCACCATTCGCGCCGTGCGTGCGCGGCTGTCGCCCTCTCTGGATGTGGAGGGCATTTTGCTGACCATGTTCGACGGGCGCACCAAGCTGTCGCTCCAGGTGGCGCATGAGGTCAAGCGCCACTTTCCGGGCAAGGTCTACGCCACCGTCATCCCGCGCAGCGTGCGCCTGTCGGAGGCGCCCAGCCACGGTCTGCCGGTCATGCACTATGACCGCGCCTCCCGCGGCAGCGACGCGTATTTGCAGCTGGCGCAGGAGTTTATCCGGAAAAATCGGTGAGCTTGCCGCTCGCAATCCCCCGGGTCGCATCCCTATCTGTTATCTATTATCGGTTTGTTGTTATCTATTTCGTCAGGAGTTGTTTTGTATGATCGATATTCGTCTTCTGCGCGAGGATTCGGCCGGCGTGATCGCCCGGCTGGCGCTGCGCAATAAGGATTTCACCGGGGAGGTCAGCCGTGTGCTGGCTATTGATGCCGAGCGTCGCGCCCAAATGACCCGGCTGGAGACCATCAAGGCCGAACAAAACGCTGCGTCCAAGGAAATCCCGCAGCTCAAAAAACGCGGCGAAAGCACCGACGCGCTGATGGCGCGGATGAAGACGCTGTCCGAAGAGGCGCAAGGGCTGGATGCACGCGTGCGCGAGCTCGGCGAGGAGCAGGACGGCCTGATGCTGCTGTTTCCCAACCTGCCGCGGGAGGGCACGCCGCCCGGCAAGGACAGCGACGCCAATCCGGAGATCCGCCGCTGGGGCGAACCGCCGAAATTTTCCTTTGAACCCAAGCCCCATTGGGAGCTGGGCGAGGCGCTCGGCATCCTCGATCCCGTTCGCGCCGCCAAGGTCACCGGCGCGCGGTTCCATTTTTACAAGGGACTGGGTGCGCGGCTGGAACGCGCCATTATGAATTTTTTCCTCGACACCCACGGCAAAGCCGGGTATACTGAGGTCTTCCCGCCGTTTATGGCCAACCGCGCCTCCATGACCGGCACCGGGCAGCTCCCCAAGTTTGAGGAGGACGCCTTCAAGGTGCAGGGCACCGACTATTTCCTGATTCCGACGGCCGAGGTGCCGGTGACCAATCTCCACCGCGACGAGATTTTGGACGCCGAAAGCCTGCCCATCCGTTACTGCGCCTATTCGGCCTGTTTCCGCGCCGAGGCGGGATCGGCGGGGCGCGATACGCGCGGGCTCATCCGCCAGCACCAGTTCAACAAGGTGGAGCTGGTCAAGTTCGCCCACCCGGATCAGTCGTATGAGGAGCTGGAACGCCTGACCGACGACGCCGAGGCCGTTTTGCGCGCGCTGGGACTGGCGCACCGCGTGGTGCGGCTGTGCGGCGGCGACTTGGGCAATTCGTCGGCGCAGACCTATGACATCGAGGTCTGGATGCCGTCGTACGGGCGGTATGTCGAAATTTCCTCCTGCTCGAATTTTGAGGACTACCAGGCGCGGCGGGCGGGCATCCGATTTCGCGCCGGCGCGGGGGAAAAGCCCAGCTTTGTGCACACCCTCAACGGTTCCGGCGTCGCCATCGGGCGAACCGTGGCCGCTGTGCTGGAAAACTTCCAGACCGCCGATGGCGCGGTGGAGATTCCCGCGGCGCTCCGGCCGTATCTGGATCGGTAACCGACTGCAATCACAAGAAATAACGCCAACGGGCGCGTCCTCGGCAGAAAGGAGGGCGCACCTGTTGGCGTTATACATTTTGTTCAATTTGGCGTTTTTGTATGCATTTTTTGAACTTTTACTTGATTTTTTATTTACGTACAATAAAAAACAATGTATACTATATATGACTGTATGTGAAAAAATACAACAAACCGAATGGGGGACAGCCTATGAGGCGCAGATAAACCGAGCGGCTGCTTTTTATTGGAGGAAAGAAAGCCCTTGCGCACAAAATATATATCAGAGGAGATAGTATGCCAAAGTCAGGAAAACGCTTGGCCGGTCAGGATGAACAAAAGCCCCGCACGGCCGGAAAAACGGTGGCGAGCGTCATAGCGCGGATCGTGAGTTTGTTTTTTTATGCGGCGATCCTCGCAATTGTCGTAATGGTGTTTCTCCTTGGCGACCAGGGCGGTCGGCCGCGCATCCTCTTCGGTTACTCCGCATATTCCGTACTTTCCGGCAGCATGCAGTCTGAAATCCCCCAAGGGTCTCTGGTTTTGGTCCAAAGCGTGGATCCCGACACGATCCAAATCGGCGACGACATTACATATGTGAACGCAAACCGCGACCTCGTGACGCACCGAGTGATAAGCATCGCGGAAAATTATGAGCAAAGCGGCATGAGAGGGTTTGTGACAAAGGGTCTGGAAAACCCGTATCCCGACAGGGATGCCGTTTTTGCGGACAATGTCGTCGGCAAGGTAGTTTTCCACCACTTGCTATTGGGGAACATCTTGGCGTATATCCGGGATCGTGTCTGGCTGGTTGTCCTGATGGCGGTACTGCTCATTTTGTTTTTCACCGCCCTGCGCTGGCTGATCCGCTCCTCGCGGAGCTCGTCTGCGCCGCAGGAAACAGCCGAAACCGAGCCCGAGCCCGACGACCCACCCGCAGAAGCAGCATCGCGCGAAACCAAACCAAGGGAAACAGATACAAAAAAACAACCGTGAAGAGAAAGGAAAAAAGAACATGAAGCTCAAATCAACTCGTATGACAAAACTCATCTCCCTCATCACCGTCGTGGCGCTGGGCGCCGCCATCCTGCTGGGAGGAACGCTCGCCTTGAGCGACTTCAACCAGCACAAAACGAACAACCTCGAAAACGGTGCCAAGCACATTGATGTTACCCTAAACGAGTCCTTTATTGACGACCACAACTGGACACAAGGCGAGGCCGTGGACAAAAAAGTCAGCGTCACCAACGTGGGCAAGTCCGAAAACCCC
>JAVBOJ010000054.1:0-5099 GCA_031550755.1 Oscillospiraceae bacterium
AGGGTCTCGCGGGGATCATCCCGGGCCTTGCCCAAATTGAGGGCGTCATACGGCGGGGCGCTGACGCCGCCCAGCCGGGTGGAAAAGGCGTGCTTTACCAGCCCGCGCAGGGAATCGGCCTGTAAAAACAGCAGACCATCCCGGTTCATTTCAGAAAAGGATGCGTGTTGATTCATGTAAACTCCTTAACCCCAGATAACAGATAACGGATAGGGATACGTCCTTGCAATTCTTGATTCTTAATTCTTCATTTATTTCGCCCAATGTCCCGTTGCGCTGGCCTTCAGATAGGCGTCGATGAGCCCGTCAAGGTCGCCGTCCATGACGGCGCCGATGTTGCCCACCTCAAAGCCGGTGCGGTGATCCTTAACCAGGGTGTACGGCATAAACACATACGAGCGAATCTGGCTGCCCCATTCGATGGCCTTTTGATCGCCCTTGATGTCGTCAATGCGGTCGAGATGTTCGCGCTCCTTGATTTCCACCAGTTTGGAGCGCAGCATACGCATGGCCACGTCGCGGTTTTGGTGCTGACTGCGCTCGTTCTGACAGGCCACGACGATACCGGTGGGGACATGGGTGATGCGGATGGCACTTTCGGTTTTGTTGACATGCTGACCGCCCGCGCCGCCGGAGCGGTAAGTGTCCACCTTGAGGTCCTCCTCGCGGATGTCCACCTCCACATCGTCGGAAATTTCCGGCATGACCTCCAGCGCGGCAAACGAAGTGTGCCGCCGTCCGGAGGAGTCAAATGGAGAGATGCGCACCAGACGGTGCACGCCCATTTCGCTTTTGAGGTAGCCAAAGGCGTTTTCGCCCTCGATGAGGACGACGGCGCTCTTGAGCCCGGCCTCGTCGCCGTCGAGATAGTCAAGAATTTTATAGGTACAGCCGTGGCGCTCGGCCCAGCGGGTAATCATCCGGTAGAGCATGGAGGCCCAGTCCTGCGCCTCGGTGCCGCCCGCGCCGGCGTGGAACGAGACGATGGCGGGACAGGCGTCATATTCGCCCGAGAGCAGGGTGGACAGCCGCGCGGCGTCCAGCCTCGTCTCAAACGCGGCAAACCCGTCGGTCAGCTCGGGCAGGAGGGAGGCGTCGTTTTCCTCCAGCGCGAGCTGGCAGAGGGTGAGCAGATCCTCCCAGTCGGCCCTCAGCTTGTCATACCGGGCGCATTTGGCACGCAGCTGCTTGGTTTTTTGCAGCACCTGCTGGCTGCCGGCCAGATCGCTCCAAAACCCTTCGGCCATGGACTGCTCCTCCAGCGCGGCCAGCTCCCGCAACGCGCCGTCCAGATCCAGCGCGGCGCGCAGTCCGGTAAGGTCGGGCTCCCGCGCGAGGATTTTTTGCTTGTATTCGTCAAACTCAATCATATCAAAAGCTCCCGGTCTTAAAATCTAACCTCGAAAAACTGATATTTTTCTCGGATTGGAACAAGGATATTGCTGCGGCGGAATGACTCCGCTTTCGCAATGGTTTATGCCGCGGGGGGGAGGGGGGGGCAATTTTCCAACCCAGTATATCATACCCAAAACCCGCGGGCAACACGAAGGGAGGAAGAAAAAATATTTTTCAGCAGGGCTCCCCCTGTCCATAGACCATGCGGTAAAACTCGCCAGGCCCGGCATAGGTTTCTTGTTCCACCGTCTCCCGGATGACAAAGCCTGATTTTTCATAGCTCCGGACGGCGCGCTTGTTCCAGGTACGCACCTCGAGATAGATGGTCACGCCGGGATGCCTGTCCGCAAGCTGCGCCACCGTCTGCCGGATGGCCTCGGAGCCGTATCCCAGCGACAGGCAGTCGGGGTTTGCGCCCACCCCCAGCATGATGCCCAAGGGATCAAATGTGGCGCGGGTGAAGGCGGCCAGCTGCCCCTCGGCGGTGACAAAGGCTCGATAATCGGTTTTTCGTTTCTCCGGATCGCAGAGCGCCCAGCCGTCCGCGCGCATGGTTTCCCACGGCGGCAGGTTGTAGAGCGCGAACTCTCCGGGGTATTTCCAGCCGCTGATTTGGATGGCGTACGCCTCGGTCATTTCGGTCATGCGCAGAAGATCGGACATGTGCCTACCTCCCCAATAAAGTTTTATATTGCTTGTCCCTGGTTCCGGGACGGGCGAGAATTTGAAACGGGGGCGACCCACAGGTCGCCCCCAACGTCACGCCGCGCGCTCTTGGTTCCGCCGCTTCTGCGCCGCTGATTCTCCCTGCGCGGCGCGGCGCTTTCTATATTTCCATAATTACCGGCAGGATCATCGGGCTCCTCTTGGTCTTGCGGTAGAGGAAGTCGGACAGCACGCCGCGCATGGCCGACTTGAGAGACGCCCAGTCGGCGACATTCTGCTCGAAGCAGTCATTGAGCGCCTGGGACGCCAGCGCGCGCATCTCGTCGATGAGTTTATCCGACTCCTTGACGAAAATGAACCCGCGCGAGACTACATCCGGCCCGGCGATGACCGTTCCGTCCCCGCTGTCCAGCGTGACCACCACGACGATCAGGCCGTCCTCGGCCAGCAGCTTGCGGTCGCGCAGCACGACGGCACCCACGTCGCCGACGCCCAGCCCGTCCACCAGCAGCTTGCCGGCCGGCACATTGCCCGCCAGCTTGGCGCCGGCCTCACTAATCTCCAGCACGCGGCCCAGATCGCCGATAAAGACGTTGCGCGGATCGACGCCGGTCTGCTTGGCAAGCGCCGCATGGGCTCGAAGATGACGGAACTCTCCGTGCACCGGCATGAAATACTTCGGGCGCGTCAGCGCCAGCATGAGCTTGAGCTCCTCCTGACAGGCATGGCCGGACACGTGCACATCGGCCAGACGTTCGTATACCACCTCGGCACCCTTGCGGAACAGCTCGTTGATGACCCTCGAAATGGTTTTTTCGTTACCGGGGATGGGCGACGCCGAAATAATGACCCGGTCGCCGGTCTGGATATCCACCTGCCGATGGCCGGAAATCGCCATGCGGTACAGCGCCGACATGGGCTCGCCCTGACTGCCGGTCGTGATAAGGCACACCTTGTTTTTGGGCAGCCCCTTGACCTGCGACAGCTCCACGATGGTGTTGGGCGGAATGTTAATATAGTTCAGCTGTATGCATACGCGCAAAATGTTTTCCATGCTGCGGCCGGTGATGGCCACCTTCCGTCCGTATTTTACGGCGGCGTCGATGATCTGCTGGATGCGGTGGATGTTGGACGAGAACGTGGTGACGATGATGCGGGTCTCGCAGTTTTTAAACAGCGCGTCCAGCGACTCGCCCACGCGGCGCTCGCTCATGGCATAGCCCGGCCGCTCGACATTGGTCGAGTCGGACAAAAGCGCCAAAATGCCCTCTTTTCCCAGCGTGCCGAGGCGCGCCAGGTCGATGACCTGCCCCACCACCGGGGTGGTGTCGATTTTAAAGTCGCCGGTGTGGATGACTTTTCCCAGCGGCGTGGTGATGCACAGCGACACGGCGTCGGCAATGGAATGGTTGACCGCGATGAGCTCCACGCCAAAGCAGCCGGCCTTGAACGTCTGTCCGGCGTGCAGGACGCGGATGTCGGCTTCCTTGAGCTGGCCGGATTCCTCCAGCTTGATTTGCAGCAGGCCGGCGGTCAGCGGCGTGCAGTAAATGGGCACCTTGATCTCCCGCAGCAAAAACGGCACCGCGCCGACATGATCCTCATGGCCGTGGGTGATGACCACGCCGCGCACGCGGCTCTTGTGTTTGATCAGATAGGTGAAATCCGGGATGACCAAATCGATGCCCAGCATCTCATCGTCGGGGAAGCCGACGCCGCAGTCCACCACGAGGATGTCTCCTCCGGATTCATAGACCGTCATGTTTTTTCCGATTTCATTGAGGCCGCCCAGCGGAATGATTTTCAGTTTTTCGGGCATAGGGGGTTTTCATCTCCTACAATAAAGAATTGCGATAGAATATGTAAACGCGCAATGCAAAGCCGGCCTCCGTCCTCTCGGATTTACAGCCCGAGAGGGCGGAGGGTCCGGTCACTCTTCAAAATACACCGTTCCGCGGCGGGATCCTCCCCTGCCGCCGGAATTCTATCCTAAATAGTATAGCACAGGAGGCGGGGTTTGTATACAGGAATTTTTTGTGGTGTGCAATCCCCCGTGTGCAAGGTCCCTTTTCCAAAGGGGCTGTCGGCGGAGCCGACCGGGGATTGAACGACCGGGCGAACGCAGTTCGCCCCTACACATCCACCGCCTTCGCCCTTTTCCAAAACAAATCGCACAGCTCGGCGGCGATTTCCTCGTTGGCCCCCTCGCCGGTGATGCGCAGGGCGCGGCGGCCCGGCAGAGGCGCCACATGCACCCAGCCCTCGCCCACACGGGCGCGCAGTCCGTCATAGAGCTCCCGCTGCTCGGCCAGGCACGACTGCGCCAGATTGCGCATGACCGCGCCCCGGTCGCCCGACAGCTTGACCTCCACCGACGCCACCGCGAACGGCGACAGCCTTGCGTCCAGCGCCGCCAGCCCGCCGCCGGCCTTCATGACCGCCCAGCAAAGACGCGCCGCGGCGAATACCCCGTCGCGCAGATGGGGGGTGGCCGCCAGCAGCCGCCGGGCGTCCTCGCCGTCCCGCCCGACCCGCAGCAGCCGCACCCGGTGCCGCGCGGCCAAATTGTCCAGCGCCGCCGGCGCGTGATAGGGCAACGCCACCGCCCGCCGCCCGGCCTCCCATTCCAGCATGGCCACGAGCGCCAGCAAGCGTTCAGAGGACAGCGCCTGCCCGGTTTCGTCGATTGCGCCGAGCAATAAACCGTCGGCGTCGATGTCAAACTGCGGCAGCCCGCCGCCCGATGTCACGCGGCAACCGATGCCGGACAGGGTTTCGCGCAGATGCTCGGCGGCGGCGTGACGCGCCACCACCGACACCGAAAACGGCACCCGGCGGGCGATATCATAGCCCTGCGGCGGCACGGCGGCCGCCGAAATATACAGCGAGCCCATGCCGCCCAGCCGACGCGAGCCGCCGACGCCGGCCGCGTGAGACAGCTCGGTCTCTCCGCGCGCCACCGTTCCCTCCAGACGGCGCTCCAGCGCGTGGCGCAGCGGCAGTCCGTCCCGCTCGAAAAATGACAGGGTCAGCTGGCC
>JAVBOJ010000133.1:0-5540 GCA_031550755.1 Oscillospiraceae bacterium
ATGTGGGAGAGGAGGTCAAAAAGGGCGATGTGCTGGCCGACGGGCCGTCCACCGACAAGGGCGAGATTTCGCTCGGCAAAAACGTGCTCATCGGCTTTATGACGTGGGAAGGCTACAATTACGAGGACGCGATCCTGATCAACGAGCGTCTTGTGCGCGACGACGTGTTCACCTCCATCCACATCGAGGAATATGAGACCGAGGCCCGCGACACCAAGCTGGGCTCGGAGGAAATCACCCGCGACATCCCCAACGTCGGCGACGACGCGCTGAAGGATCTCGACGACCGCGGCATCATCCGCATCGGTGCCGAGGTGCGCTCGGGCGATATTTTGGTCGGCAAGGTCACCCCCAAGGGCGAAACCGAGCTGACCGCCGAGGAGCGTCTGCTGCGCGCCATTTTCGGCGAAAAGGCCCGCGAGGTGCGCGATACGTCCCTGCGCGTGCCGCACGGCGAATCGGGCATCGTGGTGGACGTCAAGGTGTTCACCCGCGAAAACGGCGACGAGCTCAACCCCGGCGTCAACATGGTGGTGCGCTGTTATATCGCCCAAAAACGCAAAATCTCGGTGGGCGACAAAATGGCCGGACGCCACGGCAACAAGGGCGTCATCTCGCGCATTCTGCCGCAGGAGGATATGCCGTTTTTGCCCGACGGAACCCCGCTGGACATCGTGCTCAATCCGTTGGGCGTGCCGTCGCGCATGAACATCGGGCAGGTGCTGGAGGTTCACTTGGGCTATGCCGCCCACGCGTTGGGCTGGAAGGTGGCCACCCCGATTTTTGACGGCGCCAACGAGATCGACATCGAGGATACGCTGGAGCTGGCGGGGTTGTCCCGTACCGGCAAGAGCGTCCTCTATGACGGCCGCACCGGCGCGAAATTTGACAATCCCGTCACCGTCGGCTATGTTTATTTCTTAAAGCTGGCCCACTTGGTGGACGACAAAATTCACGCCCGTTCTACCGGCCCGTACTCGCTGGTCACCCAGCAGCCGCTCGGCGGCAAGGCGCAGTTCGGCGGCCAGCGCTTCGGCGAAATGGAGGTCTGGGCGCTGGAGGCTTACGGAGCGGCGTATACCCTGCAGGAGATCCTCACCGTGAAATCCGACGATATTGTCGGCCGCGTTAAGACCTACGAATCCATCGTCAAGGGACACAATGTGCCGCAGCCCGGCGTGCCGGAATCCTTTAAGGTGCTTGTCAAGGAGCTGCAATCGCTGTGTC
Organism: Oscillospiraceae bacterium; assembly: GCA_031550755.1. Classification (GTDB taxonomy): domain Bacteria; phylum Bacillota; class Clostridia; order Oscillospirales; family UBA929; genus JAVBOJ01. The sequence goes on from JAVBOJ010000133.1 coordinate 1,228, forward strand.
TGGATATGCGCGTCCTCGACAAGGACGGCAACGAGATCGAGCTGCGCGAGGAGGACGAGGACGACAATTTCGCCCGGCCCATGCAGCAGGAAGAAAACGTGATGGTGGAGAATGACCTCGGCGCGTTGGGCTTTGGTGTCGAAGGCGAAGAGGAGGACGAGGAAGATTTGCCCGAGGAAGAGCTGGGCGATGATTTTGCGGACGAAGAGGAAGAAGCCGAACCGGAAGAGCCGGACGATTTGTTTGATATCTAAGAAGAAGGGACGATGTTTCCGATGAGCTATACAACCTTCGAAGCCATAAAAATCGGGCTGGCCTCTCCGACGATGGTGCGCGAGTGGTCCCACGGGGAAGTCAAAAAACCCGAGACCATCAACTACCGCACCCTCAAGCCGGAACGCGACGGGCTGTTCTGCGAACGCATCTTTGGGCCGCAAAAGGACTGGGAGTGCTACTGCGGCAAGTATAAAAAGATCCGCTACAAGGGTAAGGTCTGCGACCGCTGCGGCGTTGAGGTGACCCGCGCCAAGGTGCGCCGTGAGCGCATGGGGCATATTGAGCTGGCCGCGCCCGTGTCGCATATCTGGTATTTTAAGGGCATTCCGTCCCGTATGGGACTGATTTTGGATATGTCTCCGCGGCTTTTGGAGAAGGTTCTCTATTTCGCCTCGTATATCGTCATTGAGCCGGGCGATACGCCGTTGGCCAAAAAGCAGATTTTAAGCGAAAAAGAATACCGCGACATGCTGGAAAAATATGAGGACGACTTCCGCGCCGGCATGGGTGCCGAGGCTATCCGCGAGCTTCTGGCCGAGATGAACATGGAAAAGCAGGCCGCCGAGCTGCGCGCCGAGCTCAAGGAAGCCTCCGGCCAGAAGAAGCTGCGCCTCATCAAACGGCTGGAGGTCGTGGAGGCGTTCCGCCAATCGGGCAACCGCCCAGAATGGATGATCATGGACGTCGTGCCGGTCATTCCGCCCGAAATCCGCCCCATGGTGCAGCTCGACGGCGGCCGGTTCGCCACCTCCGATTTAAATGATCTGTACCGCCGCGTCATCAACCGCAACAACCGGCTCAAACGGCTGTTGCAGCTGGGCGCACCCGACATCATCGTCCGCAACGAGAAGCGGATGCTCCAGGAGGCGGTGGACGCCCTCATCGACAATGGCCGCCGCGGCCGTCCGGTGACCGGGCCGAACAACCGCGCCCTGAAATCCCTGTCCGACATGCTCAAGGGCAAGCAGGGGCGCTTCCGTCAGAACCTGTTGGGCAAGCGCGTGGACTATTCCGGCCGCAGCGTCATCGTGGTCGGCCCGGAGCTCAAGCTCTACCAGTGCGGTCTGCCCAAGGAGATGGCGCTGGAGCTGTTCAAGCCGTTTGTCATGAAGAAGCTGGTTGAGGAAGGCTTGGCCAACAACATCAAAAGCGCCAAAAAGATGGTCGAGCGCGCCCGTACCGAGGTCTGGGACGCGCTGGAGGGCATCATTTCCGAGCACCCCGTGCTCCTGAACCGCGCGCCGACGCTGCACCGTCTGGGCATCCAGGCCTTTGAACCGGTGCTGGTTGAGGGTCGTGCGCTGAAATTGCATCCGCTGGTGTGTACCGCCTACAACGCTGACTTTGACGGCGATCAGATGGCCGTACATGTGCCGCTGTCTGCCGAGGCCCAAGCCGAGGCGCGTTTCCTCATGCTGTCGGCCAACAATCTGCTGCATCCCAAGGACGGACGCCCTGTCACCGTGCCGACGCAGGATATGGTGCTGGGCGCGTATTACCTGACGCTGGAGCGTGAGGAGGAGGGCACCGGCAAGGTGTTCACCGGCTACAACGAGGCGCTGATGGCCTACGCCGAGGGCGCTGTGGGCATCCATTCGCCCATTCGCGTGCGGGTGCAGGGCGAGTATCAGGGGCAGCCGGTCACCCGGATCATCGACGCCACCGTCGGGCGCATCCTGTTCAACGAGCCGATTCCGCAGGATCTCGGCTTTGTGGACAGAAGCGACCCCGCGCATTGCTGCGATTTGGAAATTACCTTCCTCACCGGCAAAAAGGAGCTGGGGCGCATCATCGACCGCTCCATCAAGCAACACGGCTTCGCGCCGTCGTCCGAGTTGCTGGACAATATCAAATCCTTGGGCTTCAAGTATTCCACGCAGGGTGCCATCACCATCTCCATTTCGGATATGGCGGTGCCGGAGGAAAAAAAGGAGCTTATTAAAAAAGCCGAGGAAAAGGTGGCCGCCATTGACCGCCAGTACCGCCGCGGCTTTATCACCAACGACGAGCGCTACCGGCTGGTCATCGAGGAGTGGGATGAGACGACCAAAAAGGTGACCACAGCCATGCAGAACAATCTGGATAAATACAATCCGATTTTCATGATGGCGCACTCGGGCGCGCGCGGCAGCATCAACCAGATCCGCCAGTTGGCCGGGATGCGCGGCCTGATGGCCAACACCGCCGGCACGACCATCGAAATTCCGATCAAGGCCAATTTCCGCGAGGGTCTGACCGTGCTGGAGTACTTCATTTCCTCGCGCGGCGCGCGCAAGGGCTTGGCCGACACCGCGCTGCGCACCGCCGACTCGGGGTATCTGACCCGCCGTCTGGTGGACGTTTCGCAGGAGGTCATCATCCGCGAAATCGACTGCGGCTCCAAGGAAGGCATCGAGGTATTCGACATTGAGAACGAGGGCGCCGTCATTGAGCCGCTGGTCGACCGCCTGATGGGTCGGTACAATGTGAACGATATCACCGACGAAAACGGCCATGTTCTCTATCCCGCCGGGACACTGCTCGGAGAGGCCGAGGCGCAAAGGGTCGTGGACGCCGGCGTCAAAACCGTCAAGGTCAGAAGTCTGCTCACCTGCCGCGCGCGCTATGGCGTGTGCGCCAAGTGCTACGGGGCCAACCTCGCCACCGGCGAGCTGGTCAATGTCGGCGAGGCGGTCGGCATCATTGCCGCCCAGTCCATCGGCGAGCCGGGTACCCAGCTCACCATGCGTACCTTCCACACCGGCGGCGTCGCCGGCGACGATATTACCCAGGGTCTGCCGCGCGTTGAGGAGCTGTTTGAGGCTCGCAAGCCCAAACGTGTCGCCACGATGACCGAGATCAGCGGCAAGGTGTCCATTGAGGAGGCTCGCCGCGGCGCGATGCGCGCGGTGACTATCCGCAACGAGCAGGACGGCGACACCCGCGTCTATCAGATCCCCAGCGCCTCCATTTTTAAGGTCAAGGAAGGGCAGGTCATCGAAAGGGGCGCCGAGCTCACCGAGGGCGCGCTCAATCCGCATGACGTGCTGGCCATCCGCGGCGAGTCGGCTGTGCACAACTATCTCGTGCAGGAAGTGCAGCATGTCTATCGCCAGCAGGGCGTGGATATCAACGACAAGCACATTGAGGTCATTGTGCGCCAGATGATGCGCAAGGTGCGCGTCGAACAGAACGGCGATACCGAGCTGCTGGTCGGCGCCATGGTGGACATCTTCGAGTTTGAGGATGAAAACGCCAAGGTGCAGGCCCGCATCGACGCCGGGGAAGAGGAGCTGCAGCTGGCCACCGGTTCCACCATGCTGCTGGGCATCACCAAGGCGTCTCTGGCCACCGATTCCTTCCTGTCGGCCGCGTCGTTCCAGGAGACCACCCGCGTGCTGACCGAGGCCGCCATCAAGGGCAAGGTGGACAATCTGTTGGGGCTCAAGGAAAATGTCATTATCGGCAAGCTGGTGCCGGCCGGTTCGGGGATGCAGATGTACTCCGATTACGAGGAAACCCGCGCACCGCAGCATTATCCGGAAGAGTACGCCGAATAGTTGACATCTGGGTGACGGTATGGTATACTAATTCGGTTGTTTGAAATTTCCAAAAGGAGGGATTGCGTCATGCTCAGTCAACTGGAGACCGCCCATAAGCTGGTGGGTGTCAAGCAGTCCCGCCGCGCCATCAAGGAAGGCAAGGCGCGCCATGTGTTTGTGGCCGACGACGCCGAGGACAAGATACGGCTTCCGCTGCTGGCGCTCTGCCGCGAGGCCAATGCCCCCATGACCCATGTGCCCACCATGGCCGAGCTCGGAGCCGCTTGCGGCATTGAGGTCGGCGCGGCGGTGGCGGTTATCCTGTAGTCTTTTGGAATGGAAATGAAATTTTCATTTCAAAAGAAATGAAACAGGGATATTTTTTAGGCGAAATGAATTCGCCTAAAAAACAAAGGATTCACGAGGGTTAGAAACGGGCGTAGCTTCTTGTTTTGTTTTTCATCGGAATAGAGAGATCTATTTCCGGGAAAATAAAGAAATCGCGTGATTTTTGAG
>JAVBOJ010000157.1:0-14581 GCA_031550755.1 Oscillospiraceae bacterium
AACGGGTCTTTGCCGATGCTAAGGAAAAACATGGCATGCGCTATACCAACCACCGAAGCTTGCCCAGAGTACAAAGCTGGGTCAGGCTTAAGTTCGCTGCCATGAACCTCAAAAAGTTGGCAGTATGGCGTTGGAAGGAGCACTTTTTCTTCGCCCTTTTCGCTTCTTTTACGTCCACTCATTGCAAAAAGACATTTTCATCCGCTTTCACGGCTTGAAAATGCCTTTCTTTGACAGCCTGACCGCTTCCCTGATGGGAAGCGGTTTTCCTTTACACCGAGAATTTCCGGCGGCGTTTTTTGGCGACGAACACCACCAGCACCGGCAGAAGTACCAGCCCGATCCCCACCGCCCAAAGATTGAGCTTCAGATTGGCGGTGTTGGTCACGCCGCCGCCGCGGCCATTGAAATTGACGACAATATTGCGGGCGCCCTGCTCGCCCTCGGGCATCTGGAACCCGTCCGGCAGCTCCATGCCCTCGGGCAATTGGAAGCCGTCGGGGAACTGTCCGCCGCCCACGAAGCCGTCTTGCTGACCTTGGGGCGGTTGGCCTTGCTGACCCTGCTGCCCCTGTCCGCCGGGACGCTGACCGCCGCCGGGCCGCTGGCCGCCCTGCGGGGCGTTGCCGCCTTGTGCCGGCTGGAAGTCGAACACCGCGCCGTCCGGAGCCTGCCCGTTCGGGAAGGCCGTTTGGCCGCCGGTCGCACTGCCGGTGAGCAGGGAAATCAAGGTGTCGATATCTCCAAACAGTTCCTGCGTCAGGGTTTTCTCCTCGGCGGTGCGGCCCATAATCATCCGGGAGTCGTTCACCTGAGAGGCTTCGCCCTCGGACGGAGCCGCGCCGGACAACTGGTCGAGCACCGCCAGAGTGCGGCTTTCGACAAAGGCCACCAGCCCGGAGCCCTCGCCGTACAAACCGGCCTCGAACTCCTCAAAGCTGTAAAAACTGGTGGGATCCTCGCGTACCGAATCGGTAATCAGGGCGTAAAGGGAATCCACTTGTGCGGCGAAATTTTCCGGCGCGAAGAAGTCGGCGCAGAGCTCCTCAAAATAGCTGTGGTAGCGCTCTTTTAGCTCCGGGATGGCCAGCAGCTGGGCCAGCAGCGGCCGCGACGCCAGGGAGCTGGACGGGGTGTCGATGTAGGTGCTGCCGCCGCCCATGAACCCGCCGCGTATCTCCGGACGGTTCTCGGTTTGTTCCGCGTCCGTCTGCGCACCGTTCACCACAAAGTTGCGACCCATGCCGCCCCCGCCCATACCGCTGAACGCCATGTTGAAATCCCACGGCAGCAGCGAAAACACGCCGTCGTTCTCATAGAGATAAAAATTGTGGTTCATCGAGCCCTGATAGCTGTCCTCGTTGACCAAGTATGTGTTGACGGCGAAATACCGCAGCAGCTCGTCTACATTCAGGACGGTTTCCAGCTCCTCGACGGTGGTGGCGGTGTCCAGCGTTTCCATCATGCGCAAAATATCCTTGTGGTTGCTGGATTCCTCGTTGGTTTTCAGAATCAGGCCGGGGTAGGCGCTAATGTCGTCGCCGCGCCAGACCATATCGGCACCGGTGCCCTCCGGCTTGTAGAGATCGCCGTAGACATCGTCAAAATACCGCTCGATGTAGGCCGCGCCGATGTTTTCCACCGCCAGATACAGCCCCCAATATTCGCCATTGATGGACACGCGGGCAAAGGACATGGCCGGCGTAGGCACGCCCATGGTCGCGAGCGCTTTAAACGAGAGGTATTCCCGGACAAAGGAGGCGTCCGACCAGCCGTTGTTGAGGTTGAGAATATCCAGCCCGGACAGGGTTTGCCCGGTGACATATTCGTCAAATTTCAGCTTCATGCTGTACCGGTCGGAATCCGAGCTGTACACCGAGGACAGGCTGGAGTTTCCCTTGGCGCGCAAGCCGATGTTGTAAACCGCCTGTCCGTTGACCACGGCGTTGGCCAGAATAAATTCCTCCTTGTTGGCCTCGGCCAACAGCCGGGCCCAGTCCTCCTGCGACACGGTGAGGTTGATTTCAATGACCTCATCCTGCGGCAGGAGCCGGTCGATGGGTAGGGTGGCGGTTGACTGTTCCGGGCCGGAGGAGAGCGCCAGCACCGTAAGCAGTCCGCCGAGCAGGCATAAAATCAGAAATACGCTGACAATCTGTTTCATCAGGAGGAAAACTCCCCGTTGTAGCTGACCAGCATGGCACCGGAGATCCCCTCCATGCGGGACAGATCGTTGACAAAGCTGGTTTCCTGATTCTTCATGCGCACCTCGAAGGTCAGCTCCACCGTGCCGTCCAGGCGCACGGCCTTGGATTTCAGTACGTACCGTTTAAACCGTCCGGTCAGCAGGGAGGAAAGCTGGGCTTCCTCCGCGCCGCCCTTGCAGGTGACGATCAGAAGATAGGGATTGTCCGAGACAAGACGGTTGCCGAAGAAGAGCAGGATGCCGCCGACAAAGGCGGTGCCGATGATGGCGATGAGGTAGAGGCCGGCGCCGATGACGATGCCCGAGGCGATTGACCAGAACAGGTAGACGATATCCATGGGATCCTTGATGGCGGAGCGGAAGCGGACAATGGACAGCGCGCCGACCATGCCGAGCGACAGGACGACGTTGGAGGTGACCGCCATGATGACCACCGTGGTGACGACCGACAGCCCCAACAGCGCGACGTTGAAGCTGCGGGAGTAGAGCATACCGCTGTAGCTTTTTTTGTAGATGAAGTAGATAAACAGTCCGCTCAGGGTGGACAACACAAGGCCGAGGACGACATCGACGAGGGAGAAGCTCTCCACGGCGCGGGAGAGGAAGCTGGATTTGAAAATGTCATTGAAGGTAGTGGACAGAAAATTCACGAAACATCAATTCCTTTCTATTCTTTCTTTGCTTAGGCAAAACGCCGGCCGAGGGCGTATTTGGACACCGATTCGCGCATGTTGTAGCTGCCGCCCTGCAAAAGATCCTGTATAAAATCGGGCAGAAAGCGGTCGTACTTGATTTCCAGTACGGTCAACGCCCGTTCCGAAACGGGGAAGGTGGTCGGGGCGGGGGAGAGGAAATCCGACGGGGTGTGCGAGACGCGCAGGTGACGGTCGAGGGTGACGCGCACATTACCAGCGGGGTAGACATAGGCCTCGCGGTCGTATTCGATGACCGCCTTGACCGAAGCTCCGCGTTTGAAAAAGAGCAAAAATCCCTGTAACAGCGGGTCGGGCAGCTCGCTTTCGCGCAGCGCGGTGCCGGACAGCAGCGACGCGGTGTCCTCCCGGGAGAGCGCCATGCTTTCCTTGTAGCTGCAACCCTCGCGGCGGCTCTTTTTTTCCAGACGGATGAGGTTTTCGTCCCCGTTGTACAGCCGCAGACGGTACTTGACCCGGTCGTTGACGCCCATGATTTTCTCGAACAGCACCGTGTTGTACAGATCGTCAAAATACGCGCTGCGCACGGTGTAGAGGCCGTTTGCCCCGGCGTTCGGGTCGCGGGGCAGGGCGCGCGACAGCCGGAAGGACAGCAGCTCCGCCTCCTGCGGAGCAAGGGTAAACTTGAGTTCCTGGCGAAAAACAGGCAAATGATCACGTCCTTTGCGTTTCGGATGGTCTTATTGTAGCGAGGGCAAGTGGAGGCTGTGTGATGAAAATGTGAAGAAATTGTAAAAGCCCGGCGCTGGTAAAAGCCGCCGGTCATATTTTGACGGGAAATGCCCCAAACTAACAAAAAGTTGATGTTGGGGTTATAATAATGAACAAGGTGAGAATCCCGGCCGTGCTGCTGGCGGCCGTTATCCTGGTGGGGGCTTGTCCAGCGGCCAACGCCGAACCGTCCGAGCAGCCCAAAAAGTTTATCAAATGGGTGGACTTCCGGGTGCCGTACGAGGCGCTGGATATGGCCTACAAGCTGGATGTGGAATCCCATGGGCAGGACATACAGCTGAATTGGGTCGAGCTGCTGGCCTATGTGACCGCCCAAAACGGCAACAATTTCAAGAACTTCAAGCCCTCGGCACTGACCAAAGTCGCCGACCGGCTGCGCGCCGGCGAAACCATGGCCGAGCTTACGATAAAATCCAAATATTATTCGTACTATTTGGAGGCGTATACGGCCATTTTGGGCAATTTTGTGGGCGAATATCGCGCCGAGCGACCGCTCAAGGAGGACCCGGAAAAAACCGAGTGGGTGGAAAAATACGGGCTGAAGGTCTTTTCGCCCGTCGCGCGCGGCTTTGCCTACAGCCACTGCGACGACTTCGGCAACGGGCGCAGCTACGGCTACAAGCGCAAGCACCTCGGCCACGACCTGATGGCGCTGACCGGCACCCCGGTCATCGCGGTGGAGGGGGGCATCGTCGAGGCCATGGGCTGGAACAAATACGGCGGCTGGCGGGTGGGCATCCGCAGTTTGGACGGAAAACGGTATTATTATTACGCCCATCTGCGCCAAAACCGACCGTTTCATGAAAATCTCAAACAGGGCGAGCCCGTGGCCGCCGGGCAGGTCATCGGCTATGTCGGCCGCACCGGCTACAGCACCAAGGAGAACGTCAGCAATCTCAAGACCAGCCACCTGCATTTTGGGTTGCAGCTTATTTTTGACGAGTCACAAAAGGAAGGCCCCACCGAAATCTGGATTGACCTTTACGCGCTGACGCGGTTTTTGGATAAAAATAAGGCCACCGTATATCGGGTGGCCGAAACGAAGGAATATCACAAAAAATATGGTTTTGAGATCATCACGGGGGAATAGTTAGGGGGTATTGTTCGGTTTTTCCTTGGCCTGCTTGTAAAGCTGGTGGGCGAACACCGACGCCGCCGACACCAGCGAGCCCTGCACCAAAATGGAAAACAGCAGGGTCATCGCCTGGGCAAAGCCTGTGATCGGCGTCTGCCCCAGCATCCAGACGGCGGTGAGGAATACCGAGCAGCCGAGCAGGATAAAGGGAATATTATTGCTGGCGATGGTGGTTTTATTTTTAATCAGATATCCCAAAAAACACAAGACCGGCATGAGAATCAGCAGCTCCGGCCTGATCAGACTGACAAGCTCGTCATAAAAAGGCATTGTAACGCCTCCTTTCATTCCAGTATATGCGCCCTGTCCCGAATTGAAAACTAACGCAGGAGGAAACCATGCAAACCTATCAAAATCCGCCGGGGCCGCTCCCGGAAAGCTTTGTGCCCCAGCATCAAAATGCCCAGCCGGGGAGTCAGGCCGTCATGAACCCGGTGCCGCAGACCGACAACCCGCGCTATCTCGCCGCCCGCAAATTACAGGGGCGCGTGGCGCTCATCACCGGCGGCGACAGCGGAATCGGGCAGGCGGTGGCCATTGCCTACGCCAAAGAGGGCGCCGATGTAGCCATCGCCTATTTAAATCAGCACGAGGACGCCGCCCAGACCAAAAAAATGGTCGAGGATTTGGGGCGGGCGTGTATTGCCATTCCCTGCGATTTGCGCAAGGAAGCAGAGGCCGGCTTGGCCGTGGGCACCGTGGTACGGGAATGGGGACATTTGGATGTGCTGGTCAACAACATCGCGGTGCAGTATCCGCAAAACAGTCTGCTCGATATCACGTCCGAGCAGCTTGAAAACACCTTTTCCACCAACATCGCGGCGTATTTTCACGTCACCCGCGCCGCGCTGAGCCATATGGGGCAGGGGAGCTCGATCATCAACACAACCTCGGTGACAGCCTACAAGGGAAGCCCCACCCTGATCGACTATTCCTCCACCAAGGGTGCTATCGTCTCCTTTACCCGGTCGCTGGCGCTGTCCCTGGCCGGCAACGGCATACGGGTCAACGCGGTGGCCCCCGGCCCGGTATGGACACCGCTGATTGTGTCAAGTTTTTCACCGCAGGAGGTCGAAAAATTCGGAAAAAATGTGCCGCTGAAGCGCGCCGCGCAGCCCTTTGAGCTCGCGCCGGCCTATGTGTTTCTGGCCTGCGACGATTCGGCCTTTGTCACCGGACAGGTCATGCATATCAACGGCGGCGTGATTACGGAATCATAAAAGAGAGGAGGGGAACGCTGGTTCCTCTCCTCTCTTTTATCTGGTAGGGTGTTATTTCCCGGCGGGCAGAAATGCGGGGTTGACCGCGTAGATGTTTTTTTGGTCGAGGCGTTCCTGAGCAATGCGCAGCGCTTCGCCGAACCGCTGGAAATGCACGATCTCCCGCGCGCGCAGGAACTTGATAACATCAGATACATCCGGGTCGTCGGACATCAGCAGAATATTGTCATAGGTGGTGCGGGCCTTTTGCTCGGCGGCCATGTCCTCGGTCAGATCGGTGATCACGTCGCCCTTGGAAGCGATGCTGGCGGCTGTCCAAGGCATACCGGACGCCGCAATGGGGTAGACGCCGGTGGTGTGATCGACGAAATAGGTGTCAAAGCCAGCCCGCTTGATCTGATCCTCGGTCAGGTTGCGGGTGAGCTGATAGACAAGAGTGCCGACCATCTCCAGATGACCCAGTTCCTCTGTGCCGATATCTGTCAAAAGCGCCTTCAGTTCAGGATACGGCATGGCAAACCGTTGGCTGAGATACCGCAGAGAAGCACCGAGTTCGCCGTCCGGCCCGCCGTATTGCGTGATAACAATTTTTGCCAGCGCCGGATTGGGATTTTTGATATTGATTGGATATTGCAGTTTTTTCTCATATGAAAACACAGACGGTCACTCCTTTCTATTTGTTTTCCCAAGGCCAGGGGTTGTTGATCCAGGTGTATTTGCCTTCCATGACGGTACTCTGTGTGAGCGGGCCGTACATATCCACATATTTGCGTTTGGCTTCGTCGCTCATGCGCACATAGCTGTTGTGGAGCTGGAGAGCCTCTGTGTCCGTGGGATGCGTGTCGAGATAGAGTCCCAGTTCCGCGATGGCGAAATCCATAGCCATGATTTCGCCGAGCGGCGTACCGGCCACATCGCGGGTGGCGATAAAGTTGCGGTAGGGGAGATCGAGTCCCGGAAACAGGGTGCCTTTTTTGATGCCCTCATCCTGTTTATATTTTCTGCCGCCCGGACGCTGAAACGGGACATAACTATTGGCAAGCATCCCTTCGGCGGGCAGGGTGCCGGTATCGTAGCGGACTGCCGGCACCAGTGTGGTGGTGTCCATTGATGATCCTCCTTGTGAGATTTCGTATGATTTGGCGCGGTCAACCTGTATCAATCGGTTACCATGGTATTTTATGTGATGCGTATCAAAACGGTCAAACATCTCCGCATCCCTTTGTACAGGAAATGGAAGCTTTTTCCGTCAAAAGCGGAAAAGCCCCGCGCAACGTACTGTCCGGCGGGAAATAAAAAAATTTCCCAAAGCGGTGCGGGATGTGATATACTGAACAAAACAAAAAAATAGGCGGTGAAAAAATGGCAACAACCGAAACACAAATCCGCGTGAGTTCTCTTTGGAGAATGGCCGGACGGTTTTTGTTTTTGACGATATGTCTGGCGGCCGTGACCGGGCTTCTGATTTTGTTTGGGACGGGGATCATGACGGAGGAGACGGTGAACAGCGGCGTCAATATCGCCACCGGCATCGCCTGTCTGCTGCTTTGGCGCACGTTGTATGTCGAAGCGTGGGGGACAGGTGACCGCGACTGCAACCTTGTCCAGTTTGGCCGTATTGCCCGCCAGCCGTATAAAGCGGCGCTGGCAGGTTTTTTGGCGCAGCTGCCCGGTCTGCTGCTGGCGATTCTGGCGCTGCTGCAGCGGCAGGAAGTATTGGCCGGCACTTGGGCCACATGGGGCTGCTCGGGACTGTATCTTCCGTTTTTTTGGTTGTTTTCGCTGTGGGGGTCTGCCAGCGGGTATTGGGTCTATCTCATCCCGCCGATTGTCCTGCCGCTGTTTTGTCAGATGGGCTATGCCCTTGGATACCGGCGGATCAGCCTGATGCAGAAAATCGTGTACCGGCAGGATGTGCCGCGTGAAAAAGACAAACGGATGAGATAAACCGGACAACGGGGGAATAGAATAAAGAGAGATAGGGGGACGGTCGTTTTGAACAGAAAAACAAAACGTTCTTTGATGACATGGGCCGGCATCGTTGTGCTGGGTGTGGCGCTGATCCTTGTGGCGCAGCTCTTTTTGCCGGGCGGACATCGGCCGGTGATTGGGCCGGTGGGCAGTTATCATACGCCGGTGATCGATGCGGGTCATGGCGGCGTGGACGGCGGCGCGGTGTCCATCACCGGCGTCAACGAGTCGAACATCAACCTGCAAATCGCCCTCAAGGCTCAGCTTTTGTTCCGCTTTTATGGCCTGGATCCGGTCATGGTGAGAACCGAGGATATCTCTATCCATGACCCCGCGTCCGAGACCATCCGCGACAAGAAGCGCACCGACCTGCAAAACCGGGTCAAGCTGGTGGAGGATACGCCAAACGCCGTTCTGCTGAGCATCCATCAGAACACGTTTGAACAGGCGCAGTATCATGGGGCGCAGAGCTTTTACGCCCCTACAGACGGCAGCCGCGATCTGGCGCAGCTGTTGCAGTCCCATATTCGCACCGATCTGGATACCGGCAACACCCGCGAGGCCAAAAAAATCGACAGCGGCGTCTATATCATGAACAACATCACCTGCCCCGCCGTGCTGCTGGAATGCGGATTTCTCTCCAACGCCGAGGAGGAGGCCAAGCTGCGCACCGACGCCTATCAGACCAAGCTGGCCGCGCTGCTGATTGCCACGTTTTTGGAGTGGGAAGAGTGAGTATAAAGGAAGGCGGCCCGGGAAACCGAGCCGCCTTTGTGTGAGTTGACCTATTCATATTTGCTCCGAACCCGTTCATATTCCTCGTCCGTAATTTCCAATACCACGCCATGCTTGAATCCATACGGAAACTTGAATTGTTCATCCGCGCGCGTCAAGTGCATATCGTCAAGCGACTCCATGACATACGGCACATATCCCTGCTTTTCTTTTTCGGCGCACCCAAAAAAATCCATCATAAAGCATACGCGCCCGTCCGAAAGCGTGTAGGTCATGGGAGCCTCGTACGCGCGCGTGTCCTCGATTTGCCGCATCTGCGCGTCAAACGTTTCGTCGCGCACATATGGGCCAAACAATGAGCGCGATGTTTCATGGATGACCGCTTTGGGGTTTTCCACGCTTTTTACAAAAAAGTGATAGATACCGTCCTTTTCGGTGATAAAAGAATCCAGCATTTCGCTGTCCGGCTTTTTGTAAAACAGCGCGGGCGCGGTGAATGTGTCAAAATCCTTTGTTTTGCTGTAATAAATCGAGAGCCCCGCATAGTCGTCATCCTTGTGCGCCGACGACCAATGCACGATATATTCCCCCGTTTTCCGATCGAAAAATATCCCGGGTGCCCACAGGCAGCCCAGCGTTCCGTCGCCCAGCGTCAGCGGGATTTCGTCAGACCAATGCAGCAAATCCTTCGATTTCCACATGGCGAGCGACTTGCTCCCGATCCGGAAGGCGGTTCTCATGTTGCCGCCGTACTTTTTCTCGCCATTCCGGATCATGGCCAGATCGGTTGCCAGTATGACAAACTCATTGGTCAGTGTTCTCGCGATCACGATATCCCGTACGCCCAAATCGCCCGTCGTGGCGCACAGCACCGGTTTGCCCCCGTTGGTTTCTTCCCAGCGGTAGCCGTCCTTGCTCAAGGCAAAGTGAACCTGCTCCCCATCCTCCGTCCACTTTTCTCTAAAATGCACGAACAAATACGCCGACACATGTACGCCCCCGTTCCTATATTCTTAGGCTATATTTTATCATGCCCCCACAAAAAACACCAGCCGAAGGTTTTTCGGCTGGTGTTTTTACCCGTATTTACTTTAACAGATCCTCCATCCCGTACAATCCCGGGCGGGTGACACCGGCCAGAAACACCGCCGCGCGCACCGCCCCGGCGGCGAATACCTCGCGGCTGCCGGCGCTGTGGCGCAGCTCAATGACCTCGTGATGTCCGGCAAAGATGACCTCATGCTCGCCGACGATCGAGCCGCCGCGCACCGCGTGCAGACCGACCTCATGCGCCCCGCGTTTCTCCCGCCGCTCATGGCGGTCGTAGACCGGCGTCGGCTCGTAGGGGAGCGCCTCGGCGGCGGCGTGATAGAGCGCCATGGCGGTGCCGCTCGGGGCGTCGAGCTTTTGGTTGTGATGCCGCTCGACGATCTCCACGTCAAAGTTCTCGCCCAGCACGGCGCAGGCGCGGCGCACCAAGTCCATCAGCAGATGCACGCCCAGCGACATGTTGGCCGAACGGAAAATCGGGATGGTTTGCGCGGCTTTTTGAATGTCCTCCCACTGTTCCGGCGTGTGTCCGGTGGTGGCGATGACCAGCGGCCGCTCTTTTTTCTGGCAATAGGACAGCAGCGCGGGCAGGGAAGCGGGATTGGAAAAATCCAGCACCACATCGGGATTCCCGCCGTATTCGGCCAGATCGGCATAGACCGGGTACTCAAACCGTTTGACAGGATTGAGATCCACCCCGGCCACAATATAGGCGTCCTTCCGCTCGGCGCAAATCTGCGAAACCGCCGCGCCCATACGGCCGCAGCAGCCCGACAGCAGTATCTTTGGCATACGACACACCCCTTATATAAGTCCCGCTCGCTGCATGGCTCCGCGCAGGGTCTCCAGATTTTTTGGCGACATGTCGCACAGCGGCATCCGAAGGACTCCGCAGTCCTTGCCCATCAGACCCAGCGCCGTTTTGACCGGGATGGGATTGACCTCGCAAAACAGCGCGTCGATCAGCTCCTGATAGCGAATCTGCAAATCGGCGCTCTCTTTGATCTTGCCGGCAAACCACAGCTTGCAGATTTCCGCCGTCTCGCGCGGCAGTATGTTGGACAGCACCGAGATGACGCCCTGGCCTCCCATCGACAATATGGGGACAATCTCGCCGTCGTTGCCCGACCAGATGTTGAGCTCCTCGCCGCACAGCGCGCGGGTCTGGCCGATCAGCGTGAGATTGCTGGACGCCTCCTTGACCCCGTTTATGTTGGGGTGACGGGACAGCTCCAGATAGCTCTGCGCCGTGAAGCTCATGCCGGTGCGCGACGGGACGTTGTATAAAACAATGGGGATGCTGACCCGGTCGGCCAGATACAGAAAGTGCTTAACCAACCCGGCCTGGGTGGTTTTGTTGTAATACGGCGTGACCAGCAGCAACGCGTCCGCGCCGGATGCTTCCGCCTCCTGCGAGAGAAACAGCGCGTCGGCGGTGTCATTGGAGCCGGTGCCGGCGATGACCGGCACCCGTCCGGCGACGGTTTTGATGCAGAAATCCATGACCGCGACATGCTCTTCCAGGCTCTGGGTGGAGGATTCCCCGGTAGTGCCGCAGACGACGATGGCGTCGGTGCCTTGGGCCAGCTGCCACTCGATCAGCTCGGCAAAGCGGGTGTAATCCACACCCGTCTCGGTATACGGCGTGACAATGGCCACCGCCGCGCCGCGAAATACGGGAGTTTTCATAAGTCAACCTCCTCGCGCGAAAATGGTTACATATACCCCTCGGCGCAGAGCAGCTCCGCCATCAGAACAGCACCGCCGGCCGCGCCCCGCAGGGTATTGTGGGACAGGCAGATAAACCGGACATCATACTGCGAATCGGGACGCAGACGCCCCATGGACACCGCCATGCCGCCCTCGAGATTGCGCTCGGATTTGGTTTGCGGGCGGGTTTCCTCTTCAAAATAGTGCAGGAACTGCTTAGGCGCGGAGGGCAGAGCCAGTTCCTGCGGACGTCCGCGGAAGTTTTTCCAGCACTCCTTGATCTCGTCCAGCGTCGGCTTTTGCGCGAAACGGACAAACACAGCGGCCATATGCCCGTCGGTCACCGGCACCCGCAGACATTGCGCGGTGATGCTGGGCGAGGTCGCGTGGACAATCGCGCCGTTTTCGATGCGGCCCCAGATTTTCATGGGCTCCTGCTCGGATTTTTCCTCCTCGCCGGAAATAAACGGGATCACATTGTCCTCCATGTCCGGCCAGGTCTCAAAAGTTTTCCCCGCGCCCGAAATGGCCTGATAGGTGCAGGCCAGCACCTCGGTCGGCTGGAATTTCATCAGCGGGTGGATGGCCGGGACATAGCTTTGCAGCGAGCAGTTGGATTTGACGGCGACAAAGCCGCGTTTTGTCCCCAAGCGCGCCCGCTGGGCGTGGATAATTTCGGCGTGCTCGGGGTTGATTTCCGGCACCATCATGGGCACGTCCGGCGTGGAGCGGTGCGCCGAGTTGTTGGAGATGACGGGGCATTCGGCCTTGGCATACGCCTCCTCCAGTGCGCGGATCTCGTCTTTTTTCATGTCCACGGCGCAGAAGACAAAGTCCACCGACGCGGCGATGGCTTCAATATCGGCCGACGCGTCCATCACGACGATGCTTTTGACGGCTTCCGGGATCGGCGTGGTCATAAACCAACGGCCCTCCACCGCTTCGGCGTAAGATTTCCCGGCGCTGCGGCCGGACGCCGCGATGACCGTCACGGTAAACCAGGGGTGATTTTCCAGCATACTGACAAACCGCTGGCCCACCATGCCTGTACCGCCCAGAACACCCACCTTGTATTGCTTCATACGAAAACCTCCCATTTCTAAAATATTCACCCATACGCGTCCAAAAGAAGAAAAACGCGCAATTTTTTCGCGGATACAAAAAAGCCGGTTGAAAAACCGGCTGATTTCGTAGTATAATGTCGAAAGGGCTTTTCGGCATCTTCCACAAAAGCAGATAGCTCTTCATCTTGTTGAAAGATGACAGTCAACGGGTTGTTCACCCGGCAACCAGAAAAAACGACGCCCCATCGTTTTCCCTTCGGCGGATGTCCCTTTCAAACCGGGTCATGGGGCGGGGTCGCCCTGACCGATTCTACTGTTGAAATCCGCGCCTCTATCCTGCGCGTCCCTATGGAGAGCGTGTCACGCTCTGGATTGTGACCATTATAATACCACTTCACGGGACGCGCGTCAATACATAAAATTCACCAACACCCTATACAAAAGGAGTTTATGATGAAAAAAAGAGTGTTTTTTCTCCTCAAACGCGTGACGATGATTCTTTTGCCGGCCGTTTTGCTGTTGTCGTCCGCCCCGCAGGGGCTGGCCGTCGAGGCCGATCCGCTGCTGCGCATCGGGCTTTTGTACGGGAGCGCCGCCCTGCCGGCGGTCAATCTGGAAAACCACACCGGCAGCGGTTACCGGTTCGGCTATCTTGACGGGACGAGCTTTAATCAGCTCGGCTCGACCGGGGAGACCAAGATCACCATGGTCAAAAACCGCAACATCTATATGAAAAACAGCCTGTATTACGACGCCGATCCGCCCGAGGGCAGCACCCTCATCGGCGCGTATCATATCGATCTGGGCCGTACATATGACAGCGCCGCGTCCGCCGAGAGCGCCGCCGCCGAGCTCTCCGCCCGCGGCGTGGGTGGGTTTGTATCCTACTCCGACGGGGCTTGGTATGTGCGCGGCGGTAGCTACAATTCCTCGGCGGGCGCGCAGGCGGCCATCGACAGCCTCGGTCTTTCGGGCGCGAAGCCCGTCACCGGCAGCGCCTATTGCGTCACCGTCGTGCAGACAAACTCGGGCAAAATATTGTGGCAGTTTGACGGCGGGTCGTTCCGCTCTCTGGTGGTCTATCCCTCGCGCGGGGAGGTTTCCGCGCCCGTGACCTGGTTTAAGGGCTACCGTTATTACGGCATGTTTGAATACCGCCGCTTGGACGGCAACAATATCACGGTCATAGGCCGGGTGTCCATGCAGGACTATCTCAAGGGGGTCATCCCCTATGAGATGAGCCCGTCGTGGCCGCTGGAGGCCCTCAAGGCGCAGGCGCTGTGCGCCAAATCGTACGCCGCCTGCAACATGAACAAGCACAGAAACGCCGGGTTTGACCTCTGCAACACCACCGACTGTCAGGTGTATTACGGCGTGTCTGGCGCGGGCGCAAACTCCGACCGCGCGGTGGACGAAACCTACGGGCTCTACATCTTCCACAACGGCGCGGTGGCCAACACGTTCTACCACGCCTCCAACGGCGGCTCCACCGAGGACGCCGTCAACGTCTGGAGCACCGACCTGCCCTATCTCACGGCCGTGCCGGACAATTTTGAGAACCTCGCCCGCGCGGCGTACGGCATCTGGCAGACCACCTATACAAACGAGCAGATCACACAGATCCTGCGCGAGAAGGGGTACAACAACGGCCCCATTGTCAGCGCCTATGTCGATCAGTTCACGCCGTCGGGCAATGTCTACCGGCTGACCTTTGTGGATTCCTCCGGCAAAAAGTACAATTTTGAAAAGGAAAAAGCCCGGCTGATCCTCAACAGTCCCACCCTCAAGCTCTACACCTACAGCCAGCGGTTCGCCGTCTCGGGCAGCAGCACCATGACGGTCAAGGGGCAGGGCGGGGCTGTGACCACGACGGAAAGCCTCGGCGGCGTTTACGCCATCGGAGCCGGCGGCTTGCAGCAGATGACCGGCAGCCTGTCCGACGTGAAGATCCGAACCGCGAGCTGCGTGTTGTCGCTACGCATCCAGACCTACGGGGTCTTTGTCTTCTTCGGGCGCGGCCACGGCCACAATGTCTGCATGAGCCA
>JAVBOJ010000135.1:0-7902 GCA_031550755.1 Oscillospiraceae bacterium
GACGGGCGTCTGGTTGACGCGGTTGATCCCACCCGCCTTGAGGTTGTGTTTACCGTGCAGGCCAGCGTCGCCAACGCCACGCTGTTCCGGGTCGGGCCGCAGGAAATTCGCGCCGGCCTCGGCCATTTTCTCAAGACCCGCTATCTGGAGTTTTCGTCCATCATTGAATCGGTGACGCTCAATGGGTAACACCGCCGTTTCCGGCAGTCTGCTGGTGCGGTTTGTCCGCCGTTTGCGGCTGTTTTACAAAACAAGTCTGGTCTGCGCTTTTTTTGCCGCGCTGAGCCGCGGCTGGGAGCATTCGCGCACGCGCCGGATGATTGCCGCCTTGCTGGGCGGCCCTTGCCGGACGCTGTACGGCTCAAAGCTGTATCGAATTTACCGCCGCGCGGGGACGCGGGTGTCCAACCTCGGGGCGGCGGTCGGCCGGGTTTGGCGGAGCAGTCTGCTGCGCCGCGCGACGGCCGGCGTGTGGCACTCGGGATGTCTGCGCGGTTCGCTGCTGCTGCGCCCGCTACGTTTCCTCAAAACCGAGGGCGTCCTGCTGACGCTGTTCACGCTTTATTTGCCTATTGACTGGGCGCTGCGGCAGATCAATTCGCTGGCTTTTTTGGCCTCCTATTGGGATGAGGCGTTTTTGGTGTTCGGGCTGCTGTTTCTCATCTATAACCGCGCCCGCAAGCCCGCCTGCGCCCTGCCGGGGCTGTCGCCGCTGCATCCGTTTTTGTTTTTCTTTCTCGGCGTTTCCATTTTTCTGATGTTCGTCGTGTCGCCCAATTTCGGTGTGGCCGTGTCCGGCTGGCGGGCGCAATGCCAGTACATCCTGTGGTTTTTCGTGGTGGGGACGCTGGCCGCCGAGCGCCGCCGCGGCTTTTTGCTGTGCGGCGTGATGGTCGGGCTGGGCACGCTGATCGGTCTGCACGGGCTCTACCAGTTCGCCGTCGGGGTGCAGATCCCGGCCGCGTGGGTGTCGGTCTATGAGCAGGGCGTGCGCACCCGGGTGTTTTCCATCATCGGCAGTCCCAACATCATGGGCAGCTTTCTGGTGTTGCTCGCGCCGCTGGCCGCCGCCTTCTCGTATATTGTCAAGCCCTTGTGGGCCAAGGTCTGCTGCTGGGGCGCGACGCTTGTGATGTGCCTGTCCTGCATCTTCACCTTTTCGCGCGGCGGGTGGCTGGGCATGGCGGTCGCCATTGTTGTCTTCGGGTTGTTCCGCGACCGCCGGATTCTGGCGGTGTCGTTTCTGGTGGCCGGTGCGGCGGTGTTTGTCCCGCAGATTGCCAACCGCGTGGCGTTTTTGCTCACGCCGGATTTCGCCGCCAACAACGAATCGGGCGGGCGGGCCGCCCGCTGGGTATACGGGCTGGAGCTGCTGCACCGCAACGACCCTGTCCTCGGCTTCGGACTGGGGCGCTTCGGCGGCGCGGTGGCCATGCAAAGCCCCAAGCTCCTTGGCGTTACCTATTTTTATATGGACAACTATTATATGAAAACCCTTGTCGAAATGGGCTATGTGGGGCTTGTCTCTTATGTGGGGCTGCTGCTGGGGCTCGTCGGCAACGGACTGCGCGCGTTATTTGTCAGCCGGAAACGCTCCGCCGATTATTCGCTGGCCTGCGGCCTGTTGGCCGGACTTTGCGGCGTGCTCGTCCACTGTTTCTGGGAAAATATTTTTGAAGTTCCCTATATGAACGCCTATTTCTGGGGGCTGGCCGCCGTGCTAATGGCGGTCGGGTTTCGCTGGGAAAAGGAAGACAAGGAGTAAAGATATGATTCGAATCATCACCGACAGCGGCGCGGACTATCCCCCCGCATTGGCCGAAAGGGACGGCGTGGACATTGTGAATCTGACCATCACCTTTGAGGAGAAGGAATTCACCGGCACAAACCATGAGTTTTACGAAAAACTCAAGACCGTCCACGTCCTGCCCAAGACCTCCCAGCCGTCGCCCGCCGTGTTTGAGGACTGCTTCCGCCGCCATGTCGAGCAGGGCGACGAGGTAGTGGCCGTCTGTATGTCGGGCGGCATCAGCGGAACCGTGCAGGCGGCGCACATTGGGGCGCAGCCGTTTGGCAATCAGGTTCATATTGTTGATTCGCGGGTGGCAACCTGCGGGCAGGCAGCGCTGATCAGCGCCGCCATGACGCTGCGCGAGGGCTGTAAAAACGCCAGGGAGCTGTCCGAGAAGCTGACGGCGCTTATTCCCAAGCTGCGTTTTTTCGCGCTGGTGTCCAATTTAAAATATTTGCGGCTGGGCGGACGCCTGAGCGCCGCCGCCGCCGCCATCGGGTCGATGCTGGGGATCTGCCCCATCCTCACCATGAAGGAGGGGCTGGTTGTCCCCACCGTCCGCGAGCGCGGCATGGAAAACGCCATGAAGCGCATGGCGGCCATCGCCGGGGAGGACACGCCCGACCCGCGCTTTCCCATTTTTGTCTACCATGTCATTTCGCCCGACATGCGCGCCCGGTTATCCGAGCTGCTGCGGCAGCACGGCGGCCTGTGGGCGCAGGTCAAGCATGTGGTCAACGAGCTGGGCCCCACCATCGGCACCTATGCCGGGCCGGGCGCCGTGGGGATTGGGTTTATCGCGACGTAAAAAAGGGAAAAAATACAAAGAGGAGGGGGAATCCCTCCTTTTTGCGCATTGTGCCCCCTGGAAAGTTGAACAGAGATCCGCCGCTCCGCGTGCGCCGAGATTTCCGCGCGATTTCCCTGACAAAGCAAATTGACAACGCGCCGTACGGTGGTATAATAAAGAATATTCCTGATTTTGCGAGGAGGGTCTTTATTTATGGGAGAACGGATTTACAACTTTTCCGCCGGCCCGGCCATGATGCCCGAGGCGGTACTGAAAAAGGCGGCGGCCGAAATGCTGGACTACAGCGGCTCCGGCATGTCGGTGATGGAGATGAGCCACCGCGCCCCGGTCTATGACAAAATCATCAAGGCGGTGGAGCGGCAGCTGCGCGACGTCATGCATATCCCGGACAATTACCGCGTACTGTTTTTGCAGGGCGGTGCGACGCTCCAGTTTTCCATGGTGCCGATGAACCTTCTGCCGCGCTCTGGCAAGGCCGATTACGCCCTGACCGGCGAGTTTTCCACCAAGGCCTACAAAGAGGCGAAAAAATATGGCGAGGTGCGCGCGGCTGTCAGCACCGAGGCGGAAAATTTCGCGCGGATTCCGGCGCAGAGCGAGCTCGCGCTCGATCCCGGCGCGTCGTATTTCCACTACTGCATGAACAACACCATTTTCGGCACCAAATGGCCGTATCTGCCCGAGACGGGAGAGGTGCCGCTGGTGTGCGACATGTCGTCGTGCATATTGTCCGAGCCGGTGGATGTGTCGAAATTCGGCCTGATCTACGCCGGCGCGCAGAAAAACATGGGACCGGCGGGTCTGTGCGTGGTGATTCTGCGCGAAGATTTGGCCGGACAGACCCTGCCCGGCACGCCGGGACTGATGGACTATGCCGCCCAGATCAAAAACGAGTCGATGATCAACACGCCGCCGACCTATGGCATCTATCTGCTGGGGTTGGTGCTGGACTGGGTGCGCGAAATGGGCGGACTGGACGCCATGAAGACCCACAACGAGAAAAAGGCCAAGGTGCTCTACGACGCGCTGGACGCCTCGGATTTCTACAAACCGGCGGCGGAGAAAAACAGCCGGTCGCTGATGAATGTCACCTTCTTCACGGGCGATCCCGCGCTGGACGATCTGTTTGTCAAAGAGGCGGCGGCGCAAGGGCTGGCCACCCTCAAGGGGCATCGCGCCGTGGGCGGAATGCGCGCCTCAATTTACAACGCCATGCCGATCGAGGGCGTGGAAAAACTGGCGGTATTCATGAAGGAATTTGAGCAAAAACACAAAAAGTAAGGAGCGAGCGTCATGAAACGGCTATACAAGGTCAGAAATGGGAAGCTCTGCGGCGTCTGCGGCGGCCTCGCGGCCTATTTTGAACTCGACCCCACACTGGTGCGGCTGGGCTGGGTCATTTTCAGCTGTATGGCCGGCGCGGGACTGGTGGCCTATATCATCGCCGCCGTCATCATGCCCTATGAGGATCAAATTTAAGTGAAGGTTGTGTCCGTGGATGTTTAATATACTCACCCTCAACAAAATCGCCGCGGTTGGCACCGACCGGCTGGACACCGCGCTGTTTTCCTGCGCGGACAAGCAAGCCTCGCCCCATGCCGTGCTGGTGCGCTCGGCCGACATGCATGAGTTCCCGCTGGACGGCAATCTGCTGGCCATCGCGCGCGCCGGCGCGGGCGTCAACAACATCCCGGTGGAAAAATGCTCGGAGGCCGGCGTCGTGGTGTTCAATACGCCGGGCGCCAACGCCAACGCCGTCAAGGAGCTGGTGCTGTGCGCGCTGTTTTTGGCCTCCCGCGACGTGGTGGGCGGCGTGACCTGGGCGCAGGGGCTGAAAAACGAGGGCGACAATGTGCCCGCGCTGGTGGAAAAAGGGAAATCGGCCTTCGCCGGGCCGGAGATCCAGGGCAAGACGCTGGGCGTCGTGGGGCTGGGCGCCATCGGCGCGATGGTGGCCAACGCCGCCTGTGCGCTGGGCATGAACGTGTTGGGCTTTGACCCGTATCTCTCCATCGACGCGGCGTGGGGCCTGTCCAACGCGGTGCGCAAGGCGCGCGACCTGCGGCAGATTTATATGGACAGCGATTATATCACCCTGCACATCCCGCTGACGCCCGAGACCCGCGGCAGCGTAAACGCCGAGGTGTTTTCCATGGCGCGGTCCGGCCTGCGCATCATCAACATGGCGCGCGGCGAGCTGGTCAACACCGCCGACATCAAAGCGGCGCTGGAAGCGGGTACGGTGGCGGCCTATGTCACCGACTTCCCCAACGCCGACCTGCTGGGCGTCAAAAACATCGTGCCGGTGCCGCATCTGGGCGCGTCCACGCCCGAGAGCGAGGACAATTGCGCCGTCATGGCGGTCGATCAAATGGCCGACTTTTTGCGCTTCGGCACGGTCAAAAACTCGGTCAATCTGCCCGATGTGTCGCTGGAGATCGGCAGCGGCGGCAGCCGCCTGTGCGTTATCCACCGCAATGTTCCCAATATGGTGGGCTCCATCAGCTCGGCGCTGGCGGCGAAAAAGGTCAACATCGAAAACATGGTCAACAAATCCAAAAAAGACATGGCGTATTCCATTTTTGACCTCGGCAGCATCCCGGAAGCGGACTGCATGGCGGGGATCGAAAAAATGGAGGGCGTGCTGAGAGCCCGGCTGATTGTATAGATCCAAACACACAAAAAGGGCGTGCCGTCACAGACGGCACGCCCTTTTTCGTTCATTCTCACAGCTCCCGCAGGTCGTACGGGGTCGCTTGGTAGACATAATAATTCAGCCAGTTGTTGTACAGCAGATACGAGTGGGAGTTCCAGGTCTTGCGCGGCGGATTTTCCGGGTTGTTTTCCGGGAAATAGTCCGCCGGGAGGTCGATGGACAGCCCGCGGTTTTTGTCGCGGAAGTACTCCGCCGACAGGGTGTCGGCGTCATATTCCGAGTGGCCGGTGACAAAAATCTGCCGCCCGTCGCGGTTCATCGCCAGATAGACCCCGGCCTTGTCCGACACCGCCAGCAGCTTGAGTTCGGGGCACGCCTCAATGTCCGCCCGGCGCACCTCGGTATGACGCGAATGCGGCGCGCGGAAGCAGTCGTCAAACCCGCGCACCAGCGGCACGGTGGGGTCGAGCAGGCTGTGCTCAAACACGCCAAACACCTTGGCGGACAGCGGCATTTTGGGGATCCCGTAATGGTAGTACAGCCCCGCCTGCGCGCCCCAGCAGATATGGAAGGTGGAAAACACGTTGGTTTTCGACCATTCCATGATCTCGCACAGCTCCGGCCAATAGTCCACCTGCTCAAACGGCAGCGTCTCGATCGGGGCACCGGTGATGATCAGACCGTCGTAGCGGTTGTCCCGGATGCGCGAGAAGGTGGTGTAAAACGCCTCCAGATGCTGCTGGGAGGTGTGCTTGGGCTGATAGCTGGCGGTTTGCAGCAGCTCGATTTCGATTTGCAGCGGCGTGTTGGACAGGCAGCGCAAAATCTGCGTTTCGGTGGCCACCTTGGTGGGCATGAGGTTGAGGATGACCAGCCGAAGCGGCCGGATGTCCTGATGGAGCGCCCGGTGCTCGGTCATGACGAAGACTTTTTCGCCCTCCAGCACGGCCCGCGCCGGCAGGGAATCGGGGATTTTGATGGGCATGGAAAACACCTCTCAGAGAATATGGGGGGGCGGAAACGGTATATTGATTTGCCCTCACCGATCGTGCGCCATCATCATGGCCATCAGATCGTTCCGGGAGATTCCCACCAGCCGGGCCTCCTCCAAGAGCGGCTCCAGAAAGCGTTCGCGGAAGTCGGCGCGGCGGCGCTCCCGGATGCGCTCCCGCGCACCCTCGGCCACAAACATGCCCACGCCGCGTTTTTTAAACAGAATGCCCTGCGCGGTCAGGCTGGCCACGCCGCGCGCCGCCGTGGCGGGATTGATCTCAAAATGATGGGCATACTGGTGGGTGGACGGCACGGGCTCGCCCTCATGTACAATGCCGGTGAGGATATCGTCCTCGAGCGCACGGGCGACTTGGCGGTACAGCTTTTCCTCCATGAGCGCTTCCTCCCTGAAACAAAACGGACGGCCAAAAGGCCGCCCCATGCTTTGTGTATGTAGTGTATTTACCGGGGCTTGGGCGCGTCAACCGGGCAGACGCCGGCGCAGGCGCCGCATTCAATGCAGGCATCCTCGTCAATAATGTACTTGTCATCGCCGGGCTTGATGCAGGAAACCACACATTCGGGCTCGCAAGCACCGCAGCTGATGCAATCATCGTTAATGTAATAGGCCATAGAGTAACCCACCTTTACTAAAATTTCTTCATTCATTGTATCATATCCACGTCAAAAATCAAGCACTGTTATTTATTTGACAAGCGGAATGTCTTTTCCAAATTTTCATTGATATTTTATGACGTTTGGTGTAAAATAACGATAACTACACTTGAGAGGAGTGCGCGTATGAAAAATCCCTTGAAGTTTTTTCTGGGAGCGGCCGTGGTGATCGCCGCCATCGCTGCTGTCGCTATCATGGCCGTGCGTTATATGGACGTTTTGCAGCGGCAGTTTGAGATGCTCAAGGAGCTGGTGGCCCGCCGTTTGCGCCATATCCCGTCCGGTGACCATGACGACGGAGCGGGGCTGCATGATATGGACGATTTTGAGCCCCAGAGCGACGCCAACAGCTACCTCAACGGAGATCTGTCCTTTTAGGGAAAACCGCACAAACGCCGGGAAGCGTACGCTTCCCGGCGTTTGTTGTTCAAAAGGGAGCAGCACAGCCGCCAAGGGGGAGCGAAAGTGTGAAAAGGAGGGGGAATCCCCCCCTCCTTTCCATGTTCCTGGTGCCGGAGACCGGGATCGAACCGGCACGATTCTCACGAATCACGGGATTTTAAGTCCCGGGCGTCTGCCTGTTCCGCCACTCCGGCGCTCTTATGAAAGTATCACAGGAGGTGCCCGGTTGTCAAGAACGGAGATATTTGCGCAGCTTGGCCAGCACCTCGTCAAAGTCCAGCGGCTTGCCCACATGGTCGTCCATGCCGGACGCAAGGCACTTCTCAATGTCCTCCTTGAAGACATTGGCCGTCATGGCGACAATGGGTACGTTCCCGCCGTCGGCGCGGATCCGCCGCGTGGCCTCGTAGCCGTCCATCTCGGGCATTTGCACATCCATAAAAATCATGTCTTATTTGTCCGGCTCGGCGGCTAACATCATGACCGCCTGCGCGCCGATTTCGGCGCAGTCGATTGTCACACAGGTCGGATCCAGCAGCGCCTGCACAATCTCGCGGTTGATGTCCACATCCT
>JAVBOJ010000146.1:0-19870 GCA_031550755.1 Oscillospiraceae bacterium
AAAATCCTCCCTAAATTAAATTACAAGGAATGCATCCACAATCCGTGCAGATTGCACCAAGCGTACGCGGTGACCGGCGCTTGTCCGGCGCAGGTGAGGACGGCGGGCTCCCCGGGATTTAAAAACTTGACGGTGACCTGCTGCCCGTCCTCCAGAGCGATAAACCCGATGAAATGCTTGTCCTCCATAGGATGCGGCACCTCGCCCACCGCGACGGTCACCTGGCCGCTGCCCGCGGTGACGACCGGCACATGCTTTTCCTGCGCGGCGTCCGCCGTGTTGGGGACGAGCGCGTCCATCGGCTGGCCGCAGCACACCAGCGGCACGCCCGCGTCAAACAGCTTCCACGCCACGTTGCCACAATGGGGGCAACGGTAAAATACGATTTCTTTTTTCATGAAAAATCCTCCTCTCGGCGCAAGGCTCCTGTTTACTGTCCTTATCCTATCCAAAAACCCGTGAAAAAACAAGGTGTTATTTTTGTATCTTCTCGGAAAATTTTGTCATGCCTCGGAAAAATGCGAACAGGAGGGCAGCGCCCTCCTGTTCGCACAACGGTTTGAGCCCTTGCGGACTCAAACCGTCCACTGTCCGTGAATCACCGCCACGAGCCGCAGCCCGTCTCCCACCTTTTCAAACACCAGCTTGAGGCTGCTCCAGTCCAGCCCCTCCCATTGGGGATCGACGCCGGGGTAATACAACTCCACAACAGTGGCGTCCGGGTATGTCTCCCGCACATTTTCCAGCGCGTTGCCGCGCCCGAGCAGGGTGTTTACGCCGGTCTGCGGCGCTTCCAAATAGTTGCGGTCGGTCACATAGACCTTGCAATACTCGACCGGGGTCATTTGGATCGGCGCGCCCTCGCCGTCGGTCTCGCCCCAGACATAGCTTGTCTTATCCGTGGCAAACTGGGCCAGCTTATCGGCGGCAAACACCAGATTTTTGCCGGGCTCCACGGTGGAATATGGTACAAAGGTCACGCCCTTGTCCGGATGCGCCCAGCGCGACACCGCCGAAAAATCCCGCGCGTTGAAGGCTTTCACCACCGCCTGCGCGCATTCCAGCGCCGACAGGGCGCTCTTCCCCTCGGGCTCCTGCGCAGATGACCGCCGCGGCGGCGCGAGAAAATAAACAAGACCGCCGCCCACAATGGCGCCGATCAAAAGTCCGTATACAAGGCCGCGCCATCCCTTGAACATAAAAACGACCCCCATCTTTTTGCGGCGCAATTGGAAGGACGCAAAAAACCATGTTTACAGTATACACTGTCCCCTGTGAAAAAGCAACAAAAAAAATGAAAAACGGTTCCATAAACTGGACACAACGCCAGCGGCCGGTCGGGGGTGTCCGTCCCCAACCGGCCGTTTAAAACAATGCTCACCGGGATTATCGCACCGGCAATACGCTTTGCGGGTCAATCAGCTCGTCGCCGTTGTAGACCTCCAAATGCAAGTGATAGGGCTCGGACGCCTCGCTCAGCGCCGAATCGCTGACCGCGCCGAGTGTGTCGCCCATTTTGACCTTGTCACCCACCGCGACGGTCATGCTCTTTTGCAGATTGCAATAGACGCTGCGCATATCGTCGTCATGGGAGATGACAATGGTATGCCCCAGGAAGGGATCCTCGTAGATATCGGCCACCGTGCCGTCGGCCATGGCGCTGACCTTGGCGCCCGCGGCTGTCTCAATATCCAGTCCGGCATGTACCCGCCAGTCGCCCAGGGTGGCGTTGAACACCAGCGCTTCCATGGAGAAGGGGTGCAGCACCGTGCCGGCCACCGGCCATGAGAAGCTCACGGGCTTTTTGGACGGCTTGGGAGTGGCCGAGGGCTTGGTTGAGGTCTTCGGAGTCGGCTGGGGCGTAACAGTGCTCTGCGCCGGCGGCGAAACCGTCGGGCTCGCCGGTGCCAGAACCTCCTGCGCGTCTCCCTCATCGGGGTTTACGGCCGGAAAGTCAATGGTCGGGTCGGTCTCATCCATCCAGGCCGGACGGTTGGGGCTGGGGATATCCCAGGTGTATACGCTGTCGGGCGATGTGAGCGGGTTGTCGAGGGAATCCAGCGTGGGGACGTCAGGCAGGGTGGGCGTACCGGCAAAGATCAGGGCATAGCCTGAAATACCAATGGCCAGGATACAGGCGAATAATACAATGTAAAATCCTTTGCCCGCCAGGAAGTCCATCACTTTTTCCATGCGTTTTCCTTTTTTCAAGGGTAACACCTCCGGGTCTAGTATCGCCCGGGGAAAATCAATTTATACAGATTTTAACAAAAATGGGTATTCTTTTTTGTTTGTTTAAATTTGACAAAAAACTGTACGCCGGGAACAAAAAGCTGTTTACTTTTTGTGGAACCGTGATATAATTTAGAAAATTATTGCAGAAGGGGGGAGGTAGAATTGTTTGCGCCGCGCACGGGCAACGCCAAAGCGCGCATTTTGGACGTCTCCATTGATTTGATTTCCATTCAAGGCTACGCGGAAACCTCCATGCGTGAGATTGCCGCAGCGGCGGGACTGCGGGCCAGCTCGTTGTACAATCATTTCCCTTCCAAATACGACATCATGCTGGAGATTCTGCGTATATATGAGTCCATTTTGCAGGGAGGTGTGGCACGGGACATTCCGTTTCAAAAGAAACACAAAATTCTCACGACAAAAGAATTGTCCGACATGCTGTTTTTCCGGTTTCCGCCCGAAAAGCTGGATCAATACCGCAAGATCCAGAAGATACTCTATTCCGAGCATACTCGCAATCCCGACATCAGCGAATTTTTGCGAAGCAAAATCATTGAAAAGTCGTTCGGCTTTATCCGCTCGGCGCTGGCCTCCCTGTCCGCGCGCGGACTGATCCCGCCACTCAATGTAGAGCGTATGTCCGCCCTTCTGTATACCCTGCCCATGAGCTTCACCATGCTCAACACCATGGACAGGCAAATGCTGGATCCGGACAATCAGGATACATCTATGTTCGCATTGATAGATTATCTTCTTCAGATGATTCTGGACGGAAAAGCTTAATAATACAAAAGGCGGACGCCCTGTGCGGCGTCTGAGTGGGCCTGATATGCGGATGAAAGAGATCGGCTTGCCGCTCAAAGAGACGGCGTCTTACGCGTCCCTCGGCTTTGCCAGCTCCCTGTTTTCTCAGATCGTCTCGATTTATCTCATCTATTTCTATACCGACGTGATGAAAATCCCGCCGGGCTATGTCGCCGTTCTGTTTTTGGTGTCGCATATCTGGGACGCGGTCAACGACCAGATTTTCGGCTATCTGATGTGCCGCACCAAATCCAGGTTCGGTATATACCGGCCCTATTTGCTTTGGACGGCCTTTCCCATGGCAGCGCTGACAATCCTGCTGTTTCTCACCCCGGCGTTTACCCTCGGCTGGAAGATCGTGTATGCCTATGTCCTCTATTTCCTGTGGGATTCCGCCATGACGCTGCTCAATTTGTCCACCAATTCTCTGCTGCCCATGATCAGCGCTGGCCTGTCCGAGCGTACCCGCCTCAACTCCAGCCGGATCATTTTTTCGGTGGCCGCCACGCTGCTTATCAGCTTCACCCCGAATTTTGTCAACCTGCTGGGCGGCGGCAACCTGGGCCTGACCGTTATGGGCAACCCAACCCAGGGCTATCCGTTGACCGCTGCGGTCTATGCCGCCATGGCGGTGCCGCTCTTGCTCTTCGCCTTCCGCAACATCCGGGAAAAATACGCCCTGTCTGCGAAGGAAAAAATACCGTTCAAA
This sequence comes from Oscillospiraceae bacterium, assembly GCA_031550755.1. Classification (GTDB taxonomy): domain Bacteria; phylum Bacillota; class Clostridia; order Oscillospirales; family UBA929; genus JAVBOJ01. Next base: position 3,749 of record JAVBOJ010000146.1, read on the forward strand.
ACCGCGCTGCGCTGCGTAGGAGGCGACCGGCAGCTCCTTCTGCTCTTTGTGCTGTTTTTCTTCATCTGGATGGCCAATACGTTTAAATCCTCCTCTACCATGTACTATCTGGCCCATGTCCTGCAAAACGCCCAGCTCCAAAGTTTCTTCTTTTTCACCGGGCTGGGCGCCTCCTTTGTGATGCAGCTCTGCGTGCGGCGCGTCGTCAAAAAAATACGTATAATCCCGGCAGTTTTGCTGGGGCTGCTCGGCAGCGCGGCGGGCTTTCTGCTGATGCTGGTATCCAACGGAGTGGTGCCGCTGCTGCTGGCCGGCAACATTGTTTACGGCCTGTTCAGCGCCATTCCGGCCAACCTCTGCTTTGTCATGCTGGCCGAATATGTGGACAAATACACCCGAAAATACAAACAAAACGTTGCCTCCTGGATTTATGCCACCTTTAATTTCGGCACCAAGGTCGGCGTCAGCCTGGCCGGTACGCTCATCAGCACCATTTTGGCCTCGGCGGGTTATGTCGCCGACAATCCGATTACCGCGCCCATCCAGCAGGCCATGACCTTCAACTTTATGGTCGCGCCCAGCATCATTTATGTGTTTGCGCTGCTGTTGATGCTGCTCTACGCATGGAGAGAGAGGGACGCGGGCTCATTGGCAAGCGCCTGAACGTACGAACCTCCGGTCGAAAGCCGCGTTTTCGACCGGAGGTTTTTTCATGGAGTATTTTTAGTGTTTCCTGAAACACTAAAAACGGAAACCCACAAAACATTCCATGAGGTATTGTATGAAAACAAAACGTATTGTTCTGGCCTTCGCGCTGGCGCTTTTGCTGACTCTGACGGCGGCCGCCCAGCCGGGGACGCACACCGTCGTCTCGGGCGACAGCATGTGGAAAATCGCCGTGCGGTATCAGATCGGCATCAGCGAGCTCATCGAGGCCAATCCGCAAATCAAAAACCCCGCCATGATCACGGTGGGGCAAAAGGACAACATCCCCAACATCGACGATGTCAAAAAGCTGGAGGCCGAGGTGGCCCGGCTGGTCAACGTCGAGCGCTCCAAAAAAGGCCTGCCGGCTCTCAAAATGAACTGGGAGCTGTCCCGCGTGGCGCGCTATAAATCGCAGGATTTTATCAAGAAAAACTATTTCGCCCACCAGTCGCCCACCTACGGCAGCCCGTTTGACATGATGGAAAACTTCGGTGTGCGCTTTACGGCGGCGGGCGAAAATATTGCCAAGGGGCAGCCGACTCCGGCCGCCGTCATGAACAGCTGGATGAATTCCGCCGGTCATCGGGGCAATATTCTGGGCGCCAACTACAACCAGATCGGCGTGGGCGTGGCCAAGGATTCAAAGGGCAGTCTGTACTGGACGCAGATGTTTATCCGCAGCGCGTGACACCGTAAAACACACCTCAAAACACACCCTCCGGCCAGTATCTTTTTCCGACGACCCACGATACAATACGTTTGTATCGTGGGTCATTGTATGTAAAAGCGCTTTCTCTACAAAGAAAATAAACGCAAAAGGAGAGAAGACTATGCTAAAACGGTTTTCCGCACTTGTTCTCGTTTTGGCGCTCCTGTTGGCGCTCGCGCCGCAGCTTGGGCCGACGGCCACCGCGGCGGAGGAACGGGTGGCCTATACCCCGCGCATGACCGCCACCTTGGTTGCGCCGGTAAAGGCGCTGGTGGACAACGCCTATGTAGGCGCCGTCAAAAACAGCTCCTCCTTCAACCGCGCCGGGAATTTTACACCCGGAACCGTCACGGGCAACCGGAACGGGGCTCCGGCCAGCCTGGCCGGGGCGGAATTCTTCCACGCGGACGACAGCAACACCTATAACGCCGCCTATACTTACAATCTGCCCGAGGAACTGCGCGTCCCGAGAGCCAAGGGCGATCTGAGCTTCTTTGCCTCGGTCACCCTGACAAACGACCGTCATGGCAACTTTTGGCGTCACTGGGACAAAAAGACCGCCTATCCGAACGTGTATTTCGTGGGCAACGACACCCGTTCCCTGTTTTACAGCTCCAGCGCCAACGACTGCGACGGCACATGGACATACGGCGGCCCCGGCGAACGCAGCGCCATCTCGTATTCCTACATCAAGTTTTACGCCCGGGCGCAAGTCTGCACCTGCGGCTCCTCCCGCGTAAACCAAGTCAAGCTGGTGCTGGTGGACGAGGCCGGCCCCAAGGTGTCCTCCATCACCACCTCCAAGACGTTGGACGGCAGCGCCGTCACCGAATTCAAGCCGGGCGACACGGTTTATATTCACCTCAATTTTGACGAGGATATCCGCTTTTCCGACATGACCGCGCCGCTTCTGTCCAGTGCGCCCAAACTCAAATTCCGCGTCAAGCGCATTGTGGACGGCATTGAGGAATCCGGTATTCAGGCGACCGCCGCGCTGGTGTCCCTGAAAAACAACACCCTTTCGTTTGTCTATACCGTACCGGCCGTTTACGGCGCGGGCATCGCCGTCAACCACTACATAGACGAGGTATATCCCTACGCCCAGCAGACCACCTTCGTGGGCGGACCCTTTGCCCTTTCCCTGCCGGGCGTCAGCGTCGCGCTCGCGCCCGAGACCAAAAAAAGCACGTCGTATATCACCGACATCGCCGGCAACGCCATGCAGACCACCGGCACCGTCAAGCTGGCCAAGCCCGCTTATCTGGACAATGTGGCTCCCGTGGTGGAAAAAATCGAGCTGACCCATCCCGTGAAAAACAAATACAACGTCAGCGAGCCTTGCGTCTGGGCCGGCATCGGCGACCAGCTCGGCTTTTCGGTGTATTTCTCCGAAACGCTCGGCTTTTTGTCCGGCGGCGCGTCGCGCCTGCCGGCCAACTCCGTGATCGTGAGCGGCGAGACGCGCTATAACCTCATCACGCCCTTCCCCGGCGTGGAAACCGCCATTTGGGCCGAGCTCAACCTCGGGGTCTCCGGCACACCGGTCAAGGCGCGGGCCGACTATATGGTCGTCCGGCAGGACGGCCTCAACGGCAAAAATATCTCCATCGTCCATTTCCAGCCCACGGCGCCCATCACCGCCGACATGGCCCCCCTTGTGTACGGCGGCGCGCCGCTGCCGGTGGGCCTCAATAAAATTTATCAGCAGGACAGCGCCTCCTGGAAGCTGTCCGACCTGCATGTCAATCTCTACAACGGTGCGCGCGAGCTCATCAATACGCAAAACCGCGTCATGCCGGCCGGCCAGCGGTATCCCGACACGCTGCCGCCCGCGGCCACCACCACGCTGGGGCAGACCGCCGGCGGCTATCTGCCCGGCGATTACGGTGCGCACAGCATCAAGGAGTTCTTCTTCCCCCTCACCCTGACCGACGGCACAGCCCAGGGGGCGGAGTTTGCCTCCGGCATCCGCGGTCAGAAGGGTCTGTTTTTGTGGGAGGACACCATCCCCGGCGCGGAGACGTATTCCTATCTTTACGCCGTGACCGGCTCGATCGCGAAGCCGGCCGATACCGCCTACAAGGAAGCCCGCTCGGGCGAGCGCATCCCCTTTGAGCAGCTGGCCTCCACGGCGCTGACCGGCACGAGCTACCTGCACATCAAGCTCGCCGACGGCGCGGCGTGCAATCTCTTTGCCACCCGGCTGGTCGTCACCGCCGTCGATCTGGCCGGCAACACGGCCGAGACGGCCTTCCCGCTCGACTACATACACGACATAGCCGGCCCGGCGACGATGCTTGTCTCCTCCCGGCGGGAATACAGAAAGCCCGATGGGCTCAGTCCCTTTATGGGATTTTTGACCGCCGACCTGACGGTGAAGGATCCCGGCGGCCTTGTGACCGGCGCTACCCGGTATCAATGGGTGACGCGGACAAGCGACTCCGTCGCCGCCGATCCCGGCGGGTGGCAGACAGTGACAGCCTTTACGACCGACACCGCCACGGAAAAGGCCTTTGCCCTGGTAAAGCCCGATCTGGCCGCCGGGACAAATCACAAATTCCGGCTGTTTATTCTCTCGCAGGATACGCGCGGCAATGTCAGCGAGACCTTCTTCGATCTGGATTACAACCTCGCCCTGCCGACCTACAATCTGGACTTTGTCACCGACCCGCTGGTGCCCGACAACCAGCATTCGCTGAAGGTTTCCCTGCCCAACCCGCCCGACGCCAACAGCGGGCGGCTGCTGGTGCTGGTCAAAAAACCCGAGACCTTCTACACCACCAATCCCAACGGCGACGAATACTTCGCCTTCCTCGGCGCGGCCAACTACGCCGCACAGGGGGCGTCAGACGCCATGATTATCGACAATCCCTTTGACCTGTTTATCGTCGATTTGGAAGCGTTTCCGGCGCTTTGGAACTGCTGGCGCAATGTGCGCATGAGCTGGAGCGGCACCACGCGGGTGCTCACCGAGCTTACGAGGGAGCAAACCTTCTATGCCGGCTTGCAGGAATCCCTGTATCTGGATTATCACGAGCTGGAGGTCACCTTCATCGCCCTGCCGGGCAACGCCGACTTCTTCAACATCCCGGAAAGTGTCCTGCAAACCAATGACGTTTACACCTACCGCGTCGCCGGTGGCTGGGGGCATACCGAGCCGCCCAACAGCATCTCCATCGGGAATCCCAAAACCGCCGAGGGCCTGCCGGAAAATAAAGACGGCGGCCCGCTCGCCATGGGCTATGACGAGAGCTTTGACTCGAGCCAAAGCGTTTTTGACGCAAAGCCCGGACGGCGCTTTGTCCGTTCGCTGGACGGCGCGTCGCTGGACATTGAGCTGGCCAATACGCTTGTCCCATCCTACGGCCTGTCGGACATTGATTTTACAAGCCTAGACACCCGTCTCGAGGTGTACTACCGCGGCGAAACTTATACGGAGGAATCGACCCTGATTCACACCCAGCCGCTGCTGCCGCTTGCCAGGCAGACCTTCACCTTCCCCGTCGGCCTCTGTGACAAATCGGGCATGTACAAGGTCGTCGTCACGGTAAAAAGCGTGGGCTCGGGCGAGATCTCCCGCGCGGAATACACCGATATTTATCTGGATCTCAACCAACCCTCGGCCTACGGGCTCACTTTTATAAACAGCTACACCAGCCTCACGCCCGTGGAGACGGAGTGGGGGACGTATGCGCCCCGCGTGTGGCACTTTGAAAACCAGCGGGACTTCGACCTCGGCCCGGACGAGCGGGTGCAGGAGATTTCGCTCTCCACCGTGCCGCTGCAAAGCCTGCCCGAGGTGAGCGAAAAGGTGACCTATCTGAACTTCTATTGGCAGGATCTCGAGTCCTGCTTCCGCAAGAGCTATGATGAATACCTGTACGCCTCCGCCTATCTGCGGGTGTGGAACGAAACCACGCTGGCGCAGGTTCCGCTGGACGCCTACAAGTGGATCGACAACGACTACGGCATTGAGATCGCCGCCGTCACGCTGGACGGAACCAACACCGCCTCGGTGTTGCAGCGTATGCGCGACTATAGCGGCGAGGACTTTGACGAGGGGCGCTATCCCCTGCTGCCCATCGCGCCGGGCCAGCCCAATATCGTCCGCTACCAGATGGTGACCTCCTCGGGCGTCGAATCCCCCGTACAAACCCTCATCATCCATCCGCAGGATGAGCGCCCCACCATGACGCTGGATATCGCTCCCAACCGGCAAAACAACCCCGACCTCTGGGCCGCCGTCGACCCCGGCGTCACCGTGTCGGTGGCTGATTTCACCGGCCGGTTTACCCGAGAGGAGCTGATTTTCGACTTTAGAGTCCTGGGCGAAAACGGCGGCGAGAGCTTCGGCGCGTTGGAGGAGGACGGGGAAGAGGAGGACGAATGGATTGACTGGCAGCCGTACCGGGAGCAATTCCGCGAGACCGGCTCGGTCGCCATTCCCCAAAACGGAACCTATCTTTTCATGATGATGGACCCCGACCAAAACGTCACCTATGAGGTGGTCGCCATCGACTGGATCGACAGCCGTGCGCCCGCGCTGGAGGCCGACGTCTCGACCGGCGCCGCCGGCGCGATTACCGGAACGGCGCGCGTCACTGACGACCTGCCGGACGCCGACAGCCGGCTGTATCTCACGCTGGACGGCGGACAGGAGCTTGAAATTCCCTCCCTCAGCGCCGCCGACGCCACCGCGAACCCGCTGTGGCGTCTTGCCGACACATCGCTGAGCGGCGTGTATGAGACGAGCACCTCCTACGACGCGGAGAGCAAAACCATTGCCTTTACCCTGTTCCTGCCGTTTGACACGACCAAGGCCGAGGGGGCGCTCCTGCCCCACACCCTGACGATGACGGCGGCCGACGAGGCCGGCAATCGCTCGGTTGTCAAGACCTTCCCGCTGACCGTGCCCAATAGTAAGCCAAAATATACCGGTGCGCGGCTGGACGACGGGGCGCTGGTCGCCGACTTCAGCCGTCCGGTGCAGATGCTCTCGCCGCCGCAAAGCGCGGGGCAGACCGTCTTTGACACCGCCAAGACGCTGCCCGTCTTCACAAACGGCAGCTATGAGGTGCGCTATGCCGACATTTTCGGGGCCGAATACACCGAGGTCATTGCCGCGACCGCCTTTGACGGGCTGTTCCTCTGCGACGTATCCGTCTCGGACACCGCGCCCACCAACAAGGATGTGACGGTGACCGTCAACGCCGCGTTTAACACGCTGGTGTCACTGGACATACCGGATGTAATCCCCGGCGGCACGGTGACCAAACAGACAGGCGACGGCGGACGGGTCACCGGCGCTGTCATCGTCATGAGCCAAAACGGAGAGATCCGCTTTACTGTAAACGCCGACGGCGGCGGGTCGCAGACCCGCGTCGTCTCGGTGCAAAACATCGACAAAACGCCGCCCACGGCGACGCTGTCCTATACCTACACCGCCGAGGTGAGTGACACCAACCGGACGACCGGCGACGTCATCGTCTCGCTGGTGCCCGACGAGCCGGTGCAGGGCCAAAACGGTAAATCCACCACCCACACGTTCACGCTGGACGATCAAGCGCCCTTCCTCTTTGAGTTTGTAGACGACGCCGGCAACGCCGCCAGCCTGACGGCGGTCTGCCCGGTCACCATCGTGGCCGGTCAGACGGTCGAGGCCGACACCGTCCCGCCGGGCTACGGCCTGCGCATCCAGCGCGTGGAAGGCGGCGTCACCAACACGGTGGCCGCCTTCACGCAGGAGGAATACGAGGCGCGGCAGACGAGCCTCACCCTGCCGTGGTTCAACGGCAGTTTGTACTTCGTGTTTGATATTTTCGATCTCAACCCCGTCACGCTGAGCGCGCCCCCCACCCCCGGCGTCGCCGTCAAGGGGCACACCGTCACGGTGAGCCAGAACGCCGCCTTTACCCTGATCCTGCGCGACGCCCGGGGCAACGAAACCTTGGTTCCCATCCAGGTGGAGACGCTGGACAACGACCCGCCCACCGGCTCGGTGGCCTTCGAGGCGCTGCCCGGCTTCGGCACGCGCGGCTGGCTCACCACGCAGGACAACGCCGGCCAGCCGGTCAGCGTCGTCAACACCACCGGCGTGCAGTACGACACGGTAAAACAGCAGTATTACCACGATTTCTATTACAACGAGACCTTCGTTTTCCTGCTGCGCGACGCCGCCGGCAACCTCGGCACGGTGCGCGCCGCCGTGGTGGATTTGGATACCACCCCGGCCTCCGCCACCATTGCGTGGAACCCGTTCCTCGTGGACGCGCTGGGCAATCCCCACCGCGACCTGCTGACCGATATCCCCACCAATTCCGACGTGACGGTGCTCCTCCGCTTCAACAAGCAGGTGAAGGATGTGACCGCCACGGTGCTGGAGGGCGACCCGAACGAGGTGCTGCTGACCGGCGGCGATCTGTCGGCCACCGTCACCTTCCGGCAGGACGCCAAAATCGAGCTGCGCTTTGTCACGCTGGCCGGCACCGCCTCCACCCGGTTTTTGGAGGTGTCCGGCATCATCGACAAGCTGCCGCCGGCGCTCACCGTTCAAAAGGCGGAGGCCGAGAGCGGCTACGCTCAACAGACCTACACGATCACGGCCAACGAGCCGGTTTTCGCAATGGACGCCGAGGGGCAGGGCAAGCTGTCCGCCCGGAGCTTCACCCGCGTGTTTGAGCTCAACGGCGACTATACCCTGACCTTCGTTGACCGCGCCGGCAATATGTCCAGCGTCACCATCCCGGTGTCCGGCATCGACCGCACCGCCCCCACCGTTATGGTGGACGGCGAGCCGCTGACCAAGGCCAAAATCGCCGACTACAAGGCCAGCGACGATCCCGTGATCGTCGCCATGGTGGCCGAATATGAGGCGCGGCACGGGACGCTTGTCCACAAGACCACCCGCGAGGCGCTGACCATGACGGTCTGGCTGGATGAGCCGGGCGTTATCCAGTGGCAAAACGACGCCTATCCGGTGGTGGCGGGTGAGAAAATATCCATCACCATTGAGCAGAACGGCTTTTATGAGCTGACCGGCACCGATCTGGCCGGCATGACCACCGTCTACCGCTTTGAGGTGGACGCCATTGACCACATCGCCCCGCGCATTTTCTTCCCGGCCGACACCCTGACGGTGCGGCAGGGAACGTCTGTGTCCGACTTTGAGACGCTTTCCCGGCAGGGCGTGCTGATCACCGACAATCTCGACGCCTCAATGACCGGCAAGTGGAGCCTGTCTCAATCGCTGACGGCGCAAGAGCTGGATGCCGTCGGCGTGTATGAGGTCGTCTACACCGCGACCGACGCCGCCGGCAACCAAGCCGACGCGAAGCGCTTCGTCCGGGTGTATGACAAGACCCGGCTGGAGGTTTTGGTCGGCGGCGAAAAGACCGAGCCGGAGGGCACCCTGTTTGTCGGGGCGGCCACCGACATCGTCATCACGCTGGGCAACCTCCCGACCGGCCCGGGCGGTACCGAGCCGTACACGCTGACCTGGAAGCACGGGATCAACACCGCCGGGCAGATGAAGACCGGCGCGGCCGACATCACCGCCACCGGGCGCTTCACCGCCGACAGGGAGGGGTACTACACCCTCTACCTTGTCACCCAGAGCCGCAACGAGTACATCACCACAATTTATGTCCAGCGCTAGAGAAGGGGTGATTGAAATGAAGAGAAGAATATATAAAGCGCTCTCCTGTCTGCTGGCCTGCGTCCTGATGCTGGGGCTCCTGCCGCAGGCGGCCTACGCCGCGCAGGACACCCTGACCGTGCGAAACGGCACCGTCGAGGTCACCGTCTCGGCCAAAAACGGCGGCTTTGCCATCCGCACCCTGGAGGGCGACGTGCTGACCAAGGACGACAACAACAAGAATTTACTGTTCCGGCGCGACGCGTTTGACACCTCCTTCACCTCTTTTCAGGTGAGCATCGACGGCGGCGCGCCAAAAGAGTACATCTTCGGCAACAACTATTCCTTTTTGGGACTGGGCTCAAGCGGCTTGACCGTTTCCGAGGTCGCCGGCGGGATTGAGGCCGGCTGGACGGTGGGCAATCTCACCTTCATCCAGCGGCTGGAGCCGGTGTTCAATGAAGCCTCCAACGAGCACGGCACGGTGGCTATCTCCTACCGCATGGTCAACAACACAGGAAAATCCGTCACCGCCCGCGTCCGCGTCCTGCTGGACACGGCGCTGGGCGAGCAGGACTACGCCTATTACGAGCTGGCCAACGAGTACGAGGGCGGCTACCGGCGCATTGAGCGGGAGCAGGTGGTCTATGACACCCAGTATATCCCCGCCAACTTTTTCGCCTATGACAACTACGAAAACCCCACCATGGCGGCCTATACCGTCAAGGATCTCTCGCCGGAGGCCATCCGGCCCTACCAGCTCGCCTTCGCCCACTGGAACAATCTCGCCGCCACCGTATTTGATTTCGTTCCCGACGGCGACCTCACCTTCACCAATCCCAACAACAAAAAATACCTCACCGCCGACAGCGCCGCGGCGCTGTACTATGATCTCGGCAGCGTCGCGCCGGGCGCGGAGGGCAAGCTCTCCTTCTACTACGGCGTGGATTCCCATGTGAAAATCAAGGATACCGACCGGGTGGGCATCTCCATCACCGCCCCGACGGGGCTGACCCTCTCGCCCGACAAAACGCATTATACCGACGCGCAGGGCAACCCCACCGGCAAGTTTGAGATCACCACCAACGTGGTCAACATCAACAAGCCGGGCGCCACGCCGCTGCAAAACATCGCGCTGGCCGTCGTGGTGGATGACGACGTCATCCCGCTGGACAGCTTCGGCAACGAATTTCCCGAGCCGCCCACGAACAAATATCCCGCCAATATCGCCATCGACGGTCTGGGCGTCGGGCAGACAAAGCAGCTCGTCTGGAAGCTGCGCGCCGACGTGGGCAGCGAGACGACCTACCGCAAAATCGTCTTCCGCGCCTATGACATGACGAGTTCAAACGGCCTGATGCTGCTGGAAAACATCATCGGCAGCGCCACAGCCTATGTCCTCTGCCCGGGCGGAGACGGCGCGCTCCCCTCCGTTTTGTTCACCGGGGCCGACCCGAAAATCCTCTACAACAAAGGCACGCGGCATTTCTACGTCACGGGAAAAGGCTTCGGACTGCTGAACGTCGAGGGCAACTATACCCTCAAGGCCGTACTCAAGGCCGACCCGGCCACCTTCTTTACCATCCCGCGCGAGAACATCGTTTTCGCCGAGCCGGGCGTGCTGGACATTGTGCTGAAGGAGGAAATGCCCACCGGGGAATATGAGCTGGTGTTTGAATGGCAGTCCCCGCCCGCGGGGGTGCCCAAGGAGCTCACCGCGCCGGCGCTGTCGTTTATCGTCACCGGCGACCCGGCGTACAAAAACGACATCTACGGGCTGGCCGTCGTCTTGAAGGAGGGCTCCGGGGGCACCGCCAGGTACAAAATCAAAACCTTCGCCACCGAGGATGCCTTTGCCGCCTTTGAGGAGGAAACCGAGGCCGATATACTGCTGATCTTCCGGGGTGAATTCACCGTCAACAACGGCGACGGCGACGAGGTGACCGACTGCACCGCCGTGTCCACCGGCAGCCGAGACACGGTGACCCTCAACGGCGCGCTGGATTTTGAGGGCGGCAACGTCCATATTTACCGCACGCTGAAAAACGACGGCGTGGCCGTCGAGTTTGACGGAAAGCTCTACACCACCGGCAGCCGCACCCCGATTTGGAGCGGCAACGCCGGCCTGACCACCATGAAGGACGGCGTGGATTTTGGCCTTGTGGCCTACAACGCGCGCGGCGAGCAGCTGGCCGGGGCTTACCAGCCCAACAGCTCCATCTCGCTGGCCTGGCCGGGCGAGCTCAACATGCTCCAGACCATTGCGGGTTTTGCCATTGAATTCCGTTACGCCGAGCTGGGCGCCATGTATTCCGACCTCAAGGCCGAAAACCGCACCGGCTATGTCGTCTCCTTCGGCGGCAAGCTGGATCTGTCCTTCCTCATGCCGGGCGGCGTGAAGCAGGCCGAGGCCGCCGAGCGCGCCGAATACGACAAGGTGGCCAACGCCATGAAAAACGGTACCCGGGTGGACATCACCACCGTGCCGCACAGCAACGGGCAGGGCTTCTCTCCCTCGGCCGAGGCCCGCAAGGAGGACGAGAAAAACAAAACCACCCCCAAGGGCAAGATCAATATTTACGACATCCTGTACGGCAACAACAAGGGGTATCTCGGCGTCAACACCGAGGTCGAGCTCATGTTGCCCAAGTATGTCGAGCCGCTGCCCGCCCTCGGCGGAACGCTCTCGGTCAACACCATCGGCGGCTATAAAATCGGCGTGGCCGGCAAGGCGAAAACCGCCGCTTTCGAGATGGAGTTCGAGCTGCGGGTCGTCAGTGCGCCCAACGGTGCGCCGGTGCCCGACAAGCTGTACTTCTACATCGACGGCTTTGAGCCGGGCATCAACATCGACACCTTCGGCGTGGTCTGGCTGACCGGCGGCGGAGGCGGCATCGACAAGCTGTACAACACCATTTTCTCCTCCGGCGGGCTGCCGCCGCTAACCATCCTGCTCTCGGCCAAGCTGGACATCCTCAAGGTGGTCGAAACCCGGGCAGATCTGTCGCTCAGTCTGCGCGGCTTCAGCCTGAAGGTCAGCGACGTCAAGCTCAAAAAGACCGATATCACCGTCATGAAGGGCGCGCAGCTCGGCATCAACTGGTATCCGGAGTTTACCGCGCGGTTTGCCGCCACGGTGGACCTGTATTCCATCATCCGCGGCTCGGCCTATATTGTCGTGAATCCCGACTCTTGGGAGTTCTTCATCAAGGCCGGGCTGATTGTTCCCGAATTCATCCCCCTTGTCGGCGGCATGGAGGTCGCCTCGGCCTCGCTGGGCGCCAACAAGGAGAAGATTTGGGGCGCCGTCAAGCTGCTGGGGCTGCGCCTCGGCGTCACCTATTACTGGGGCGGCGACTTTGACTTCGGCTCGGGCGGCGAGGTCAGCGAGCCCACCTATCCCGAGCTGTTCTCCGGCTTTGCCGTCGGGCGCAGCGAGGAAACCGGGCGCGTCCTCTACATGAAGGCCGGCACCAATATCGACCGGCTCGCGTCGGCGCAGACCGTTTCGGGGACGCTTGCCTCCGGCTTCGGGACGTTGGCGGCCGCGCCGACCCTGCGCTCCAACCTCGCCAAAACGGCGCATCTTTTGAACCTCGGCGGGGCGGCCGACGATATGCTGCTGACCGTGACCTTTACCGGCGACAACAAGCCCAAAACGCTGGCCGAGGCCCGCGCGGCGCTGACCGTCCAAAAGCCCGACGGCGGCGCGTATCCGCTCGTCTTCTTTGAGCCGACGCTGGCCAACGCCGAGACGGCCAACGCGAACTTTGTCTATGACGCGGACAACGACATGTCCGGCGTCACCCTGTCGATCACCGAGCCGCTCGCCGGCGACTGGAAAATCACCACGACGGGGAGCGCCGACCTGACACTGTACGGCGTAGCGGCGCTGCCGCAGGCCGACAGCCTGACGGCGGGCGTTTCCGGCGGGACACTGACCGCCTCGTGGACGGGCTCCGGGCTGGATCTGACCGACAAGAGCTTCTACCTCTGCCAGAGCACGCGGGACGACGATATGGGCGTTCTCCTCGGCACGTCGGACAACAAGGGACAAAACGGCGGCAGCGCCTCCTTCGCCCTGCCCGACGATCTGCCCTCAGGCACGTATTATCTGCGCATGGTCAACGCCCAGGAGGGCGTGCTGAGCGAAACGCTACTGGCCGCAAGCGGCGGGACGGCCTTCTCCTTTGTCCATGTCAACACCTTCCAGCCCGCCGCGCCGCAGGGCGTGACGGTCAAAAACGCCGGCGACGGACGGCTGGAAATTCTGCCGCAAAACATCCCCGCAGACGCTGACGGCGTGGTGATAAGCCTCTATGAGGACACGCCCGAGGGGCTGCTCACCACCGATTATATGGGCATGGCCTTTGCAAACGATCCCACGGGGCGCATTCTGACGGGGGGCCGCTTTGTCACCACCGACGGGCAAGCCTACGGACTTGTCTCGGGCAAAAAATATGTGGCCGGGGTGTCGTCCTACCGCAACAAGCTGGTGGACGGCGAGGTCGTTGCCACCGTCCAGAGCCCGGAGGTCTTTTCCGCCGCCGAAACGCTGCGCGAGGTCACGCCGCCGGTCATGGTCTTTGCCGCAGACCCGGCGCTCTACAAGACCCTGCCCCGCGTCATGAACGGCTCCGAGGGCGAGACAACGGTGGCGGTGGACACCTTCACCGCCAATGATGTGGCGTTTACCCTGCACGCCGACGTGCCGGTGTCCGGCGAATGGAGCATCGACGGCGCGCTGGCGCAGAACCTCATCGCCGACGAAAACAGCACCGCCCTGCACACCGTGACCGGCGTCACACAAATCCCGGTATCGGCCACCTTGCCCGACGGCGACCATATGCTGACCTTTATGGGGCAGGATGCCGACGGCGACAGCGTACACTATACAAAATACTTTGCAGTGGACACCACGCCGCCGCGCCTGCTGCTGTCCTCGCCGGTGGCCGGCAGTCTGTTCAGTGAGGACGGAAGCCTTACGGTGGAAGGCGTCGGCGACGAAGACGCCCTCTACACCGTCACGGTGGACGGGGTGACCCTGATCGATCGGAAGATGGTTTCGAATATCCCCGGCGGGAGGTATGAGGACGGTCTGTTTTCCTTCCCGCTGAACGTGGGCGAAGGCTTCGCCCTGCATCGCGTCCGCATTTCCGCCGAGGACGCCGCCGGCAACGCCACCCTGGCTGTCGCCGATGTCAAAAACCGCGGGCTCTCCTCCATCGTCTCGCTGGGCATCCTGCAAAACGGACAGCCGCCCGCGGGCGGCAACCTCGCGCTGGAGACGGGCGCGGAAATCCGCGCGGCCTTGCAACTTGTCGCCGTCACCGAATCGGGCCGGCAGATGCTCCTCAATGACGAAAAGCTGGTCACCTGGCGCGTCACCCCGGTGCGCGGAAGCGCGACGGTGGAGCCCGACGGCTCCTTTGCCGCCGAGCCGGGCAGTCTCGGCTATGTACAGGGACTGCTGCGGGTGGCCGAAAACGCCTCGCTGGAAGGAAATATCACCTTCGGCGCCGAGACCTTCTCGGGCGGGGTGCAGCTCGATCTGACCGCCCTGAACGCCGCCATTGCGCTGGCGCGGGAAAAGCTGGCGCAGGGCATCTACACTGATCAGACCACGGACGCCCTGCAAAACGCGCTGGACGGCGCGTTGGCCGTCGCGGGCAATCCCGCCGCCACACAGGCCGAGGCGGACGCGGCGACCGCCGCCCTGAACACCGCCATCGCCGCGCTCAAGACCAAGGCCACCTACCTCACCCTCAAATGCGGGGCGCTGGTGCCTGTCAAAAAGGGAAGGACCTTCCAAATTTTAGTTGACACCAATGCCGATCCCGCCAACATCACCTATGTGTCGGTCAATCCCGCCCGCGCGACCGTGAGCAAAACCGGTCTGGTCACAGCCATCGTCACCGGCGCGGTGATGATCCTCGTCGGCACGAACGACGGCTCGGGTATTACGCGGTCAGTCATGATCAGCGTTACCAATTAGCGCCTGTTCCTTAGCTCTCCATGCGACCCACTAAGGGGGACGACAATCGTCGTCCCCCGCTTTTTTACGGTTTATACAGTGTGTACGGGTAGAGCCCCTCGTCCTGCCGGATTTTTTCGATCCGCCAGAATTCGCCCTCCCGCACGATCCACAGCCGCGCCTTGTAGGAGTCGTCGGGGCCCGCCGAGGTCATGGTGTCAAAGATTAGCGACACCACGGTGTGGCTGTCGTCGCTCTGGCGGCTTTCGTAAATGGCGAAGTTGTCCACCCATGGACTGGACATGCCGGTCACCCAGTTGGAGCCCTGCGCGTCGAGCTGACGGGCGTAATCCTCTTGCAGCGCGGCCGTCATGACGGTATACTGGAGGGCGGCGCTGCGGGATTGCAGCCCGGTGGCCCAGACGGTCGCGGCCTGTTCGGGGCCGATGACGCCGGTGTACCGCGTGGCCTCGCACAACAGCTCATACCGGGTTTGATAGGGATCCACCATGCCGGGCTGGGCGGTCACGGTGGGCGGCGCGGAGAGCAGACTGACCGCCAGCAGCGCGGCGGCAAGCAATGTTTGCATTTTTTGTTCACCTCGATTATAAGGTGACACAAAGGCGGCGATTTTATACAAAACCGCCGCAAAACCGCGCTTTATAACATTTTATGCGCCGGCGCCCAACGCCTCCAGCTCCCATTCGGCGGCCGTTTTATACCAAGCCGAACCGCCATGCTCCGCCGCGAAGGAAAAACTTTTCCTCGCCTGTGTTTCTTCGCCGTGCGCTGCCTCGTAAAGCCCTTTGTAATAATGAAACCACACCAGCTCCGATAGGGAAAAGGCATAGGCCCCAAATTGCAGCGCGTCCAGCACCTCCCGGACAAACAGCTCTCCCGCCCGCTCATCCGACTCCGTCTGCCAGCGGTAAAACGCGGCGAGAAAATCCGGGCTATCGGGCGCGAGATGATACAGTTCCTTTTGCCGCTCGCGCAGATACTCTTGGAAGCACGCCTCGGCTTCGGCGGTTTGCTTTCTCCGCAAAAGGCATTTCAGCTTCACGGTCTGAACTTGCAGACCGTATTTTTGTTCCTTCG
>JAVBOJ010000119.1:0-16574 GCA_031550755.1 Oscillospiraceae bacterium
GAAATATCTTGATGCAATTGGTTATCCGCTTCTGAGCGCTTTGTCTCTGTGTGAACAGTTTTCTCAAAGTCCCAATCAGCAGACCCCATATAAAACCGAATTTTACTTCGAGTGGCTGGCACTGGATAGGGAAGTAATTGACTATATGACAGAATTTATGGCGGGTCTAAAAGTGCCAGGCACATTGGTCGAAGGAGAAACAGGTGTCGCGAACATTGCCTTTTGCAACAGTGACGCCGCGGCGGACATTTGGGAAAAGGCGGAGGACTGGAACGAGAGATACGCCGCACACTTGAAAGTCAGTCAGAGCATTTTGCTTGAACCTGAAAGGACGTGGCTCGCAAACGGCACATATATCGCCCCGGAAGCGGCCATCATCCGGCGCATGATGGAATTTAGCGAGAGTCACAAGGGCTGCACGGTCGAGCAATATGAAAATGAAATTCCTGTTGTAGACAGTTTGCACTTTGAGGGCTATGTGGGACAACTCCCGAGAATGATTGCAGAGCGTGATTGGGGCCCGATAACATCACTGGAAGACTTGAAAAATTAGTCATAATTCACGTTGTGTGTACATCCCCCTAACCCGGTATATGCCGATTTAATCGGTGATTATCTAAGGCGCGTTGCCGAGGCGTAGCTCAGTTTGGTAGAGTGCGTGCTTTGGGAGCACGATGCCGCAGGTTCAAGTCCTGTCGCCTCGACCATGCGGAGTGTCCTTGTGGGATTTAAGAAATCTCATAAGGGCATTTCGCTTTATACAGCCCTTTTTCCCGGGGAGTAGCTGAGCGCTACTCCTTTTCGCGTTTCCAGCAGAATATCAAAATCAGGTATATTACAGAGATGAACCATTCCGATACGTTTTGGGCGATTGTCGCCGAATTTTTACCTGCAACAGCGGCTCGGCGGCGAGGATTGGGAGGGGTCAAAAAGGCTTCTGAGGAGTTTTGAACATACCTCCATTACAAAAGGACGTCCCACGGCCAACGCCGTGGGACGTCCTTTTGTCGAATGTTTGTGCGGGGAGATTACTTGATCTTTCTTGCGATTTGGGTGAGGTCGAAGATCTCGATGGCGCCGTTGCCGTCCATATCGAAGTATTTGGCCGCCGACCAGGAGGCGTCACCCTTTTTGACGCCAAAATAGTCGATGGCGTTGGAGAGGTCAAGCAGCTTAAAGGAGTTCGGAATGGGCACGGGAATCCCGGACAGTGAAACCGAACCGCTGACGCTCTGGCTATACTCGTCTCCCTCCGAATTCTTGTACATAAATGTGACGTTCACAAGAATCTTGCTGTCAGCGCCCGTAAGGTCTGCGTCATCCTTGACGCGGAACCCCAGATTGACAAGCTTTTCCGCGTTGTAATCGGGAATCGAAAGGGTGAGCTCCAGCCGGCCGGCCTCGTTGGAGATGTTTGAATAGGCAACGCCGTCGATGTTTCCCACGTTGACGTATTCAAACTTGCTTGCGTCGTAGGTGACGGTGACGGTGGCAGCATTCGTGGAAACGGGGGCTGCAAACGCTGCGGAAACGTCGAAGGAATCGCCCGGGCGTACAGCTTCCTTGGTCGAGGTTACGCCAAACGAATAGTCACGGAGGGTATAAACGCCCAGATCTCCAAGATCAATTTCATAGTCGTCCCGGAGCTTGTCGTACTCGCCGTCGAAGTAATCCTCCAGATATGTATGCCCCAGAACAAATCTGTCCGGATTCATGGCGCCGTAGTAGCCGGCATTGGCATTGCTCTGACCGTCAAACAGGACATAGCTTCCCTGCCAGCCCGAACCGGATACGCCCCAGCTGATGATGTGATCGATGTACGGGGCGAACTTGGTGAACAGCTTGTACATCAGCGCGTACTCATACCCGAGGGCATCAGACTGTCTGACATTGAGCACGGCGGGAGCGGTCGCGCCGCCGCCGGGAGCGTCGGTCGGCATCTTGAGGTCAAATTCCGAGTAGGAAATACCCGACAGAAGGCCCTTGTCAACGAGAGAGGCATAGAGGGCCATGGCATATTGGTTGTCGCTGGCAAGGGTCTTTCCGATCGAATCATGTCCCTGGATACCGATGTCCTCAATCAGGGGTCTTCCGTCATACAGCGGATCGGAGAGCCACGCGGTGTTCATGGCGAGAACCATGTTGTATACCGTCCGCGCTTTGCTGCGGGAAGCAATGCCGTAATCGTTGTAGGTCAGCTTCGGAGGATTGTCCGTGATATAGGCGTCAATGCTGCCCTCGGCGTCGTGCCCGTCGAGCTTCATGTACTCGGGGAGGGTAGCGTAGTTGGTCTTGTAAGCCGCCGCCATCTGGGCGTTGGGGGCCGCGATGTGCGCGTGCTTGAAGAGCAGGTAAATGTAATGCTCGGTGATGTCGCCGCCAATGAGATCATCCGACATGGCCACAAGCCAGTTGGTGTGCTTGAGGCTTGTTCTCCAGTTGTTCACATCCGTGGGGATGAACTCGCTGTGGCGGCTTTCGTGGATTTCTTCGTTGAGCACGTCCCACGAATTAAAGGGGATGATGCCGCGGGATTCGCTGGAGCCATACTTCGCGTCCGTGGTCAGGAAGTGCCGCATCACATACATGGTGTGGTTAAACTGCACCCGTCTGGCCATGTCTTTGTCTACCTTGACCGTGGTGGTAACGCCGTTACCCAGTCCGAAGAAGTCGGTCGTGCCGTTGTATCCGGAGGGAAGGGTTGCGGGCACCATCTGCCTCATCCAGGCGGGGGCCTGGTTATACCATGCCAACACATGGGCGTGAGACTTGTACTGTCCGGGCGTTCCGGAATCCCGGATCGCCAGATACGAGTTGGTCGGGAAGCTGTATTCCCCGACACCGGGGGTGGTGGTCGCGCCGCTCAGGGCCTGGCCGTCAACGTCCAACAACCAGCTCGGGCCACGCGGATGTGTGCCCTCGGCCTTGAGATTGTTGCCATCCACAAAGATTTCATAGTGCCGGGCTCTGGTGCCGGTTACGGCACCGGTGCCGATCGCACCGACCATGAACAGGCCGTTATCCTTGTTGTAAACACTCTTCAACGGCGCGACGACACTCTGGTGTTCCTTGTTGACCACGTCGGGAAGCGCAACGCCGTTGGGATCGGGCGCGGTTATTTTGATGTTGGCGACAAGAAGGATGCCGGTTTCGGCGGGACGGCTCGTCTCGCCGTGCAACTCCAGAACAAAGGTCGAGGAATTGCCGGTTGAGGCGACAATGCTGTGATGAGCTTTTAGCCAGCTCTCCCCGTTGTAACTGCCCACCCAGTCGGGGTTTAGGTTGTTGTACTGGTAATCCCGGAGGTAGCTGTCGAGGTTGGCGTTGGTGTTCCGGACTCTCCACCGCATGAATTTGCCCTGCGCGCTCTTGGGATAGTATACGTCAAACTCAATCGTCGAGCCCGCGGGGACATTGACGGCCGGGGACAACGGAGATTGCAGGGAGATTCCGCCGAACACGCTGGTTCCGTTATGGACGTAATCGATCCGGAGCACATTGGCCTTGCCCGCGGAATCGGCGAACGGATACGGAATCATTGCATAAGTACCGCCGGCAAAGTCGGAGGGGACGCGGTTGTCCAGCGGGACTCTTGTGGTCCAGACGTTGGTGGGTTCGGTAATTTTCACAGGCACTTTACCGGGACCCGGATCCAAACGGAAATAGGGATCCGAGCCGTCCGATTTGATTTGTCCGGTGAAGGTCACAATGGCGGCTTTCAGCTGGGCGATGGCTTCGTCGACCGGATTGAGCGTGTCGTACGCGAACGCAAGCGCGGAATCAAGCGCGTCGAGCTCATTGTCGTACACCCAGGGGAACGCTTGGTTCACATCGGAGCCGTCGTCGGTATAGCTGATCTGGAGCGGGAATTCCGCGTTGCCGGCTTTGAGCGCCTCGGCTTGCGCAATGAGGTCATCCAGCTCCGCCTGGTCGCCTCCGGCCGCGGCGGCCGGGATGGGGGCAAACGCAAACGCGGAGAGCAGCATGACGACCGCAAGGAGGCGAGAGACGTTGGTTAAGAATTTTTTACCTTTCATCCTTAGTCTTGCTCCCTTTTTTAGATTTCAAAATTTTTACCATTTCAGAAAAAAATGTTGGCCTCGCCGGAGCCTTTGCGTTTTTACGATGAATTGACCATCAAAGAAACCTCCAATCCTTTAAAAATTTTTACCAAGGGAATGCTTGTCCCTTGGAATCCGTCGCAGGTGGCTTTCTGGCCGCAAGGCGCGTCCAATCCCACCTGTCATATTACCCAAGTAATACCATGGAACATTGCAAAAGTCAATACAATTTCACTAAAAAGAACACAAAGGAGCAGCTATTTGCCGCTCCTTTGTGTTTTTTATGTATTTTTTGTTTCAATTTGTGGATAAAAGTAAGATTCATTGTGGTGCACCGCGCTGCAATCTGGACGCAATGTCTTGGCCGCCTCGTGATGCACAAGCGCTTGGGCGCGGTTGCCGGTGCGGTCATATAGCATACACAACTGCATGTGGGGGATATAGCCCCAGTGATCCTTGGAATAAAACCCCCAGCCCCCCGGTCTGGGAAGCGAAAGTGCGAGTTCATACCAGAAAATGGCTCTGGTGTAGTCCTGCCTGTCAACATAGATATTTCCGATGCCGCACAAAATCTCCGCGCGCGGGAGATCCCGGACAAAGCTCATACACAGCGCTTCCAGCGCTTTTTTCTGCCCACCCGTTTGCAGATAACAATCGGCGAGGTCGGCCGCGCCCGTGATCGCGTCCTCTACCCAGATGTCCGGGCTGCGCAAAACCGTCTCATACTGTGTGATGGCCTCGTCCCATAGACCGTGGGTTTTGAGCTCCCGCGCGAAGTAATACATGCCCCGGGTGGAAAGACGCTCTCCGCGCGCCAGCCGCGTGCGGTAGATACGCAGGTTGCGGTCGGAGTGGGCGGTATCGCGCGGTCCGGGACGGTGAGACACGGCGGCGTCAAGCTGCGTGATTGTCCCCGCGGCCGTCAGATGCTCGTGCACAGGCTCCAGCCACAGCGGATTGCCGTCCCGGCGGACAAGCCGCTCCCGGAAATAGGAAAACACGGGATGTCCCTCCGCGTCGAAGGCGGTGTTGTACGGCAGCATGACACGGCCCGTGTCGGGAGGCAGCGTTTCCTTCAGGCGGAGAAAGCGCGCCCTGTTTTCCCCGTCAATCACATCATCGGCGTCCAGCCACAGTATGTACTCCTGGGTCGCTTTGGAGAAGGAGAAGTTCCGGGCGGCGGAAAAATCGTCGATCCACTCGAAGGAATACACCTGATCGGTGAACCGTTTTGCGACGGCGATCGTCTCATCCACGGAGCCCGTGTCCACGATGACGATTTCGTCCGCGATGTCCCGCGCACTTTCCAGACAGCGCGCCAGAACGGCCTCCTCGTTTTTGACAATCATGCATAGGCTGATGGTAATCATGGCAATCCTTTCCTGTATAGAGTGCGTTCTGTTCCACTATATGCGACAGGAAAGGAGATGCAACAAACGCGTTATTGCGTTTGGCTTCGTTCCAATGAATCCATGAAAAATCCGGCGCCGGTGACGAAAAGAGTGTCATTGTATTTGTTGTAGGTTATGTCGAGCGTGCTGACGTTCATAAAGATAGAGGGGTCAGCCACGCCGTCTCCCGTCAGATCCTTTGGGAAGGTGAGCTTGGCGGTCGGGTGCAGATCGAATGTTTCCACATGCCGCCACAGCTCGCCTTCCTCATAAAAAATGGTATTCTCACGCACCTCAATGGATGTATACGTGCTGGGTTGGCCTTTTTTGCCCTGCGTGAGAATCAACCATTGTCCCTCGGCATAGTCCGGGGATTTTTCGCCGGCCTTAACCTTGGCCCGATCCTGATTGGGGTCGGGGACGGCAGCGCTGGGGTTGTTCGTCCAAACGCCCCAAATCGGGTAGTCTTCTTTTCCCTTGAGCTTGATCTGCAGCTCCTCATCGCTGGTCAAGAGCCCGCCGAAGGGGCCGAAGCGCGCTCCGTCCACCAGGATATACGCCGAAACGAAGTCCATGCTGTCGATTTGGATTTCCACAGTCATCTCGCCGCTGCCCGTCGTCTCGCCGGGCTTGAACCCGAAATCGCCCGACACAAACTGCGACGGATCCTCCTCCGGCGCGGCGTAGGCGCTCAAGAAGCCCTCGCGATCCGCCGGAATGTAGGTGCGGTATGTCGTCGGCACCTTGAAAACAGCGGAGTATTTGACCGTGGGCACCAGCTGGAGCCCTTTTTTGGGGTCGTTAGGGTCGAGCAGCTGCGCGCGTAGTTCTTCCGGCGTCACACGCTTGTTTTCCGGCGGTGTCCAGCGCATGGTCGGGTCTTTTTTCTTGGGCGGCTGGAGGTCTTTCAGGGACACGGCGTCGGCAAGACCGAAGTTCCACGCGGCCAGCCCCACGCTGATGTCGAGCGTCATGCCCTGAACCGGCGCGACCTTGCACGTCACCTTGTAGTCGGCCGCAATGGTAAACATCCAGCCCGAGCCGCCGGGTTTGTCTCCGTTTTGCTTGCGGCCGTTGATTTTGACGTCCATCTCCTCGGAAATGAGAACGCTGTCCTCCGGGCGCTCGATCATCTGCAAGCCTTCAACGTGAATCTGAAACGGCGCTGTGCGCACTTTTCGGGCGGAAATTTTAAATTCCATATCGGTGTTGCCGAAAAACGATTTCTCGGAGTCGGGTGAAGGGGATGGCTTGGCGGACGGCGCGGACTCCTTGCCGGAAGACGGCTTGGACTTGCCCGCCTTGCCCGGCGGCGCGGAGTCGGCTATCTGATAAGACAAAAAGTAGTCCTGACCCAGCGCGGACTCAAAGTACATATCGGCAAACAGCCAATCGCGGAAGGTGCCGGTGTCGCCTTCGTATTCGTGAAACTGATCGGACAGGGTGTCATCGGCCGGCATGTCCGGGGATGCGCTCCCCGATGGCGGCCGATCCGCGCAGCCCGCGCCCGTGGCGGACAGCAGAAGCAGAGCGGCCG
The DNA here is from genome assembly GCA_031550755.1 of Oscillospiraceae bacterium. Taxonomy (GTDB): domain Bacteria; phylum Bacillota; class Clostridia; order Oscillospirales; family UBA929; genus JAVBOJ01. Next base: position 6,990 of record JAVBOJ010000119.1, read on the forward strand.
CGACGCGCAGCCCCCTCCGAAACCCGTTTTTGCCTGCTTTGCGTCTCATCCTCTTCACCTCAACTCAACATGCGGACGCTACGGCTTGGCGGTATAATCCGCCGTTTTGCCGCCGAGATTTTCCACCATGCGCAGGGCAATGACCAGCGCCTGTTCGCGCGTGGCGGAGGCGTACCCCTGCGCCTGCTGGGCGGAGGTCACGGCGCGCGGGGCGAACTTGTTGTCACCCATGCCCTTGATGATGTCATTGGCCACCATGAAGTAGACCGACTGCTTCGCCCAGTCCGAGATGCTGGCGTCGTCGGCAAATTTGGCGGGCTGGGTGAAATTCAGCGTGTATTTCCCATCGGTCGCGTAGGTCCAGCCGGGAATGGTGGCGCGCTTGAATACCCGGGTCAGGGCGGTGGCGGCCTGCTCCCGGTTGAGGAGGGTCAGGGGGTCGAATTTGTCCGGCGCGACGCCCACCATCAGGCCGGCGTTGTACGCCTTGAGCACCTCGGTGTCGGCGGTGTCCTTGAAGGGGTTGACCGTGGCGGGCAGCGCTTTCGTGTTGGCCAGATTTTCATAGGCCTTCACCGCCACCGCCGCAAACTCGGCGCGGGTGATGTTTTTGGTCAGATCGGCGTTTTTCAGGCTGTCCGGAATCAGGCCGAGCGCGTCGGCCTTTTTCAGCTCCTCGGTGGCCCAGCCGGAGGCGATGGGCTTGTAGGTAAAGTCGATGTTGGTGCGGGCGTAGAAGTTGGACTCGGAGGTGTGGCGCTCCATATAAAAGAAGTCAAAGTCCACGGTCTCGCCCTTTTTGATGTCCAGCGTGCCGGCGGTCACCAGCGCGGGCAGAGATACCTTGCCGCTTGCCGCGCCGTGTACGCCGCCGATGTCGATGACCAGCACGCCGTCGATAAAGACCCACACGTCGTCGTCGCCGACAAACTCAAATTCCTCAAAGCCCTGATAGGTAAATTTCGCGTGGCATTCCAGAGAAAACCAGAAGTTGTGATCCTGCCCCTCGTTGCCAAAGAGCGCCCCGTCGATGGGGAAGTAGCCTTCGCCCGACGAGGAATCCATGACATAATAGCCTTCGCTGTCGGCGGTGAAGGTGAGCGTGCTTGTGGTTTTCATGTTCACGCCGGAAGCGTCGTTGAACAGATTGTTCAGCTTGGCCTGGGTGGTGCCCGGCCAGTTTTCGCTCCATTTCGGCAGATTAAACACCGGCTTTTTGTCCGCGCCCAGCTTGGACTGCACCAGCCCCTGCACCACGTCGATGGTTCCGCTGCTTTCAAACAGAACCTCGTCGGCATGAAAATCGCGGATGGTGGCGTCCAGGGTCACGGTTTCGCCGGCCGCGAACGTGAGGACGGGGAACAGCGAAAATGCCATCGCGAGGGCCAGAAGGGCGGTGATCAGCTTGCGTTTCATGTGGTATTCCTCCTATGTTTGTTTATAATTTGGTTCCGCACCCGCCGCAGAATTTGGTGCCGGGCGGGTTTTCCTGCCCGCAGCAGGCGCATTTGCCGGAGGGCGGCGCGGTCATCGAAGCGCCGCAATTGTTGCAGAAACGCACCGACTGCGCGTTTTTTGTTCCGCATTGGGCGCAGGTTTTCATATCCATGCCGGCGCCGCAGTTGTTGCAGAATTTCCCGGTGCCGGCGGGCTTGCCGCAGGCAGGACAGACCGTGGTTTTGCTCTCGATATTGCCCTGCCAGACGGTCGCCGCCGCGCCCGCGTCCTCTATGTTGCGGCGCATGGCGTCGGCGCGGGCTTTGGCCACGAAAATCTCCTGCCGGGGCGCGCAAGCCACGCACAGCCCCTCGTCCTCGTTGCGGCAGGCGTCGCACACGTATTTGTGGCAGGAATGGCAGCGGTGGAAATGCTGCTGCGCCTCGTTTTGCGCACGCTCGAACGCCTGCTCATGCTCCTTCTGCCATTCCGGGCTCATGCCGTCAAACCGTTCGGACAAAACATGTCCGCTGCGTTCGGCGGCATGTCCGAAGCTGGACAGACGTCCGCCGATCAGACTGCCGAGGATGCCCGCGCCCTGCGCGATGTTGCGCAGACCCTTGCCTTTTTTGTAGGTCTCGCTGGCGATAAAGCTGGATTTGTAACCATCCTGACAGATATCGCAATAAAATGTAAACTGGAACCCCGCCTCGGTGGAATTGTCCTCATAATTGCGCGTAAATGCCTTGAGCATACGCAACCCCCTCCTAGTTCTTGATGTGCTTTCCGCAGGCGGTGCATTTCGTATTTTCAAAAAATTGCAGGACGCCGCAGCGCTTGTTTTGGCAGGGACGCATCAGGCTTGCGCCGCAGCGCTCGCATTGATCCTTCACAAAGGTCGGCCTGCCGCAGGACGGGCAGGTCACATAGAGCGCCCTGCCGCACCCGGCGCAGAGCCGCGTGCCTCTTTCGATCGGGCGCAGACAGGTCGGGCAGACGTACCCAAACGGGCTGTGACTGCCGCAGAGCGGGCAAAAGCGGCTGTCGTGATCGATGAAGTTGTTGCAATGCACACAGACCCACTTGTAGGTGGCCATGTCGTCATCCCTCCTGCCGCCCGCCGCATTCGCCGCAGAAGCGGGTGCCCGTCGCCAGCTCCGCACCGCAGGAGGTGCAGAAGGTTTTGCCCGCCGCCCCCAATTTTCCGCCGCATTCCTGACAGAATTTCACCCCTTCGGGGTTGAGATGACCACAGTTGGGGCAGGTGGCTGCCTCGACCTGCGCGCGTCTGGCCGCCTCGGCCGCCTGTTTTTCCTGATTGACGGTGCCCAGCTTGCGCTCGGCCTCGGCCATGTTCAGCTGCACGAGCCTCAGCTTTTCCGCCTGCGGGTACGCGCCCGGATTGGCGGCGTACGCCTGTCGGCCGATTTCGGCGAAGATCTCCTGCTCCTGCTTTTTCAGCTCGCTGAGCTCGCTTTGCGCGTTCATCAGTTTGACCTGCGGATCATCCTGCGGCATAAAGCCGGAAAGCCCCTTCATCAGGCCGCCAAGGCCGCCAAAAAGATCGTTTGCCATGCGTATCTTCTCCTTTCATATCTTTATAGCTACGGCAGAATTAGTTCGCCTACGCCAGCCGTGACCTTTACGGTGCCGGTCTCGGTCGCGAAGGCCAAAAACGCGTCCTTGTCAAAGCTGTCGCTTGTAAGGCATTCCGGCGGCGTAAAGTCGACGCCGGCGGCGTCAAATTCTCCGTGTACCATCTCGAAATTTTGCGCTTCGGCGTTGTACTTGTAAATGCTCGCGCCGGTGAAAAAACCATCCCCCATCGTATTGGGAGCCAACGAATAGTACTCGCTCAAAATGGTTCCGTCGGCCAGCGCCACGACCCTGTTGACCTCCTTGGTGATCATTTCACCGCCGCGCATACGGGTCTGCTCGGTATACAGTATGTTGGTTTTGGTGTTGAGCGAGATAAAGGTCTTTTCAATATCGCCTTTTTGCATCAGGTTGCCGAGATCGTTCTCGGTTACCTTCTCAATCTCCCACGTCGTCTCGTCGCCGCTTGATTTTTTGGTGACCGGCGTGCCCATGATGGTTTGGCCGCTGCCGTTGTACTCCTCATACATCGGGATAAACGCCAGATGGTCTCTGTCCAGCACCGCAAGCCCCAAATCCATGTGCATGACAAGCTCATCCATGTTGTTGAAAACCGCCTCAAAGTTCTTGCCCTGTTCCGTGACATAGTCGCAATAGCTCATCAGGAGTTCCTCCGGGTCGTATTCAATCCGGCCGGAGGTTACAGAGCCCGTATTGCCCTGCGGCGTCGGCTCGCTCGGCTTTGTGCCGCTGGGGCTGGCATTGCCGCCGCTCGGCGCGTTGCTGCCCGGCGTGCTGCTGACCGACGGGGTTTGGCTGCCGCAGGCGGCGAGAAGCGAGAGCGCCATCAGTACAACCAGGAGTATGCCGATCCATTTTTTCATAAAAAGTCCTCTCCATCCCATGTTTACTTATTCGGATACCCAAACGTTGACGATAAACTGAACTCTGCCGCCCTCGGCCTCGTAGATGGAGAGCTGGACGCCCCACAGCTTGCCGTCGCTCTCCGCCGTGCCGTACAACTCCCAGCCGCCGTACGCGCCGTCGGTCAACGTCGTGGCCAGCTCGGACAGATAGGCCTCCGCTTCCGCCTCGGTCATGCCGTCCACCGTAAATCCGCCGTAGAACATCGTGCCGTCTCCCGAATTGTCGTCGTAAAACGCGCCCTCAAGCAGTTGCTTGCCCTCGGGCGGGGTGATAAAGTCCGGCATCCCGGCGGGCCATTCGCCCGCGCCCATCACGCGCACGCTGATTTGGTACAGCACATCGGACTGCTTGACAATTTCGATGGTCACGCCGCCCTTGACGGCCGTGCATTCGTCGCCGCTGCGCGTCACCTCGTATCCGGCGGCCTCCAGCTCGGAAAAGTATGCCTCCGCCGCGCTGCCATCAGCCTCGGCCTTGATGATGAAATCCTCCGGCGCGCCGCCCGCCGCGACCACGGTGCAGTCGTTAAACACCGGCATATCGGCCGGCAGACTGTCTTCCGGCCACGCGCCGCCGCCCAAAAACAGGGACATGGCCCAATCCGCCTGTTCCTCGGTCGTCATGCTGTCCCAATTCTCCGGCAGGGTAAAGTCACCCGCGTTCACCTTGTCCAGCGAATCGTTGATGGCGTTTTGTACGTCCTCCGGCAAGCCGTTCAAATCCGGCATGATGTCGGGCGCGGAAGAGGTGGTGTCCCGGCCGCCGCCCGGCGTGGGTGTGCCGGCGGGGTTGTTTTGCGGCGGGCTGTCGCAGCCCGCAAGCAAGCCTGTCAACAGGAGCAGAGACGCGGCCAAAGCAATCATTTTTCTCATCATACATTCTCCCTATTTCTATTTTTTGGTTCACATTCCACGCAAAGCATGACATCCTCGTTGTAGTGCCTGTCACAGACCCATTTTTTACAGCGATGACAGAGGTTGAAGTGCCGCCGCGCCTGCTCCCGCGCCTTTCGGATAGCGCCGCCCGGGGATTCCGCCGCAACAGGTTCCGCCGAATATCCGTAATCGCACAAATCGCAGAAGAAGGTGCACCAATAGAACTCTCCGTTGCGAATTACGCGTGCTTTTGACGTGAATTCAAGGGCCACACTCCTCACCGCCTTATATTGACCCGGATAGATAGCTGTGATATGATTTTTTCAACTCCATTGTAATCACTATATGATTCTTTAGGGGCGCTGTAATCATCCCGGGGGTGATTTCTCCACGAAAACAGGGGTGATTTTTGGGGTGATTATGAAAAAAGGGGGAACCAACCATGAAAAAGAGATTGGGATTGTCGGCGCTTATCCTTGTGTTGTTTTTTACAGGATGCGCGGCCAAAGACGGCGGGCTTGACCCCAACAGCCCCGTGACGCTGGGCATGTGGCACAATTACGGAGGCCAAATGCAAAGCACGATGGATCAGCTGATTGACGAGTTCAACGCGACCGTCGGCAAGGAGAAGGGGATTGTCATCAGCGTCACCTCGGTGACTGGCATGAAGGAGCAGGAGGAAAAGCTGGCCATGATCGCCAACGGCGACCCCGGCGCGCCCACCATGCCGGATATTGTGACGCTGAACCCCAAAATGGCGGTGCTGCTCAAGGCAAAGGAGCTCATTGCCCCGCTGGACTCGTATTTTTCAAACGACGAGCTGAATCTCTATCTGCCGCAGTTTGTCGAGGAGGGAAGACTGTCCGACAGCAAGCTCTACGTCTTCCCGATGGCCAAGTCCACCGAGGTTCTGTTTGTCAACCAGACGCTCTTTGACCGTTTTTCGGCGGCGACCGGCGTGGGGATCGAGCGCCTGTCCACCTTCGAGGGCATCGCCGAAGCGGCGCAAACATATTACGAGTGGACAGACGGGCAAACGCCCGATGTCCCGCAGGACGGAAAGACATTTTTTACCGCCGATTCCTGGTTTAACATCGCGATGGTGGGCGCAAAGCAGATGGGGCTTGCGTTTATCTCCTCGGACGGGCTGAAAACCAACACGCCGGAGTTTGCGCGCGTTTGGGACTTTTCGGTGTTGCCCGCGCTGACCGGCGGGTACGCCGTCGCCGACGGCTACAGCTCGGATCTGTCCAAAACCGGCGACATTGTCTGCTCCACCGGTTCGACCGCCGGGATCCTGTTTTACGGCGATACGATTACATATCCCGACAACCGGGTGGAGGCTGTGACCTATACCGTGTTGCCCTATCCGGTGTTTGCCGGCGGGGACAAAATCGCCCTCCAGCGCGGCGCCGGCATGGCCGTGTCCAAAAGCACGACACAAAGGGAATACGCGGCGGCGGTGTTCCTGAAATGGTTCACCGAGCCCGCGCAAAATATGCGGTTTGTATCCTCCACCGGCTACCTGCCCGTGACCAAAAAGGCGTTCGAAGAGGATATGGCCAGGGAAATTGAGACAGTGGAAGCCGAAAATGTGAAAAAGCTGCTGACCGCCGCGGCGAAAATGTACGATGAATACACCTTCTTGATTGCGCCCGTGTTTGACGAGTTTGACGCCATGAGCAAGGCGTACGAAACCGAACTGAAGCAGCTCATGCGTGACGGCCGCGCGTCGGTGCTCGGCGGCGCGGACCCCGAGGCGGAGCGCCGGGCCTTGCTGTCCCAGATGAAATAACCGCGCGGCGAGGACGAGGAAAGGGGGAAAACCGTGTGAACCCGTTTAAGTTGCTGCGCGACGCACGCGCCAATGGTCGCGGCGAAATCACGCTGCAGCGCCGATTGCTGATGTTTTTCCTCCTGTTCCTTGTCGCGGTAATGGCGGCGCTTTTTATCATATTGTTCGCCTGCGGCTTTTTTTCGGCGGGTCTGCGGGAGCAAACCCTGTTTCTGGACAATGAGCTGGGGCACCTTTCCGACGATGTGAGCAAAAATTTTGCCTCCGTATCGCTTGAGGGGGTGGCGTTGTCTCGGCGGCTGTCGGAATATCTGGACAAAACCCTTGCCGACAAAGAGATACGGCCGTCTGAGCTGCAAGCCGCGCCGGAGGAAATTGAACCGCTGTTGGACGGATGCTTTGACATGCTGACCTCCGCGCTGGAAAAAAACAGGGCCAGCGGCGCGTACATCGTGCTCGACGCGACGGTAAACCCGTCGCTGCCGGGCGCGGCGCGGTCCCGTGCCGGCGTTTTCCTCAAAAACATGGAGCCCAACGCCCTGCATCTCGAAACGCCGGCGATTCGGTTTATGCGCGGCCCCGCCGCCTTGGCGCGAAGCCGCAACATGACCATCCTGCCCCAATGGCAGATGGAATTTTCGGTTTCGGACGACGGATTTTTCGGCATTTCGACCCGGATGGCGAGACAGGCGAGTCTGCCGCTGTCCCGCCTTTACCATTGGAACGGCAGCGAGGTGCTGGCCGGGGACTATCAGGAGGCGATTTTGCTGACCGTGCCGCTCGTTGCGTCCGACGGCAGTATCTATGGCGTGTGCGGCTTTGAAATCAGCGCCATGCTGTTTAAATTGCAGAATCTGCCGGACAATACGGGGCATACCCGTGTGTTTGCCATGTTCGCGCCTGTTCGCGACGACAAGCTGGACGCGTCCCGCGCGCTGTTTGCCGGGAGCTTTTCGCAGGCCTCCGGGACGATCAACGGCACCATGGCCATTGCTCCCGGCAACGGGGAGCTCTACAGCTTCACTTCGTCCGACGGGGAAGCCTTTACGGGGCTGTATACGCCCGTCCATTTGTATCCCAAGGATTCGGCGCACGCGGAGGAAGAATGGGCTGTGAGCGTACTGCTGCCCTCCGCAGATTTTGAAGCGGTGATCCGAAGCCAGAATAGGACGGTCATGCTGCTGTTGCTCGTGCTGCTCGTGTTCAGCGCGGCGGCCTCGTTTATCATCAGCCGGCGGTATTTGACGCCGGTTATCGGCGCGATCAATCAGGTAAAAACAAAAGCCGGCGGAGAATACAAAAAGACGAATATACAGGAAATTGACGACCTGTTTGCCTATCTGGCCGAGCAGGACATCCTCCGCGAGGCAAAGGCGGACGCCCTCATCCCGGGCGAGACCATCTCGGAGCGGTATGCCACCTTTGTCGCGGGCATTAAAACGCTGTCTCCCGCCGAGCGGGCGGTGTTCAACCTGTATATGGAGGGTTACAGCGCCAAGGCGATTACGGAGATCCTGTGTCTTTCCATCAACACCATCAAGACGCACAACAAGCGCATTTATATGAAGCTGAACGTCGCGTCGAGAGACGAGCTGATGGTGTATGTCAATATGATGCGGGAAAAAGAGGGGCTGGGTGTTGTCGGCCGGGAGCCGTAATGCAGCGTCCGGACAAAATTCCCCGCGTATTTTGCAAAAAGGGCAGTGCAAGGGGAAACAAGCGAAAAACACAACGAAAAGTCCTGTAGTTATCACAACTACAGGACTTTTCGTTGGTGCGCGAGGCGGGACTTGAACCCGCACGTCCTTGCGAACACTAGAACCTGAATCTAGCGAGTCTGCCAATTCCACCACTCGCGCGAAAGCTTATTGATAATACCATATCGAAAATAAAAAAGCAAGCAAAATTTTTATCGCCGCGCCCAAAAAGGAAGAGCCGACCGGAGCGGATAAAAAAACCGCTTCGGCCGGCTCCAAAAGAAGAAGGAGAAATGCCGCGAGAATCAGATAGGTTTGATTTGGCCGCAGGCGATACGCGGCCCGGAATTACCGGCCGGCTGGGAATGGTAGTCGTCGGGATCCCGGTGGATCACCAAGGTACACCCCATGATGTCTTCCGGCCGGAACCGGTCGGTGGTAAAGCTCATATGTGCGCGTCCTCTGTCCACCTGTAGGTTGGGCAGATCGCCGTCATGATGGGGATGCAGATTGTAGGAGGGATTGTAATGGCCTCCGGCGGCTCGGAACGGGTCGGAACCGCTGCCGGAACCGCAGTCTCGGTTTTCATGGATATGAAATCCCATCTCCCGTAGTTCTGAGAAATACGGTAGACCGGATATGGTCACTTCCAGCCGTGTGCCTCCCGGCACGCGGTAGAAATCCACAATCCCCTGCACATAGGGCGCAAAGGAACTGCTCCGCAATTCGGCGCGGGCAATAGGGCCGGGCGCCGGCGCGGGCGGATAGGGAGGCGGATAGGGAGGCGGATAGGGACCGGGGATCGGAATCGGGATAGGGATGGGAATCGGAAAGGGTCTGGGAGGTCTTGGTGGTCTTGGCGGCGGCGGCATGGGAGGTCTGGGAGGACGCGGCCCCGGGCCCGGATGCGGGCCGGGCATAGGAGGTCTGGGAGAGCCCGGATGCGGATCCGGTCGGGGAGGTCTGGGAGGCATAGGCGCCGGGCCGTAACCAAAACGGTTTCTTTCAGGCATGATCGTTACTCCTTTGCGAGGAATCCGTTTCATACTATGTCATCCGCATGAACAGTGACACAAATTTCGGACGCGCTTGAACATCCAAAAAAAATATGGGGCAGCGCACGAAATATTGTGTAAACCTCGGAAGTCAGGTAAGATAAGAAAGACTGTGGGGTTTATTATGGCGTGGGAGCCAACGCCATTTGGTCTACGGAAGATGATAAGACAGTGACCGACATATTTTATAGACTATGACTTTT
>JAVBOJ010000142.1:0-14799 GCA_031550755.1 Oscillospiraceae bacterium
TATCTGCGCGCCGGGACATCACCCGGCGAGGCGACACTCACCGTCTCAGGCGAGGGCATCGCGCCGGGCGCGGTGACGGTCGCGGTGGGGTAAAATTTGCCGCGGGAGGGAACCTTTGCCCGCCGTATTCGTCGGACTTAAAGAGTATCGCGTTCGGGCACAATTATCCAATTTATTCCACAATTTCTTACAAAAGTTTTAAATTACTGCGCAGGGGTGGAAATTTCCCTCGGTTTGTGTCACAATAGGCGGGAAGGATTATGTCAACAAAAACATTATTCTAGAGAAATAGTATGGGAGGAGCTCATGGCCAAAAAACTGTCGTTTACCGTTTGCATCGCGCTGGTCTGCGGACTGGTGCTGGCGCTGACCCTTGCCCCGCCGCCTGTCCCGCCGGCGGCCGAGGCCGCCCCGGGCATTGCCCCCACCCCGTTTTCCAGAGTCTCCGTCGCGCCGTCCCCGTCGGTTGCGGGTTCCCCCGCTCCGTCGGCCCCGTCGGTTTCTCCGTCCGTCGCGACCACGCCGACACCACAGAGAAGTATCGCCGTGGCCGGCGGTTCCGCCGCGGCTGCGGGCTCCAAAAACGCGGAATTTCGCGGCGTTTGGGTGTCCAGCGTGCTCAATCTGGATTATCCCTCCAAGGCCGGCCTTTCGGTTGACAAAATGAAGGCCGAGGCCCTCTCCATTTTGGACAAGGCCAAGGAGATCGGCTTCACCGCCGTCATGCTACAGGTGCGCCCGACCGGCGACGCGCTGTATACCTCCGAGCTTTTCCCGTGGTCGGACTATCTCACCGGCACACAGGGCAAAGCCCCGGCGGACAAGTTTGATCCGCTGGCGTTTTGGGTGACCGAGGCGCACAAGCGCGGGCTGGAGCTGCACGCGTGGATCAACCCCTTCCGCGTCACCAAGGGCTCGACCTCAAAGCCCAAGCACGACCTGAACGCGCTGGCCGCGACCAATCCCGCCCGGCTGCATCCCGACTGGACGGTGGCCTACAAGGACGGCAATCTGTATTACAACCCCGGCCTTCCCGAGGTGCGCCGCCTGATTGTGTCGGGCGTGGCCGAGCTCGTCCGCAATTATGAGATCGACGGCATCCATTATGACGATTATTTCTACCCCGAGAAGGATTTCCCCGACGAGGCCACCTTCCAAACATACGGCGGCTCCTTTACAAACCGGGACGACTGGCGGCGGGAGAACATCAACACCCTCATCCGCGACACTCAGAAGACCATCGCCGACCTCCGTCCGGACTGCCGGTTCGGCGTCTCGCCGTTTGCCATCTGGGCCAACGGCAAAAACAACAGCCTTGGCAGCGATACCAACGGGTTTGAGTCCTATTTCAGTCAGTTTGCCGACACCCGCAAATGGGTCAAATCCGGCTGGCTGGACTATATCTGCCCGCAGATTTATTGGGAGATCGGCAACAAAAATGCCGACTATCAGAAACTGCTTTCCTGGTGGGCCAATGTGGTGAAGGACACCGGCGTTGACCTCTACGTGGGCCATGCCTCCTACCGCGCCGGCACCGGCAAAAACGCCACCGACGCGTGGTACGGCGCGCAGGAGATCATTCGGCAGCTGAACCTCAACAAAACCGTGCCGGAGGTGAGGGGAGACATCCACTTCCGCTTCGGCTCGTTCACCGAAAACACGGCGCTGTATACCGCCGTGAGAAATTATTACAATAACATCACCCCGCCCGCCGGTAGCGGCAGCTCCTCGCTCGTCATGCCGGTCACCGGGCTCAGCGCCCTGACGGTGGGGCGTCCGGGCGGAAATGTGTCCACCGGAAACGCCAAATATTACCTGCTCGGCGCGTCCGACCCCAAAAAACCGCTGTACTTAAACGGCGTGGCGGTGGAAAACCGCACACCCGAGGGCTTTTTCGGCGTCCTGCTGGAGCTTAAAACCGGCGCGAACACCTTTACCTTTGCCCAAGACGGTCAACCGGAGATCAAGCGGGTCATCACCCGCACGACGGCGGGCTCGTCCGCGCCGCCCAAAATGACCAAGGCTGAGGTCGTCGCCGGCTCCTGTTATCCGACCAAGAGCGATGAATACCGCAAGCCCGGCGAAAAGGTCACCCTCAAATGCACCGCGCCCATCGGCGCGACCGTGACCGTGACCGTCGGCTCGCAGACCCTGACCATGACGCCGGGCACCAAAACCAAGCCGTCCGGTGCGGGCTACTTCTCCACGACCTATACCTGCACCTACACCCTGCCGGCGTCCGGCAAAACAAAGCAGATCATCGCGCTGGGCACGCCGACCTACACCATGAAGCTGGACGGCGTCACCAGCACCCGCAAGGCCGGCGGCGTAATCCAGTCGGTGACGCCCGGTGCGCCGTATCTGGCCGAGGTGACCTCCGACGCGGCCTTCCTCTACGCCAAAAATTCGACCTCCGGCGGCTCGGTGAGCGAGCTTTGCAAGGGACAAAAGGATTATATCACCGCCGTGACCGATGACGGCGCGTGGGTGCGTCTGGGGCAGGAGCTGTGGGTGCAGGCCGCCGATATCTCCCGCAAGCTGGAATCGACCGGACTGGCCGCCAAGCCGGCCAAGGCCGCCTATGCCCAGACCGCCAAATGGGATACCCTGACGCTGACCGGCGCCGCGCCGACCTCCGCCCGGGTGGAATATGACGGCGGCAAGCTGGTTTTCACCGTGTACAACGTCACCGCCGCGCCGCAGCTCACCCTGCCGGCCGGCACGGCCTTCTCCGCCGCGGAGGCCAAGCTGTCCGGCGACCGCGCGGTGTACACCCTCACGCTGGCCCCGGGACGGCGTGTGGAGGGCTATTTTGTCTCCCTCGACGGCGGCAATCTGGTGCTCAACATCAAAAACACCCTCAAGGCCGCCGCGGGCGAGCGTCCGCTTCTCGGCATCGTAATTTTGGTCGATCCGGGTCACGGCGGCTCCGAGCCGGGCGCGTTCGGGCCGCTGGGTTCGCAGGTGCCCGAAAAGCTCATCAATTTCTACACCGCCTCGAAGGTGCGCTATGAGCTGGAGCTGCTGGGCGCGACGGTTCTCATGACCCGTACCGACGACGTGACCGTCTCGCTGAACGAGCGGGTCATCCAAAACCGCAAGCTGCGGCCGGATCTGTTCCTTTCCATCCACGGCAACAGTCTGGACGAAACGGTGGACGCCGCCAGCGTGCAGGGTGTGTCCACATGGTACAAGGAGCGGGTGGCCAAGGATTTCGCCGAAACGCTATACAACACGGTGTGGAGCGAGCTGTCCCGCGGCAAGCGCAACGCCAACCAGACCAATCTGTATGTCTGCCGCCCGACCTGGGCGCCGTCGGCGCTCATCGAGACCGGATTTATGTGCAGCCCCGAGGACTACGCCTGGATGGTGGACAACGCCGCGCAGGACAAACTGGCCGCCGCCATCGCGCAGGGGATTTTGAATTACTTCAGCTGAGGACAAGAGAAACGGAGAGCCTTCCTTTCGGAAGGCACAGGCTGTCAAAAACGAAGTTTTTTTGACAGCCTGACGTCGTTACGGCGGGACTCCGTGCAGCGAAAAGCTGCACTCAACGCGAAAAGGAGGGGAAAACCCCTCCTTTTCACACGTTTCCTCCCCCCTTTGCTCATATGCCGAGGCCGGAGGAAGCCTTTTTGACAGCCTGCACCGGAGCCGGTCGTTTGACCGGCTCCGGTTTTTTACGCATCTCTCCTAAAAAAACACAATCTGATGACTGCTCGGCACGCCGTTTTCCGCCCAGCCGGCCAGCGCTTTTTTGTCCACCTTGCCCGACGGGGCAAGCGGCAGCTCCGAAACAAAATGAATCTTGTCCGGGATTTTATAATTGGAAATTTTGTGGAACGAATAGCTGGAGATTTCTTCCTTTGTCAGCATTTCTCCGGGATGCACCACAATAAAGGCGACAATCTCCTCGCCGAGAACGACGTGCTTTCTGCCGACAATCGCCGCCGCGCGCACCTGCGGCAGCGTCAGCAGAAAGTCCTCGATATCCACGGCATACACATTGATGCCGCCGCGGATAATCATATCCTTGCAGCGCCCGACAATGCAAATATTTTCCCTGTCGTGGTACCGGGCGAGATCGCCGGTGTACAGCCAGCCGTCGGCGTCGATGACGGCGGCGGTTTTTTCCGGCTTCTTGTAATAGCCGATCATGTTGTAGCCCCTGACGGCCAGCTCCCCGACCTCGCCCCGCGCCACCGGCCGGCGGGCGGCGTCCACAATTTTGAGCTCCACGCCGGGCAGCGGACGCCCCACCGTACCGAGGCGAATCTCCTCCGGGTCGTCCGGCCGGGTCATGGTCACGATGCCGGTGGCCTCGGCCAGCCCGTAGGCGTTCAGGATGCGGCAGCCGAGCTTTTTTTCGATCTGCCCGGCCAGCTCCCGGCAGCAAAGCGCGCCGGACACAACCAAATGCCGCAGTCCGGAGAAATCGACCGAGTCGATGTCCCGGCAATTGAGCAACAGATTCCACATGGTGGGCTGGGTGTGCACGATCGAATTTTGTCCCTTGGCGATTTCGCGCAGCACCTCGTCCGGATTGGCCGAGGAGATCAGGGTGCAGCAGCAGCCGGACACAAAGCTTGTCAGCAGACTGAGAAAGCCCTGCATGGAATACAGCGGCGAAATCAGCATGGGGGTTTCGGGGCGGCCCTGCCAGATGGCGGCGGTATATTGCGAGAGAACGGCCAGATCGTTCTGCCGGAGCATAACCCCTTTGGGCGTACCGGTCGTGCCGGAGGTATATAAAATGGTGGCCGGGTCGCCGGGCGCGATATGCTCGCGGGGAATATCGGTCGGGCAGTATGTGCCGAGCGTTTGAAACGGGACGCCGCGCGGGCCGTACCGGTTTTCCCCCAGAAAAAAGACACGGCTCATGCGCTCGTGGTCGGAGAGATATTGTGCGACATATGAGCCGAAGGCGATGCCGCCGATTTTGTCCTCACAGATGACAACGGTTGCGCCCGAGTCCTCCAAAACGTTGAAAAGCTCGCTTTTTTCCCAGCGCACGCTGACGGGAATCGGAATCGCGCCCAACGTAAACAGCGCGAAATAGGCGAAAATATATTCCATCCGGTTGGACAAAACAAGCACCACTTTGGTCCCTTTTCCTATGCCAAAGTGCGCCATGCCTCCGGCTATGGCGCACACGGTATCCAAAATCTGTTCATACGTCCAGGTGTTTCCGTCGAAGGTGACGGCGTCCTTGTCGGGACCCTCCCGGCAAACCTCGCGCAGGAGGCTGCGGATGGTCGTGCGGTCAAGGCCGGCGGCCATGTTGATTTTATGGGCGACCAGCGACGGGGACCACCGGGCGGGCGAAATGTTTTCATAGCGGAAGGGGCCGGAATGGGTCGTTTCCAAATGGTGTAGGAATCGTTCGATGGCTTCGGAGGAGACACCCGGCAGAGCCTCTAGCAATCCGCTCTCGACGATACCGCTTTCATCGAGATTGAAGAAAGAAGCGACCATACCGGCAATATGTTTCCCCGTCAGCAATGCGGCGCTCATGTCTATATTCATTTTATCAAACTCCTTACACCGGTTAGGATGCGACAGCCCTTCCGGCCGACGGCGCGTCCGCCGTCCGCATTGACAACATTTGCGTTGGATATTATAATATTGCTGAAATCTCAGGGTTTCAGGCGCAAAGGCGCGGATTTTCACCATGGCTGATGAAAACACACGCCTACAGCTGATTTTTACTTACGCCGCAATAGATGTTCACGATGGTGTTCTTTAGATCCTCCACATTGTCCAGTCCGTACAGAACCATGCAATATGCATCGGTGATCTGTAAGAATTTTTGCCGGCGAATGTACTGCTCCAGTTCCTCGACGCCTTGCCAGACCTCCATGAAGTCGCCTTCGTACCTGGCACGGACGGCGTTTTCTATATAGAGTCTGCTTTTGCACTCGACCCCTTCGTACGCAGAGATCTCGCCATTGTCAGACTGCCAGCACAGGGTGGCCTGTTGCCCGCTCACAAGATGAAAAACCGGTGTAAAACGCGTGGAAGTCGACTCTTGGTTTGTCTGACCTGTGTCTCGGATGCTCTTTAGCGTTTGAAGAATGGCCCCTTCTTGAAACGGAACCTCACGGCACAGCACATTTTTTAGGTCTAGGATTTGGTATTCTAAAAATCCCACTGCATTCCGTTCCTCCCTCAAGTCTTATGGTTTGCTTACGGCTTGCCGCCGAACAGTCTTTCCAACAGGTTCAATATGCTCATAATCATGGGTATGCTCCTTTCTCACTCTCACTCTGTCTCTCTATGGCCTGAGTATATCACATCTGTGAAAAAAGCAAACAATTTTGGAGTGAAATGTAGTAAAATTCGAGTGAATGGCACACGATTAATTACTTTTTGAAAGAGAACATTTGCGGAGAAGATATTATAAAGCATTCCGAAAAAGTATGCCATATTTTTGGAGTAAACGGTCGATTTGCGGCGATGAACGGGATATCCTGTCTTTTCGTGCAAATGGGGCGGCAACGGGACATTTTATCAATTTTTGCGCCGAGGCGCGGGGGCGGGATGGACGATCATGATGATTAAAATCGCGGTTTGTGATGACGAGGCGATCATGCGGAGAGAAACCATCGCACATCTGAACGAATACGCCAGAATGCGCGGCCTGGAGCTGGCATACGATCAGTTTTGCGACGGGCATGACCTGCTGCGTTCGCCCAAGATCTATCAGGTGATTTTGCTGGATTTTGAGCTCGGGGCGCAAAATCGCCTCAACGGAATGGATGTGGCAAAAAAATATCGCCAGCGCCATGAGGACGCCGCGATTATTTTTCTGACCAATCACGCCAAGACGGTTTTTTCCGCCTTTGAGGTAGGCGCGTTCCGTTTCTTGATCAAGCCGTTGGAGCCGCAAAAGCTCTACGCGGCGCTGGATGACTATCTCAAAACCCTCATGACCGACCAGATTTTGATGGTTCGCGTGGACGGCGAAACAAATATTGTCCATACCAACCAGATCCTGTATTTGGAGGCAGACGGCAAATACTGCACCCTCCGCTTGCTGCCCGACGGGGCGGCCCTCGCCTGCCGTGAGACGCTGGCCGAGGTGGAGAGCCTTCTGCCGCCGGCGTTTTTCTTCCGCTGTCACCGCTCCTATGTGGTGAACCTCAAATATGTCCGCGCCTATGACCATCAGGATGTCGTGCTACGGAATCAGGGAAGGGTGCCCATTTCCCGCAACAAATACGAGCCGTTCAACAGCGCGTTTATTGCGTATTCCAAGCGCTACGGATACTGAGCAATACGGCAAGTCACCGTACGGGAGGGATGCACATGGAGATAGCAAACCATTACATATCGTTTCTGGTCTGCGGGTTTACCACGCTGGGCTGCCTCGTGCTGCTGGTGACGCTGTCGTTCCCGGTCAAGCGGCTGTCGTGGAGGACAAGGCTTGTCATGATCCTGTCGTACACGGCGGTCGTCGCGCTCTATGCCTATTTGTTTCAAACCGACGAACTGTTTGCCTCGTTTTTGTCGCCCTTCTACTATTTCATCGCGCTGCCCATCGCCCTGAAGTTGACCGCCAAGGGCGCCGCGCACACGATGATTTATACCTATGCGATTTTTGTCCTGATCCAGTCGGTGCTGGGGCAAAGCCTGCTGTTTTTCATGGAAATCGTTCCGAACTATCTCCAGACCATCGCGCTTCAAAACTGGATATACAGCGCCGTCAACCTTGTTTTCTTCGCGTTCCTATTGTACGGACGCGCTTCCCCCAAAAATCCGCGCATCCTCACCGTGCTGTCCAATCTGCCAAAAAAGACCGCCATCCTCATCATTGCCAATCTGTTTTGCGTGACGCTGCTGGAAGGCAGCATCATCAACATCAATGAAAATCTGCCGTTTTACACCGGATTTTCGCAGTATCTCTCCATCATCCTGCTGGTATTTCACGTCATGCTGATCGTGAGCTTTTTGGCGGTCAACAACTCCAAAACGCTGTCGGACAATATGGTGCGGGCGCTGTCCAAGCAGGTGGACATCATGGTGGAGCATTATCAGGCGCTCAAACAATATGACGACAAGCTGCGGCAGTTCCGGCACGATTACAAAAACCAGATCCTCTGTCTGCGGGCGCTGATCGACGCCGGCGACAGGGAACAGGCGCTGGCGCATATCGAAACCATGTATGATTTTCCGCAGGCCGGTGCCATCACCGTGGACAGCGGCAATCACATTGCCGACGCGCTGTTGAGCGTAAAAAAACAGAGCGCCGTCCAGTACGGCACGGACATTCTGTTTGACGGATTTATCCCGTCCTCCGGCATCTCGAATTTCGACCTCTGCACGATTTTGACCAACGCGCTGGACAACGCCATTGAGGCTTGCTCGGACATGGAGGGCGACAAGCAGATCCGGATTTTTTCGGAGATCAAAAACGGCTTTTGGTTTATCAGCATTGAAAATCCCGTCAAGCAGGCCGTCAAAATTCAAAACAATACGGTCATCACCACAAAGCAGGATCCCTCTCTGCACGGCTTCGGGCTGCACAATATTGACTTGGCCATCCGGCGGAACCAGGGGAGCCTCACGCTGACCTACCGGGAGCCCCTGTTTGTGTTGGAGGCGGCGCTGCGGCTCAACCGAGAGAAACTGGAAGAGTAACGAAAACAAACAGGGGCGTCCATCCGGACGCCCCTGCCATTATTTACTGGTTGCGCGCGGCCCAGGCCTCCATTACGCCGTCCTGATGCCGTTTGGCAAAGCTGCTGTTGCCGTTGTGGGTCTTGCTGCCGAGAAAATGGATGCAAATCTGGCCGTCCATCCCGTTGTCGTCGATCACGCCGCCGCCGTGCGGCATCCCGTTGATCGAGGCGGCCATGGTGTGGCCATTGATTGTGACCCAGACCGGCCGGGGCGCCCATTGCCACTTGCCGCCGTAAGTCTGGAGCAGGATGGCCGTGTCCTCCTTGGTCAGCGGCTCCACGTCGGCATGGTTGCCGTTGGAGAAGCTCTGCACAAAATAGACGGCCCCGGTGCGCACGTCGTAGACCTGCGCGGGCGTATAGGTGGTAAAGATTTTTTTGGCCTCCGACCAGGGCGTCAGCTCGACGCCGTTTTCGGCGAGGGCGGCGGCATAGCCGGCGGATTTTATGAGGTATTCAGATTTTATGTAACCCGTTTGTCCGTTGACGCTCACCTGCGACCAGTTCGCCGCGTCGTAGGCGAGCATCTCCACCGTGACGCCGGCGTTGAGTGTCTTGATGACGCTGTCCGACAAGGACGGGCCGGTACGCAGATTGACCCGAGCCGAGGTGCGGAAAACATCGGCCTCGGCCGTGTCGGCCGGAGCTTCCACCGCCGCATCGGCCGTGGGCGCGGTCATGAATTCAGATTTTATGTAACCTTCCTTGCCGTCCACGTTGATCTTGGACCAGCCGTCGGCGTCATAGGCAAGGACGCTGACCGTAACGCTCTTGTCCAAGGTTTTTATCACCGAGGCGGAGGTGGTGGCGCCGGTACGCAGGTTGACGCGGGCGGTGGTCAGAGAGGAATCGGCCAGCGCGGCGGTGCCGGAGGCCATCAAAACGGCCGACAGGGTAAGACAAGCACCTCGACGGAAGATTTTCGAAATCGCCATAACAGGTTTCCTTTCGACTTTTGTTTTTTCCATATTACCACAAACAAACCTGTCCCGTCAACTGTTTTGTTTTTATTTTGTAATTCTTTTGTTACTTTTGGACGAAGTGCTTGCCGGGCGCGCAGGGAGGCTAAGACGCGGCAAGGCCGGAAAACCAAGGCACGCCGCGGCGCGACTGTTTTCACGGCCTGAGAGCGGCTTGGACGACCGCCCGCGCGCAGCGGGCGTGACAGAGAAGCGCTCGCCGGGTGCCGCCGCGGCGATTTCCCCCCAACAAAAAAGCGGCCGGGACATCTCCCGACCGCCTTTTATTCATTTATCCGAGTTTTTTCTCCAGCGCCGCCAGCTCGTCATTCAGCTCCTTGGGCAGCCTGTTGCCAAATTTTTCGTAGAACTCATGGATGCCGCGGGCCTCCTCGCGCCACAGGTCGCCGTCAACCGACAGCAGGCCCTTGAGTGTGTCCAGACTGATCTCCGACAGTCCCTCGAGGTTGATATCCTCCGCACCGGGCAGATAGCCGATGGCGGTCTCCTGCGCGCCGACCTCGTCAAAGCAGCGCTTCATGATCCACTCCAGCACCCGCATGTTCTCGCCGTAGCCCGGCCAGATGAACTGGCCGCTCTCGTCGGTGCGGAACCAGTTGACGTTAAAAATCTTGGGCGGATTGGGAATTTTTTGGCCCATATCCAGCCAATGGCGGAAATAATCGCCCATATGATAGCCGCAGAACGGCAGCATCGCCATCGGGTCGCGGCGCACGACGCCCACCGCGCCGGCGGCGGCGGCAGTGGTCTCGCTGGCCATGATGGAGCCCACGAACACGCCGTGCTGCCAATTGCGCGACTGATAGACCAGCGGCGCGGTTTTGGCGCGGCGACCGCCGAACACAATGGCCGAAATCGGCACGCCTTCGGGCGCTTCGAATTTATCCGAAATACAGGGGCACTGGGCGGCGGGGGCGGTAAAGCGCGAGTTGGGATGCGCGCCCTTGGAGCCGTCGGCGCTGTCCCACTTCTCGCCCTTCCAGTTGAGGGCGTTTTGGGGCGGATTTTTGTCCAGCCCTTCCCACCAGACCGTGTTGTCTTCCAGATTGTGTACCACATTGGTAAAAATGGTATTTTTCTGGCAGGACAGCAGGGCATTGGGATTGGATTTCATGTTGGTGCCGGGCGCGACGCCGAAGAAGCCGGCTTCCGGATTGACCGCCCACAGGCGGCCGTCGGGGCCGACGCGCAGCCAGGCGATATCGTCACCGACGCACCAGACCTTGTAGCCCTTGTTTTTGTAAACATCGGGCGGGATCAGCATGGCGAGGTTGGTTTTGCCGCAGGCCGACGGGAACGCGGCGGCCAGATAACGCACCTCGCCGTCGGGGCTTTCGATGCCCAGAATGAGCATATGCTCGGCCATCCAGCCCTCACTGCGGCCGAGGTAGGAGGCGATGCGCAGCGCGAAGCATTTTTTGCCCAGCAGGACGTTGCCGCCGTAGCCGGAATTGATCGACCAGATGGTGTTGTCCTCCGGGAACTGGACGATATAACGCTTTTCCTCGTCGATGTCCGCCTTGGCGTGCAGTCCCTTGGTGAAATCGGCGGGGTTTTTGGAGGCGTCCAGACATTTGAGGACACGGGCGCCGATGCGGGTCATAATGGCCATGTTGAGCACGACGTAAATCGAGTCGGTCAGCTCCACGCCGAACTTGGCAAACGGCGACTCGGGCACCGTCATGGAAAACGGGATGACATACATGGTGCGGCCCTTCATCGCGCCGGTGTAGAGCTTTGTCAGCTTTTCATACATTTCGGCAGGGTCCATCCAGTTGTTGGTGGGGCCGGCGTCTGATTCCTTTTTCGAGCAGATAAACGTACGGTGCTCCACACGGGCCACGTCGTTAATCGCGGTGCGGTGGAGATAACACCCGGGCAGTTTTTCGGGATTCAGCGCCAGAATCTCGCCGTTTGCCAGCGACTGACGGCGCAGATCGGCCAGCTGCTCCTCCGAGCCGTCGATCCAGACAATGCTGTCGGGCGCGGTCATGGCAGCCATTTGCGCCACCCAATCGAGTACCGCCTTATTATTGGTCAGGGACATACAATCGCTCCTTTCCGTGACTAAAAAGAGTATACTCCCATAGTGTATGCAAATTTCGACTCATTTGCAAGGACTTATTTGTTAATTTTTAAACCAAGTTTTGCGGGTAAGTCCTGCATCCAAGGCAATTTTGCATAAAACCCCGCCAAAAACGCATACTACTCCCAGTCCGACTCATCAATACTCCCTTCTTTTGCGGCGGTGACTGTTGTCACCGCCGTTTTTTTGGGAAGCGCCTCGCCGAGCGCGCAGGGAGGCCAAGCGGCGCAGAATCTGCGGAACCAAGAACGCGCAGCGTTCTGTCCGTAAAGATTTGGAGCAGGCTTGGACGACCGCCCGCGCGCCCGCAGCGAGCGTGACAGGGAGACGCGCCGGGGTTGTCGCGCCCTACGACGCCACCCGCAGCACAAACCCGTCAAACGGATACCGCGCGCGAAACTCCTCTGCGGTCAAAACCAGCCGCCCGATGAGCGGGTCGCCCACCGTCAACAGTCCGCCGTTGTTTTCCAAAAGCACCACAAAATGCCCCGCGCCGCCGACACCCACGCCGACGATGGCCGGCGTGGGCACGTCTCCGATCTCCTCACAGCGCAAAAACGCGGCGGATAGGCCGCGCGCCCGCGCCGTGCGCGCCAGATACCAGTTTTCCGTGCCCGAGGAACAGGAAAAGGCCGCGCGGGCGAGCTCGGCTTCCTCCGCGTCCACTCCCAGTGCGCGCAGGATTGTACACAGCGAGGCCGGGCCACAGGTGGAGGCGGTGCTTTGCAGGCAGACATCGTCCGCCCAGCGGGTCTCGGAGCGCAGTGCCCCGTCGGGAAAAGGGCGCAGGATGGGCTTTACAAACGGAATCATGGTATAGCCAAGGCTTACGGCCAGAAGCATTATGAGCAGCAGCCGGCGCGGGCGGCGTCGAGCCAAAAGACCCGCCGGCAGACCGATGAGCGCCACCGAGAGCTCCGCGCCGGGCAGGGTGCGCAGCGCACAATACAGCGGTTGCTCAGCCAGCCCGTCCCAGACATAGGCCAGCGGAAACAGCAGGGTGACGCCCGCCAAAAGCAGAGAAATGATCCATAAAAAGTGGTGTCCGCCGCGTAGACGGGCGGCACGGAACCCGATCCAAAACAGCAGTAGGGCCATCGGCAGGGCAATGTACAAGTTCGGATTGATAAACATAATCTGTCATCTCCCAAGTTTATGTTTTCATCATTGTACCACAAACGACACAAAAAACCAAATTTTCCCCCTCAAAAAATTCATTTGACATCGCCGGACGACTGTGATAGTCTATAGTTGTACTATCGCGATAGTCTGGAGGGGATGCCCCATGGAGGAAATCAAGCTGTTCGACGGAGAGCTCAAGCTGATGGAGCTGCTCTGGGAGAGCGGAGGAGCGCACGCAAAGGATCTGTCCCTGCTGGCCGCGCAGCGCATCGGCTGGAACAAAAACACCACCTACACCGTGCTGAAAAAGCTGGTGGCCAAGCGCGCCGTCGCCCGGGAGGAGCCCGGCTTTGTCTGTACGCCGCTGGTGTCGCGCGAACAGGTCGTGGGTGCCGAGACGGCCGGGCTCATAGACCGGTTTTATCAGGGCTCGGCCAAGCGGTTTTTCGCCTCGTTTCTCGGCAGCGCCGCGCTGTCTCCCAAGGAACTGGAGGAGCTGTCCGACCTGATCCGCCAAAAAAAGGAGGAGTGATCATGCGCTCGCTGGCCTTTTATGTGGCGCTCAGCATGAACATCGCCGCCTGCGTCATGTTTGCGGTGCTTTTTCTCGTGCGGCTGATCCGACCCATCCCGCGGCGGTATGTTTTCGTCTTTTGGGCGGTCGTCGCGCTGCGGCTGATGTTGCCCTTCGCGCCGGCCGGCTCCCTGAGCCTGTTGGGGCTGTCGGGCGGGCTGGTGCGCCGTGCGGTGCCGCTCGGCTGGTTTTCGGTCACCAACAGCGTGGGGCTGGCGCAGGAGGTGTTCCCCCTGACCTTTGCGTCCGATGCCGTCGGCGCCGCGTTTGCCGTCGGATCGGCGGTGTGGCTGATCGTCGCCGGATTGGCCGTTTTGTGCGTGGGGATTGCCTATATCCTGTCCCTGCGGCGGCTGCGGAGCGCCGTGCCTCTGCGGGAGGAGCTCTATGTTTCGCCGCTGGTCAGCTCGCCGGTGCTCGTTGGTGTGTTTCGCCCAAAGATCATTCTGCCGCAAGGCTTTGACCCGGACGGGCCTGAGGGCGCACCGGTACTTTCGCATGAACGGGCGCACAAGCGCCGGCGGGACAATCTCTGGCGGCTTGTCGCCATTCTGCTGTGCTGTGTCCACTGGTTCAACCCCTTGGCATGGCTGATGCTGCGCCTGTTTTTCCGCGACATGGAGCTCAGCTGCGACGAACGGGCGCTGCGCGGTCAGGATCCGGCGGCGCGTGTTCGGTACGCCGAAACCCTGTTGCAGTTTTCCGCCGGGCCGGAGGTGTTTCCGGCGTCGGCCTTCGGCGGAGGGGAGACTGCCCTGCGCGTCAAACAGGCGCTTTCGTACAAACGGGTCAGCCTTTGTGGTGCCATCATTTCGATTGTATTTTTGCTGGGGCTGGCCGTTTTTTGTCTGACCAACCCGCCCGCATAAAGGAGGATGCTGTATGAACACCGCTTACAAACGTTTTTATGTCGCCGCGCTGGCGATTTTGCTGGCGCTGTCGGCCTATCCGCTCATCCACGGCGTGCGGATTCTCATTGCCGCCCTGCAACACGGCATGATTCAACCGGAGGACTACGCGCGGTATGTCGTACCCTATGCGGCGCTAAGCTTTGCCGTCATCGTCGTCATGGCGCTCCAGCCCCTTCTCTGGAAACTGAAAGAGCGCCTGCGGCTGCCCGTGTTCACCCTGTCGGCGTTGGGGATTTTCACGGCGGTTGAATTTGGGATGGAAAACATCAAGGTGGATAATTCGGCCGGCGTGCTGCCGCTGTTGGGCGGGCATCCCGCGCTCAAAACCGACATTTGGCAGTGGGCGTCCTGCGCGATTTCGCCCGGCGCGTTGCGCCAGCTCCGCGTCTCGCCCGACGGGATGTACTATGTCGGCGGCGTCGCGGCCTATAAAATCCATTATTTT
>JAVBOJ010000056.1:0-4329 GCA_031550755.1 Oscillospiraceae bacterium
AGATGCCCGGCAGGAATTCGTCCTTCTATATCCAATATTTCTACAACGCCGCGCAAGTCTTTCCCTTTTTCAAGCATCTTCAATCACCCGCAACCATTATACCAAAAAAGTCGCCGTATGGCCACTTCTTTGACAGCCTGAAACAACCGCCTGAAAGGGCGGTTGTTTTTGTGCAGGGGCAAACCTGTGTTCGCCCGCAATCGTTGGAACCGTGGAGGGACATCGGGACGCCCCCGTCCCATAAACGAAGAACACAGCCACTGTTGACAAAAGCGGGTATAGGCGGTAGCATAGGAGGGGACAAAATTCCCCTTTATCGCTCGTTGCCGAAGCGGAACAGGCGCGAGGTGTCAAAAAACGGGCTGTCGTCGCGGCGGAGCGCCCGGAGCTCATCGCGCAGCAGCGCCTCGTTGCCGAGATCGCGATCCCGGTCACGGTCACGGTCGCGGCGGCCGCCCGCGCGCAGCTCGCGGCGCAGCTCCTCCAGCAGCTCCTCGCGCAGCTCTTCGCGCAGACCGTCCAGCCGGCCGCGCCGGAGGCAGTCGTCGCGGTCATACCGCTCCAAAAGACAGGCCTCGTACGGCCCCACAACGCCGTCGCGGCAGTTGATACAGGTGCCGCAGCGGGTCAGGATGGGGTTTCTGTGGATACGCATGGGGAGTTCCCGGCGGTCGCGCGCAAACGGGGACAATCCCTCGTCAAAGTCTCTCGAACAGGCCACAAAAAGCGCCCCTTTTTTGAAAATATAGTCGTTTCATCAGCATCTTATGCCGGGGAAATGGAGAGGGTTCCATGAAAATTTTGCTCGTTTCGGATGAAGAAAGCCGCTATATCTGGGATTGTTTTGACCCCGAGGTCTTTCGCGGGGTGGAGCTTATTTTGTCTTGCGGTGATCTGAAACGCGATTATTTGGAATTTCTCGTCACCATGATTCCCGCGCCGCTGTTTTATGTCCCGGGCAATCATGACAAGGACTTTCTCAATCGCCCGCCCGAGGGCTGCACCAATCTGGACGGTCGTCTGCTGTCCTGGCGCGGCATCCGCTTTTTGGGGCTGGGCGGCTGCAAAAGCGCCGCCGCAAGGCCGTATGAATACACCGAGCAGGAGATGGCGCGGCGGCTCCGCCGGCTGGCAAAGCCGATTCGGCAGTCGGGCGGGTTTGATATTTTGCTGACACACGCCCCGGCCTGGGGGCTGGGCGACGGGCAGGACGCCTTCCATCAGGGCTTCGCCTGTTACCGCACGCTGCTCGAGGAGTACCATCCCCGGTATTATTTTTTCGGGCATCAGCACAAGGGGTACGGGCGCTTCACCGGCGAGCTGCGCTACGCCGGGGCGACGCTGATGAACGCCTGCGGGTACAGAATCATTGAATATTAGATTTGGAACGAGAACGCCTATGAACGAATTGTTTTTGCCGGTGTCGGCGGAGGAGCTGCGCGCCCGCGGCTGGGAGGACTATGACGTCCTGCTGGTCACCGGCGACGCCTACGTCGATCACCCCAGCTTCGGCGCGGCGGTCATCGGACGGGTGATCGAGGCCGAGGGGCTCAAGGTGGCGGTGTTGGCCCAGCCGGACTGGAAAAGCCCCGCCGATTTTGCCGCCATGGGGCGGCCCAAGCTGGCCGTTATGGTGACCGGCGGGAATATCGACTCCATGGTCGCCCATTACACGGCGGCCAAAAAGCCGCGCTCGGAGGACAGCTACAGCCCCGGCGGCAAGGCCGGGCACCGCCCCGACCGGGCGTGCCTCGTTTACGCCCAGCGTGCGCGGGAGGCCTTCCCCGGTCTGCCGCTGATTTTGGGCGGGCTGGAGGCGTCCCTGCGCCGCTTCGCGCACTACGATTATTGGGACGACAAGGTGCGCCGGTCGCTGCTGACCGACGCGAAGGCCGATTTGCTGGTCTACGGCATGGGCGAGCTGGCTGTAAAGGAGATTTGCTTGCGGCTGTCCTCCGGCGAGCCGGTGTCCGCCCTGACCGATATCCCCGGCACCTGCTGCGCCACAGCGGCGGTGGACGATCCGACCGGGGTGGTCAGCCCCTCGTTTGAGGCCGTGCTGGCCGACAAAGCCGCCTACGCCGAGGCCACCATGCTCCAGTACGGCGAACAGGACGCCGTCCGGGGCAAGACGGTCTTTCAGGCGCATGGCAACCGCTTTGTCAAGCAAAACAAGCCCGCCCGCCCCCTGACCACGGCGGAGCTGGACGCCGTCGCCGCCCTGCCGTACGCCCGCACGCCTCATCCGATGTACCCCGACGGCGTGCCCGCCATCGAGGAGGTGCAATTCTCGCTGATTCACAACCGGGGCTGCTTCGGCTCCTGCCATTTTTGCTCGCTGCACTTCCATCAGGGGCGGATGATCTCGGTCAGAAGCCACAACTCTCTGTTGAAAGAGGCCGGATTGATTACAAAAATGCCGGGTTTTAAGGGCTATATTCACGATGTCGGCGGGCCGACCGCCAACTTCCGCCACCCGTCTTGTCAGCGCCAGCTGAAGGACGGCCTCTGCCGCGACCGCGCCTGCCTCGCCCCCAAGCCCTGCCCCAAGCTCGACGCCGACCACACCGATTTCATCGCCCTGCTGCGGAAATTGCGCGAGGTGCCGGGGGTCAAAAAGGTCTTTGTGCGGTCGGGGCTGCGGTACGATTATTTGATGCTCGACCCGTCGGGCGAGTGCCTGCCCGAGCTTGTCAAGCACCACATCAGCGGCCAGCTCAAGGTCGCGCCCGAGCATTGCGTGGACGGCGTGCTGTATCACATGGGCAAGCCGCCGTTTGAGGTCTACCGCCGCTTTGCCGAGCGGTACCGCAAGCTCAACGGGCGCTATGAAAAACAGCAGTTTCTCGTACCGTATCTCATCTCGTCGCATCCGGGCTGTACGCTGGGCGACGCCGTCCGGCTGGCCGAAACCCTCAAGGGCATGGGCTGCCGCCCCGAGCAGGTACAGGACTTTTACCCCACCCCGGGGACGCTGTCCACCTGCATGTACTACACCGGGCTGGACCCCCAGACCATGCGGCCGGTGTTTGTGCCCAAAACGCCGCGCGACAAGGCGCATCAGCGCGCGCTGCTCCAGTGGTGGCGGCCGGAAAAACGCCGCATCGTGCTGGATGCCTTGCGGCAGGCGGGGCGGGAGGATTTGATCGGGTTTTCCAAGCACTGCCTCGTGCGGCCGGAGGGCGGCTCGCCGGGGGTGAAAATTATTCCCAAAAATGAGAAACCGTCCCGCCCGGCGGGCAAACCCAAAGGGAGAAAGCGCCCATGATCGCCGTGGTGTCGCGGGTGTCGTCCGCCAGCGTCGTCGCCGACGGAGCCCCTTGCGGGGCAATAGAAAAAGGCTTCTTTGTCCTGCTGGGTGTCACGAAAAATGACACGCCGGAGGACGCCGTTTGGCTGGCCGACCGGGTCTGCCGTCTGCGGGTATTTGCCGACGCAAACGGCAAAATGAACCTCGCCGCGCGTGAGGTCGGGGCGGCGCTGCTGGTCGTGTCCAACTTCACCCTGTGCGCCGACGTCTCCTCCCGCCGCCCGGCGTTTTTAGAGGCCGCCCGACCCGAGGCCGCCGCGCCGCTCTATGAGCGCTTTGTCGCGGCCTGCCGGGATTTCGGCCTGCCGGTGCAAACCGGCGTTTTCGGCGCGGACATGCAGATTTCCTCGGTGGCCGACGGCCCCGTAACCCTAGTCATCGCAACGGAGGTGGACAAATGAACCCGTTTTTTCAGGAGGTTTACGCCTTTGTCGCCGGCATCCCGGCCGGCCGGGTCGTCTCGTACGGGCAGATCGCCCGGGCGCTGGGGCGGCCGCGCGCGGCGCGGGAGGTCGGCTGGGCGATGCGGGTCTGCCCGGAGGGGCTGCCGTGGCACCGGGTGGTGATGGCCGACGGGCAGATCGCCGGGGGCGAATGGGCCGAGCTGCGCCGGGCGTTGCTGGCGGCTGACGGCGTGGCGTTTTTGCCCGACGGGCGGGTGGACAAATCACACTTTCTCAAAAATGAGAAATCCGGAGAGGACTGCGTATGAACATGTTGACGCTCCCGCTGGGGCCGTACGCCGAAAATGTATACCTCATTTGGGCGGACGGAGACACCGCCGCGGCGGTCATTGATCCGGGCGGCGGGGCGGATCGGATTTTACAGGCGCTGGCTGACAAGGGGCTTTCCTTGTCAGCGATTCTCGTGACCCACGGGCATTTTGACCATTTCCTCGCCATCCCTGCGCTGCAACGGGTCACCGGTGCGCCTACCTATATCCACCGGCTGGATGCGCCGCTGTTGCGCGACCCGCGCCGGTCGGCGGTGGGGTTCGCCTTCCCGCCGAATTACGCCCC
>JAVBOJ010000150.1:0-5085 GCA_031550755.1 Oscillospiraceae bacterium
GGGCGAAACGGTGCATCTTTACTACCTCACGACCGCGCTGACGCACAGCGAAACGTCCAATCAGACGTACACGAACACCGTGACCGTCTCGGGCAACCCGCCCGCCGCCGGCGAGGATCTCTCGCCCGGAACACCGGGGGAGGCGCGCGTGATCATCCCGCCGTATGAGGAGCCGTATACCCCGCCGCCGCCGCCTCCGCCTTCCCCGTCTCCGTCTCCTTCTCCGTCTCCCAGCGTTTCCCCGAGCGTCTCCCCGTCAAACACGCCGACCGACGACCCCAACAGCTACTCTTTGCGGCTCAACAAGGTGCTCAAGGATCCCGAAGGCAATCTCATCGGCACCGGCAAGCCCTTTGCCGTGCGGGTGTATGACAGCTCCAAAAAAGAGATTGCGCGGGTCATTCTGCGGGCCAATCAAGGCGATGTCGTACTTAGCAACCTCAGCTCCAAGCAAGTATACGCCCTGGTGGAGGAGGTCGGCGCAAACTTCAATTTCGCCGGATTTACCTTTGGCGGATTCGATCCCGCCACCTTGGGATCGGTGGTCGGAAACTACTTCTTCTATACGGCGGTTTCCACCAGCCAAACGGCCAGCTCCATCACCATTACCTTCAACAACGTCACCACGCCCGAGCTGGTCGACCTGATTCCCGATGAGATTCCCGAAACCGGCACGGTACCGCCCTTCCCGACGGAGGACGTCGGACCCTCCACGCCGCCCACGGATCTTCCTACCACCGGCGGCTTCCCCCTGGCGCTGTTTTTGTTCGGCGCCGGCGGGCTTCTGGTGTCGATCGGCTTGATTGTCAAGCCGAAACGATATAACTCCGCGCGATAAACTCTGGTTTCCTGTGTCAAACACTCTCCCTCCCTTCCCCCACCTCAAAGAGGGAGGGAGAGCGACACAGGGACTATCCCACAAACGGGGGTGTAACCGTGTTAAACAGCGAATTGAATGCTCTGGTAAAGCGGATGCGCGAAGGCGACGAGGCCGCTTTTGAAGCGCTGTTTAACGCGCTGCACAATCCCATCTATTATCTGGCGCTGAAAATGGTGGGCTCCGAGCAGGACGCCGAGGATATTGTCCAAAACACCTTTGTCTCGGCGTACAGTCGCCGCAGCCAGCTTTTGGACGACCGCGCGTTTGTCACTTGGCTGCAACGCATTGCGGTCAATGAATGCAACCGGGCGCTGTCCAAAAACGCCCGGCAAACCCGGGTGGACAATGCCGAGGAGCTCCTGCGCGACCTGCCGTCGGGCGACGCGGTATTCCTGCCGCCCGAAGCGCTCGAGCGCATGGAGCAGCGCACCGACATCCTCGACGCCATTGACGCCCTGCCAAATACCCAAAAAATGGCGATTTTTCTCTATTACTACTATCGCAACAACCTGCAGGAAATCGCCCAGGCGATGGACTGCGCCGAGGGCACCGTCAAATCCCATTTGCACCGCGCCCGGCACACCATCCGGCAGGCGCTGCAAAAAAAAGGGTACTTCGGCGTGCTCTCCGGATTTTTCCTGTTGCAGCTCGGACACCAGCTTGACGCGCAGGCAGCCACCCTCACGACCATTGATCGTGGCCTGCGCATTTGGAGCCATGTCGCGCCGCATCTGCCGTCCTCGGCCGCTTCGGCGGGCTTTGGCGGCGGAGCCGTTGCGGTTGGCGCGGCCGTCGGGGCCGCCACCGCAACAAGCACCGCGGCAGCGAGCTCGGCTGCCGGCACGGCCGCCGTCGGCGGCGGTGCGCTGGCACTGGGCGGAAAAATCGCGTTGGGCGTCCTGTCGGCCGGTATTCTGGCCGGCGGCGCGTACCAGATGATCTCCCAGCCGGCGCCCTCACCCACCCCGAGCGATCTGCCGGCCATTGCGGTGGAATATCCTCCGTCGCCTTCCCCGACGTTTGTGATATCTCCGCCGCCGTCGATGCTGACGGAGCCGCCGGTCACGTTGGAACCGTCCCCCGTGCCGCTGGAGACGCCCACCGCGACGCCCACGCCCACCCCCGCGCCCTCTCCCTCTCCGACCGACACGCCCACACCCACGCCAACCGAGACCCCCGCGCCCACCCCGACCGAGACGCCGCCCCCCACACCCAAGGAGATCACCTCTCCGGCCGATCTGATCGGTCAGGAGGCGTGCGACCTGCTGTGGGCGTGCAAGCAAACGCCTTCGGCGGAAAATCGACAGGCGCTGTATCAAATGCTGGCGCAGAAAGGGTTCTCGGGCGGGCAGACGCTGTATTCCACGCCGCAGGCGGCGTCCTTCACCTCGTACACCTTGGAGTCCCAAGGCTTTGTACTGATCGTGGTGGAGCGCTCCGGCGACGACGGAAGCTGGAAAATTGCTTTTTCGATGGAGAAAGCGCCGTATGCGCTTTCCCTTTTGGATATGCCCCAATGGTTTTGATACCTTTCAGCTGACCACACTTGGTGGTTTTCGGGTTTCCTCTTGGACATGGTTTTGGGACCGTGTCCTCTTTTTTTTATAAAAACGGTTGACAAACAAGCCGGCGGGTACTATACTGATAACGGTTGAACAATTGCTCACGCGTTGGAGGTGTACATATGCCGTCGGAAGAAAAATTTGGTTGTGACTGCGAGGCCATTCATGAGGACGCGGTGGCGCGGGTGCGCGCGGACATGCCGCAGGGCGCGGATTTTCACGATCTGTCCAATCTCTACAAAATGTTCTCTGATTACACCCGGGTACAGATTTTATGGGCGCTTTCGCGGGAAGAAATGTGCGTTTGTGACCTCGCCGTGCTGCTCGACATGAGCCGCTCGGCCATCTCCCACCAGCTCAAATCGCTGCGACTTTCCAATCTGGTCAAGTACGACAAGCGCGGCAAGGTGGTCTATTATTCTCTGTCGGACGACCATGTGCGCGATATTTTTGAAAAAGGCTTCGAGCATATCCGCGAGTAAAGCCCCGAAAAATGGTTTTTCGGGGCATAAATTGACGGAAACGGTTGAATAATTGTTCAAACGTAACATTCAGGAGGGGTTTTTATGCGGGAATCCACCGTCCCCGCCGCCGAGGCTTCCGGCTGCGGCTGCTCCCACGACCACGGTCACGTCCACGCGCACGCCCATCAGGAGACCTCGCACACCCGGCTGTACCGGTTGCTTTGCGGCGCGGTTTTGTTCGGCGCGGCGCTTCTGCTGGAGCGCTTTGCGGCCGGGACGCCGGCTCTGTCCCTGCTCGTTTTCGCCGCGGCCTATCTGACGCTGGGTGGCGATGTGCTCTGGGGTGCGCTGAAAAACATCACGCGCGGCCGTGTGTTTGACGAAAATTTCCTGATGGGGCTGGCCACCGTCGGCGCACTGGCCATCGGGCAGGTGACCGAGGCCGTGGCCGTCATGCTGTTCTACCAAGTCGGCGAGTCGTTCCAGGACATGGCGGTGCGCCGCTCCCGCCGCTCGATTGCCGCGCTGATGGACATCCGCCCCGATTCGGCCACCGTCCGGCGCGGCGGTGCGCTTCTCAAGGTCGCGCCCGACACGGTGGACATCGGCGAGGTCATCGTGGTGCGTCCCGGCGAAAAAATCCCGCTCGACGGCGTGGTGATCGAGGGCGCGTCGGCTCTGGACACCTCGGCGCTGACGGGGGAATCCCTTCCGCGCGATGTCTCGGCGGGCGACGCGGTGCTGTCGGGCTGCGTCAACAAAAACGGCCTGCTGGCCGTGCGGGTGACAAAGCTGTTCGGCGATTCCACGGCGTCCAAAATTCTCGATCTGGTGGAAAACGCGAGCGCAAAAAAAGCACCCGTCGAGCATTTCATCACCACCTTTTCGCGGTACTATACACCGGCGGTGGTTGCTCTGGCGGCGCTTCTGGCGGTTGTCCCGCCGCTGTTTCTGGGAGGGGAGTGGGCCGAATGGCTCAGCCGGGGGCTGATTTTTCTGGTGATTTCCTGCCCGTGCGCGTTGGTCATCTCGATCCCACTGGGCTTTTTCGGCGGCATCGGCCGCGCCTCGCGCGCCGGCATTTTGGTCAAGGGCGGCAATTATCTCGACGCGCTGAACAAGCTGGACACCGTTGTGTTTGACAAAACCGGAACCCTGACAAAGGGCGTGTTCTCCGTGTCCAAAATCGTTCCGGCGCAAGGGTTTACAGCCGACGAACTGCTGGCGCTGGCGGCGCGGGCCGAGGCTTTTTCCACCCATCCCATCGCGCAGTCGGTCGTGGCGGCGTACGGAAAAAAGCCCGCGACCGACGGGCTGACCGGCTATGAGGAGCTGGCCGGGCTGGGCGTCCGGGTCATGGTCGACAACCGTACCGTGTGGGCGGGCAACGAAAAGCTGATGGCGCGCGCGGGGATCTCCTACACCCTGTCCGCCGCGCCCGGCACCAAGGTCTATATAGCGCTGGACGGGGTCTTTGCCGGCTGTCTGGTGATTTCGGATCAGATAAAACCGGATAGCCAAAGCGCCGTCGCCTCTCTCAAGGTGCGCGGCGTACGCAAAACGGTCATGCTGACCGGCGACAGCCCCGACATCGCCGAAGCCGTCGCCGGAGAACTCGGTCTGGACGAGGTATATGGCGGGCTGCTGCCGGCGCAAAAGGTCGACCTGGTGGAGCGGCTGGACGCGAAAAAACGCCCCGGCGGCAAGCTCCTGTTCGTCGGCGACGGCATCAACGACGCGCCGGTGCTGGCGCGGGCGGACATCGGCGTGGCGATGGGCGGCGTCGGCTCGGACGCGGCCATTGAGGCCGCCGACATCGTGCTGATGACCGACGAGCCGTCCAAGCTGGCCGAGGCGGTCGAGATCGCCGCGCAGACCAAGCGGGTCGTCTGGCAGAACATCGTCTTTGCGCTGGGCGTCAAGGGCATTTTCCTGCTGCTGGGCGCGTTCGGTGTCGCCACCCTATGGGAGGCGGTGTTCGCCGACGTCGGCGTGGCGCTGCTGGCGGTGCTCAATGCCACCCGGCTCATCCACGCGCGCGCTCGATGAGGGTCACCCGCACCGTGTCGCCCGGCTGCTTGCCGATTTGGGCGCGGATATCCTTGCGCACCCCGAGAATGTGACAGGGAGTCCCCATGCGCACCAGACTGCCGTCATACGGCACGCCGTCAAAGGTGGC
>JAVBOJ010000046.1:0-14238 GCA_031550755.1 Oscillospiraceae bacterium
CGCAGCGTCCCCGGCGCGCTCCACACCCCCCCCCTCGCTGAAAACACGCGGCATACCTACCTGCGGCGGCTCGGCGATTCTTCCATACAGGCGACCCCCCCCCTGATTATTTACCTCATGTATATTATAGGCCCGTTGGAAAATGGTTACAAGTCTCATCGAAATGATTTCAACAGAAACCGCCGCCGGTGTCTCCATGACAGCGGCGGCGGTTTCTATGCGCCCAAAGCCTTCGCGCGGCTAACCCACCAGGTGCGCGGGCATTGTCAGCTTCTTCTGCAGCTCCTCACCCACGCCGCGCAGGATGGGCAGTCTGTATATCCCGTCCGACGGCAGGGCCCAGACACTTTGGAACTCCCAGCCCCGGTCGGTATAAGTCTTCTGCTGCGTGAGCTGCGCCGGCGTCAGCGTGGTCATTTGGGGGTTGTTCGTGTCCGGCGCGTCGACAAACATGGGCGCGCGGCCGGTGTTCAGCAGGTCGGCGCACTGGCGCATGGACACATTGGATTCCAAAATCCCGCCCGCAAGCCCCTGTCCCACATACCCGCCAACTCCGGCGGCGCTGAATTTCCCCGTGGCGTAGCAATTGGTAATATTGCCGCGCATACTGCCCACGAAGCCGCCGAGAATAGACGCGCCCTCCGCTGTGGTCACGGAGCCCACGGCATAGCAGTCCTTGATGGTGCCGGTGTCGTAGACACCGCTGGCAAAGCTGCCCGCCACATTGTACAAAAACGGGCTTCCGCTGGCGGACACATGGCCGCTGGCCCAGCAGGCGGACACGTCGCTGGCGTGGATTTGTCCGGTCGCGCCGCCGGCGTTGTTTTGGGAGTTCGCGCCGGAGGCCGAAGCGTTCCCGGTGGCGTAACAACGCGTGAGGGTGCTGCGGGCTTGACCCTCGGCCGTCCCTCCGTCGAACACGCCTCCCGCAATTCCTCCGGCCCCGGAGTAATCCCCGCCCTTCGCCGTTACATGACCGCTGGCCCAGCAATCTTTTGCCGTACTGCCGGCCAACTCTCCAAAGACGCCGCCGGCATTCGCGTTTTTCTGCTCCTCCGTGGAGGTCGAAACAGCGGAGACGTTGCCTCGCCCCACACAATTTGTGACCGTACTGCCGTACAGCGCATGTGCGACCACGCCGCCTGCGAGCGCGGTGCCCTTTCCCTCGGACGATGCACTGCCGCTGGCGGAGCAATTTTGTAGGACACATCCATAGGTAAAGCCGGTCAATCCCCCCACTTCGGACAGCAAGGCGCTTTTCCCGAAAACGTTTCCGCTGGCGGAGCAGTTTTGTACTTCACACTCCCGCACATAGCCGGCTATGCCGCCCGCTTCAACATTTCCCAGACCTTCAACGGAAACTTTTCCGCTGGACGTACAATCGGTAAGGATGCACGTCCCGACGCGGCCCACAATGCCGCCGGCATAGGCATTTTGAGCGCCGCTGGCAAACACCTCACCGCTGGCAACACAATTTGTTATCGAATATTTCTCCAAAAAGCCAGCAATGCCGCCGGCATATGTGTTGTTTTGAGATACTTGTGCGCCTAACGCTGTCGCAGATACGTTTCCCGTGGCCGTACAGTTTTCCAATTTTCCACCGGCTTTTCCGACAATCCCTCCCGCGTAAATAAGTCGCGCGTCCTTGGCTGTCACATTGACCTTGGAAACGCAGTTGTATATATCCGCATAAGACTCCCCTGCAATTCCGCCGACGTATAAGTCGCTGCCAGCATACATGCCTGATATTGTTGCAACATATTTCCCGTTGTCTCCCGTTACCGTAACATTTCCTTCCACCGTTAAATTGCTGATCTTCCCTCGGTCATTTGTAAAAGAAAATAGACCCCCCTGCCCCTTCTGGGTTCCTTTGAATGTAATCTCCACGTCCAGCCCGCGGATTGTGTGACCCTGCCCGTCCAGAGGCGACAAAAGTTTAATGGGCGTCCACTTTCCCGTCAAAGTAATATCCGCGACAAGAACATAATATTCTCCCAGCAATGCCTCTGGAAGCCTCATGAACTGCTCCAGAGTGGCAATCTGATACGGATCGTTCCACATCCCCCGTCCGCCCGCAAAAAGCTCATAACGGTGCGTTTTCAACCCTGTCCATACCGTTCTCCCGCCGCTCTGCGCCGGAAGGGACAGCGCCTTCTCCTCCTTGCCCACCACAAAGCGCACGCTTTGGGACAGGTCGCCGCCGGTCACGGTCACCTGCCCGTCGCCCACGCCGGGCGCGACAAAGAGATACTTCAGCGTCTGGTTTTTCAGCTCCACGCCGGCGGCGCTGACCAGCACATTGTCTCCCAGCGGCTGGTCATACACGCCGGGCTTGTCAATCAGGGTGTCGATCATATTGTCCAAAATCGTCACCACCTCGGCGCGGGTGATTTTCCTTGTTTGATAAAATTTCCCGTCCGGATATCCGTGAATGAAGGAATAGTACGACATCGCATGGATGCCCTTTTCCACGACTGAAAAATTGCCCACATCGCTAAATTTCTTCCAGTCCGCCGGCGCATCATCCAGCCCGAACGCGTTGGCAATCAGATAGGCCGCTTCTCCCCGGCCAATTTTTGTATCTCCCTTGGCATGGTAGCTGTCCAGAAAAAAACCCTGCCGGGCCAGAGCCTCCATGTCATTGTAATACCACTCGTCGCCCGTCAGGTCGAGGAAAATCGGCCGGGTGGGCGCGGGATATTTCAGCATGCGGTTTAAAATCGCCGACAATTCGGCGCGGGTGACCGTGTCGTCCGGCCGGAACTTGCCGTCATGACCCTTCAAAATCCCCAGTCCGCTCCATTTTTCAATGGCGGCCTTGGCCCAATGCCCCGCGATGTCGGTGTAAGTCCCCTCGGCCAGCGCCATCGGCCAAAAGGCCGCCATCAGTGCGAGCGCCAGGGTCAGGGACAGAATGCGGCGAAGCTGCTTTTTCATGGTATGTCCTCCTGTATCGTCTATTTCTTTTTATTATACCATGATTTTTTGTGCTTTTCCACTCTTTTGCCGTAAATTGTAACAGAAGGGGACAGGCCGGCCTTGACGGCGCTTTAATCGGAATATATAATGGACAAAACACGACGGGAGAGGCGGACGGGGAGATGGCGAAGAAGCTTTCGTTTGAAAGACAAATCAAACAATTGGAGAACGCGAAGCAGGAGCGTGTCGTCTTTTTCGCGTGGCTGTGCGCCGTGCGGGCGCTGCCCTTTTTGGGAGAAGGGGGACATTTTGATTTTTGGAGAGACGGGGAGGCTAGGCAAACGTATTTGTACGGTGTGCTGTTGGCGTTGGATGCGGCCAAAAGAGGCCTCTTCTCCCGCGTTCGCACCGTCGCCCGAGCCGCCACCGACGCCGCAGATGCTGCTGTTGCTGCTGTTGCCCATATGGGCAGAGCCGCCGGGGTTGCCGATGCCGCTGCCGCTGCTGCATACGCCGCCTGCTCCCCTTCGTTTGCCGCCAAGGATGCCGCCGCCAACGCCGCCCATGACGCTCTCTCCGCCGGCGTGCCCGAGGACCTCCTGTGGGAAGATCTGCGGCACATCCTAAACGACGAGTGCGCTTTGCTGCACCGCGACACCGCCGTATATGGCTCGGTGTGGGACAACTTCCAAACAGCCCTGCGGGACGCGGACTGCGCCTACTGGGGCAGGCTGTATACGCAAATCTTCGCCGACGGGTTTGTGGTGGACAAAGAGGCGCTGGAGCGCCGCCTCAACGTCCCGAAGGAGATCCGGGCGCTGGGCGCGGCCGAAGTCGGGCACTGGTTGGAAAAGCAGGAGCGGGAAGGCGCCGAGCGCCTCAACGAGGCGCGGATCATCATCCTCGGCGAAAAGGGCGCCGGCAAGACCTGTCTGGCGCGCCGCCTGATCGATCCCGACGCCGAGATGACACGCGAAAAAGACAGCACCGAGGGTGTGAACACCACGCTCTGGACGCTGGACGGCGAGGGCGGCGAGCCGGTGAACGCCCACCTCTGGGATTTCGCCGGGCATTACACCACCCACGCCGTGCACCGCTGTTTTCTGTCCGAGCGCTGTCTGTATGTAATCGTCTACGACGGGCGGACGGAGAGCCGCAACCGCCTTGCCTACTGGCTGGAGCACATCAAAACCTACGGCGGGGATTCGCCGGTCAAGGTGCTGGTCAACCTGCGCGACGGCAACAGGCCGGCCATTGAGGAAAACACGCTGAAACGGGAATATCCCTCGCTGCTGGGATTTGACTACTTCTCCATCGGCGACGACAGGGACGCGCTGGAGCGCTTTCGGCGGGACACCGCCGCGTACATACGGGCCAATCCCCTGTGGAACCGCCAGACCATGCCCGCCGGGCACTACCGGGTCAAGCAGGTATTGGAGGCGCGGTTTGCCCGGGATGAACATATTACAAAATGGGAATACCGGCAAATCGCCGCAGTCTGCGGGGTGGAGGCGCGGGACGCCGACAATCTTTTGGGGCATCTCCATGTGCTGGGCATTTGCCTGTGGTATCGGGAGCTGTCGGAATTCAACACGCTGGTGCTCAACCCGGATTGGATCACCCACGGCATTTACCGGCTGATCAATTGGGGACACAACAACAAGCGATATACCCTCTCGCTGGAGGACGGCCGGGAGGTCTTTACCGACGAGGCCGCGCGCTATCCGGAGGAGAAGCTGCGGTTTGTGTTCGAGCTGATGAAGGTCTATGAGCTGGCCTATTCCAAGGAGCGCAGGGACGTCATCACGGTGCCGCTGCTGCTTGGCGAGGATTCGCCGGCGGATCTTTCGGATTTTTCCGGCGACGACATGCTGAAAATGCGGTATGAATCCAAAACGCCGCTGCCGCTGAACACCGTGTCCCGGCTGATCGTGCGCCGGCATCAGGATGTCCGGGACGAGCGGCGGGTCTGGCGCTACGGCGCGATTTTGGAGGCCGGGGACGGCGCGGCGGCGCTGGTGCAGGAGAAAAATGATGGGCGCGAGATCGACATATGGGTCAAGGGCCCCCATGCGAGTGGGTATATTGCCCAACTGCGGGACGAGATGGAAGAGATTTTTGCCGGCTACAAGCGGGAAAAGCCGGAGCTGAACTACAGGGTGATTCCTCCGGAGCCGCTGAGAGACGAACGGGGCGACGTGCGGGAACTGATGCTGACGGAGCGAACCATCCGCAACCACGCCAAACACGGCTGGGCGGAATTTTTAGACGATGTGTCCGGACGGGGCATTCCGCTGGAACCCACCATACAAATCTTCCAAATTCAATCTGTCCAAACGCAAAAGTTGTTTATCGGCGGGGTGGACAGCTCGACCACGCATGATTCCCATGATACGTATACGTATCACGACTGCAACATCGCCATGCAGGGGGAGCTCAACTGTCTGGCCGGGGATCTGGAGACCGCCGGACATGCCGATATTGCCGCGGAGCTCAAGGCCATTGTCGCCGTGCTGGAGAGAACAAAGAACGTCGAAACCGGGGAGGGTCTTCAGGGGAGCGGCCTGCTGACCCGCCTGAAACGCTTTTTTGAAAAGCTGGGGGACGAGGGCTCCACGACGCGGAAGGTGGTGGCGGGCCTGGAATATGGGCTGTCAACCGCGCGGAGCATCGCGGAAACCTACAACAAAATCGCGAAGCAGTTCCGTTTGCCGCCGTTGCCGGAGTTCCTCCTGTGAGGGCGCAAATCCACGCTTTCGCGGGGGAGGGTACCATGAAGGACGGGTTTTATCAAAAGCCGGAGCGCATCGCCAAAAAGGAGGAGGATGTGAACGACCGCTGGGACTTCAGCTACCTGTACACAGAACGGGAGCTGATGTCTTGGGAGACAAAGACCTGCTGCGATCTTCGCCACGCGGTCACCGTCATCGAGCTCTCCGATATCTCCGATACGCCCGAGAAGAACAGCGCGTGCGGCCGGCTGGACTCGCTCACGGTCTTTTTTGCCCTGCGCGGCTCCTGTGAGACTCTGCGCATATGCGCCCACTCCCATATGTGCACGCAATGCGACGCGTATCACGCAAGCCTGTTTAAGGGACTGAGGAAGTCGGAGCTGGCAACGGAATTGCCGCGCCGGATTGAAAGCATGGAAAAATTGGGTTATTTCTCGAGTCTGTACCGCAAGCCGACCCTCCGGCAGGCCCAAAACGGACGGTATTATATTGAATATCGCTGCCCCATGCTGGGCTATCGGGAGCTGGTCTTCCCCATCATCGTGGAGGGCGACGTGCTCGGCGTGCTGTTCATCGGCCAGTTCCGGCTGAAGGAGAAGGACGCGCAGGATCGGGCGGCGCATCTTGCGGACTATGAAAGCGAACGGGACATTCTGCGGATCCGGGAATCGTTTTTGGAGGAAAACCCGGGGATTTTTGAGGAATATATCAAGAATACCCCCGGCGTACATGAAAAGGACATCCGCCGGGTACTGCTGGCCGACGACAGGACGCCCCGGAGGCTGTTTCCGAAGGCCTTCGACGAGCGCATCGGCATCATCAACGACGAGAAGCAGGAGGGGTGTACGGTCGCCGAGTATCAGGCGCTGATACAGCAGGCCTGCATGGAGCTGGAAAACCTGGAGCACGAGCTGACCGATTCGCTCAACAAGCGCCGGCGGCTGTACGTGAGGGAAATCATGCGCGACGCGGAGAGGGCGTTTAACGACTCGTTTCCGGCCCTGTCCGACATCAAGGAAAATCAGCTGGAAAAGACAAGGAGAGCGCTGGGGATATTTTTGTCCGCCCTGCTGGCCAATTTTTCCTTTTCCGCCGTCACGGTGCTGGGCGGAGAGACCATGCCGGGCAACAAGAGCAAGAAGCTGACGGTATACGCGCGCAAGGAGATACCGGGACACAAGCCGGGCTCCGCAAGCGATTTTGATCCGGGGCTGCTGCAGGGGATCAGCCGGAAGCCGTATACCCCGCTCAACAGCAAAAAAAATCCGGGGCTGTTTCAGGGCTTTTCCCCCGCGCCGGAGGACGTCTCCCGTCAATACCTGCTGGTCTACCCCACATGGGCGGTTTTGTTTGAGGCGGACGGGCTGGCCGATCCGGACAAAAAGGCGTTGTACAAAATCCTGATGGAAAATATAGAGCCGTTTCTCTCCAATGTGCTCATGGCCATCTCCACCCTGCATTCGGCCTATCTGAAGGAAAAATTCGAGCTGACGCTGCATATGTACAAGCATGAGTGTACGCACATCGCGCTGGACATGGCCGGGCGCAACAAAATCCTGCGCGGCGTCTCCGTCAAGGGGCAAAACGAGCGGAAGCGGCGGGACGCCACCTGCGAGGATCTGTCCGCCGATATTTTTTTAATCAACAACATCGCGACGATCATCGGCTCGGTGGTGGGCTCCCTGCGCAAGGAGAGCGCCGTGTTCGACAGGGAGGAGATCTCTCTCTTCAAATCGCTGCTGTACAAGTGGGACAAGGCCTTCGGCCAGAGACAGCGGGAAAAAAACCTGTCCATCTTCGTGCCCGAGGTGCACACGTTCGACGAGGACAGGCCCTATTCCATTTACACGAGCCGGCAGCTTTTGGAAATCGTGCTGTACAACCTGCTGGACAACGCCGTGAAATACTGCCATTGGGGCTCCAATATTTATGCCGACTTCCGGCGCGTTTTCCCGGACAGCGCGGCATGCGCCCTGTCCATCCGGGACTACGGCTTCGGCATCGAGCCGGGCGAGCGCCCCTATACGGCCTATTACCGGCAGGACACAACGGCCAACCAAAACAAAATTCAGGGGGACGGCCTCGGGCTGTACGCGGTCAAAAAAATCTGCGAGCTGTTGGACATGCGGGTGTCGCACTCCTGCAAAAAAATTTCGGAGTACAACGTCCCCCTGATGCGGGAGTACATAGAGCGGGAGCTGCGCCTGTATCCAAAAGACGCGGAGCTGGTCGAGTGCCTGCGGGACGAGGAGCGCAAACTGCGGGACAACGGCCTGTGGGACATCATCATAAACCGCCGCAAGACCAAATCCGTTTCGGACATTGACCTGACCGAGCGGGAGCTGACCGAGGACATCCGGGAGCCGACCCATGAGGTGTGCTTTACGGTCGAAATATCGCTGATTCCCGAAAAACAGAATCTGTCGGAATAAGAGGGAGGGAGGCGCAATCCGCCGGGGCCGGCCGGATTGCGGAGAGGTATGACGGTTTTATTGCTGGAGGATTATTTGTCCACCCTGCAAACCACGGCCGATTTTCTGGAGCACAACGGATACACCGTGATCCGCTGCGGCTCGCTGGCCAAGGCGATGGAATCCTTTGCGCTGGATCATGCGCACATTGACCGGATCGTGACCGATTTGAACATGAACCCCAGAGGCTTGCCGCCCGCGCTCATCGACAAAACGGACAACACCCGCCTGACCGGATGGATGTTTTTGCTCCACAGTGTATATGACGAGCCAAAAAATGATAGAATTAAGACAGTGGTTTATTCGGATTTTGTGGGGCTTTTGAAGGAGCATATGGAAAGCATCGAAGAAACGCGGGACAAAGAGCACGACCACGAGCGGAAGGTCTTTGCCGCCGTTAAGCTGTTGACCAAAAGCTCGGTGATCGACAAGGACCGGAAATTGATGGAGCTGTTAAAATAGGGGTTGGGAAGGATGGTTTTACCGTGAAGCGACGCAAAAACAACTGGCAATCGGTTGCGGTAACGGGTGGCTTTGTCGGCGCGATTGCCATTGCGCTGGCCGTCCTCGCGGTCGCGCTGATTATCTTTGCCGGCAATCAAAGCCGTTTTTCCGAACAACTCAACGAGGCGCTGCTTGCGGCCGGCGGTTCCGAGGGGTTCGAACGCCGGGTTGAGGCGATCAAGCAGCTCCACGAGCTGCAAAAGAGCTCCTCCGCCACCGATATTTTCGCGTTTATCTATGCCTTTTTGAGCTCTGTCTTTGTCGCGCTGGGCGCGTATTATGTGAACACCAGCAAGAAAAATGTGGAGACGCTGCAAAAAGACTACAAGGAAATGGAAAGCAGATACCTCTCCATGGAGGACAAGGTCGCCGCCATGCAAAAAACCTCCGACAGAATACAGCAATCGCTGCGGCGCTTTGAGGAGGCGTCCGCCGGCGCCGGTGCCGTGGCCAAGCTCCAAAAAACCACCACCCGCGCCATGCAGCTGCTGAATATGCTGATCAGCATCGCGGTCTGCACCGATTCCGACCTGCTGGACTCCCTCGTGTATGAGTTCCTCCCCCGGATCAACGAGCACGCGGCGCACATCCCGGCCGAAATCGCCGCCCTTGTTCCGGAGGATTACCGGCACGGAGACGTCGGCACGCTGAAAAGCGTACTCAACGAGGTGGCCAGCTGCGCGAAGATGTGCGAGGCCCGGACGCATGTCCTGCTGGACGGCAAATATCTGAGGGAATTGCAGGCGTTTGCCGCGCGGTGCAACGCGCAAATGGACGAAAAGACGAACGGCGGCCATTAAAAAGGAGGGGTTTTCCCCTCCTTTTTACACGTTTCCTCCCCCCTTTGCTCATATGCCGAGGCCGGAGGAAACCTTTTTGACAGGCTGAGAGCCGCGGAATCATTGATTCCGCGGCTCTTGGCACCCCCAGCAGGAATCGAACCTGCAACTGACCCTTAGGAGGGGTCTGTTATATCCATTTAACCATAGGGGCACATTCAGTATCCCTTGACAAAATCCACCATGTCGGAGAGCGCCTTGCCCGCCAAATAGCGGTCGAGCTGCTCGGCAATCAGCGCAAACATCCGATCCTCGCGCGGCGGGAGGCAGTCCGGCGCGGCGGCGCACAGCAAACCCGCCTCAGCCGCCGCCGTGAGCGCCGAGGGGGCAAACACGCCGGGCTCGGACAGCGAGCAAAACACCGCGCCGCGCTTCATGCGCGACAAATCCAGTACGCCGGCCGTCTCGCGGGTCAGTGGCAGCGCACACAGGACAAAGTCCGCCCGCGCCAGCGCCTCGGGCAGGTCGCGCAGGGCGTACAGCTCGTCTATGCCGCGCGGCTTGTCCAGCAGATTCCGGCGGACGCCCCGCACGGTGCAGCCGAACGCGCCGAGCAACGGGAGCAGCGCCGTGGACACCGCGCCCAGCCCCAGCAGCGCCACCGTCGCGCCGTGGAGTTCCTGTCCGCCGCCTCGCGACAGCCGCAGAAAGGTCTCCAGCACCGCTTCGGCGCCCGGGACGCCGTAACAGCCCCCCGGTTTTGTCACCCGCACCGCCGGGCTTACGTAATGCTCCGGCTGGGCATAGGCCCGCCGGCAGGGGCTCGTGAGTTGCAGCCAGCGCAAAAACGGAGCCCCGAGCAGACTCTCGAGCGGCGGCATCCCCAGGATGATCTCCGCCGAGGCCAACGCCGCCGGCGTCAGCGCACCGGCCGACAGGCAGGTCACCTCGCCGGCCTTGTCGGACAAGGTCTGCCACTGCGCCGGGCTGAGGGAAAACGTCTCGTCACACACTGCCAAAATCATGAAATGCCCTCCGGGCCGCTCTGCAAAATCACCGTAATCACGTGCGGCGGGTTGAACAGGCGCGGCGCGCCCAGCCCCCGGCTGGCCACCATCACGGTGGCGTCCTCACGGTAGGCCCCCGAGGTATGCTTGGGAAACCACACCCGCCCCGGCCCCAACAGCCCGTCGGTAAACGGCAGACGGATGAGCCCGCCGTGCGCGTGGCCGGTCAGGGCGAGATCGATTTTGAGGGCTACAAATTCGTCAAACCGGTCGTATCGGTGACATAACATCAGCAAAAACGGGTCGCCGCCCTGCCGCGCGTCCCGCACGACCTCCGGCATGGGCTTCATGTCCCGCCGCCCGCCGAGATCCTCAATGCCCACGAGGCGGACGGTATCGCCGCCGCGCGTCAGCGTGATGGTTTCGTTGGAGAGATAGACCGCGCCGGTGCTCTCCACCAGCGGAACGAAGGCCCCCATAATCCGCCCGCCCCACTCATGGTTGCCCGCCACATAATAGGTCGGCGCGAGGGCGGCCAGCTTTACAAACAGGCTCTCGATGACCGGGAAATCCTTGGGCTCCTGAGCAAAGTCCCCCGTCAGCGCGATGAGGTCGGGCCGCTGGGCGGCCACCAACGCGACCAGCCGTTCGTTGTCCGTCCCGAATTCCC
Source organism: Oscillospiraceae bacterium (assembly GCA_031550755.1). Classification (GTDB taxonomy): domain Bacteria; phylum Bacillota; class Clostridia; order Oscillospirales; family UBA929; genus JAVBOJ01. The sequence goes on from JAVBOJ010000046.1 coordinate 11,083, forward strand.
GGGCGTGCAAATCGGACAGCTGGACGATGCGGAATCCGTCAAAGCCCTGCGGCAGACGGGGGGAGGAAATCGTAATCGTTTGCAGGTCGATCATGGTGTCACCTATAAATCCCCACGCCAGCAGCCCCAGCAACAGCAGCAGAAACAGCCGGCGAAGCGGGTGTTTAGCCCTGCCCATAATGGTCAAAATACCCCGAAATGTACACAAACGGCGTGCCCTTGTCTCCGCTGCCGGTCGTCAAGTCGCACAGGCTGCCCACGAGGTCGGCCACGCGGCGCGGCGTTGTTCCCAGCCGGTCGTTGTCGCCGGCCAGATCCTTTTGCGCGCGGATATACTCGGCGATGGCCTCGGTCAGCGCCGGGCCGGACAGGCCGGCAAACTTCGTATCGGCCAGATATTTGATCTTGAGCTCGTGCGGCAGACCCGACAGCCCCTCGGTAAACGCCGGGGAGACCACCGGATCGGCCAGCTCCCAGATGCCCGCCGCCGGGTCCTTAAAGGCTCCGTCGCCGTAGATCAGCACCTCGATATGCCGCCCGGTTTTTTCCTTCAGCTCCTGCTGGACGCGGGTCACGAGCGCCTGACCGCCGCGCGGGAAGAGCTTGACCCGGTCGTCATCGGCCAAATTCGAGCCCAGCAGCCCGAAATCCGGGTTGAACCCGCTGCCGTCCACACTCTCGGTCAGCAGCTCGTCAATGCCCCAGACGGCGCGCGCCCCGGCCTGACGGACAATGCGCTTGGTGCGCTCGCGGGTATGGATATCCGCCGTGATGACCTCGGGCGCGTAGTCCAAAATCGCGCGCGGATTGTTGGCGAAAATGATCTCCACCTGCGGCCCGGCGGATTTGTACAGCTCGACATAATCCACGCCGGTAAACGGATGCGCCGGCTTGCCGAAATGGCGCAAAAACGCCGCCTCGTCCAGCACGTCGGCGTACGGATTGACGCCGCTTTCGTCCAGCGCGTCCAACGACATCAGCGGATTGCCCACCTCGTCGGCGGGATAGGACAGCTGCACGACGACGCGGTCGGCCCCTTGGGCGATACCCTGCAACAGCATGAAAAACCGGTTGCGGCTCAAAATCGGATGCACGACGCCCACAACCCCGCCCGGACATTTGCGCCGGACGTCGGCCGCGATCTGCGACAGGGTGGCGTAATTGCCCTGTGCGCGCGCGACGCACGCCTCGGTCACCGCCAGTATGTCTCCGTCGCGCGGGGAAAAGCCCTCCGCCCGCGACGCGGACAGCAGCGTGTCCACCATCATGGCCGCCAGGTCGTCCCCTTGCCGTATGATCGGCGCGCGCAACCCGCGCACCACTGTTCCCAACGTTTTCATTGCGCTTGCTCCTCTCGGACAATTTTTCCCGTCCGCCCTATATTATACACCGCCTGTCAAGCCGAAAAAAGGGGGCACGCTTGCAAAGCCTACCGGCCTGTGCTACAATGAGGCAAATCATGGAGGAGGGGTTACATGCTTGCCACCCGCGCCGCCGGTATCGTCCTGCCCGTGTTTTCCCTGCCCGGCCGTCAGGGCATCGGCACTCTGGGGGAGGCCGCCTTCCGCTTTGTCGATTTTCTCGCCGACGCCGGACAATCCTATTGGCAAATCCTCCCGCTCGGCCCCACCGGCTACGGCGATTCGCCCTATCAAAGCTGCTCGACCTTCGCCGGCAATCCCTACCTCATCGACCTCGAAGCGCTGGAACAACAGGGGCTTTTGTCCTCGGGGGACTGGAGCCCGGCGCTGTTTAGCGACCATCCTGACAAAATTGATTACGGCGCGTTGTATGCACACCGGCTGGAGGTGCTGCGCCGCGCGTTTGAAAAAAAGAAGCTGCCGCCCGATTTTGACGACTTCTGCGCCGAAAATCAGGGCTGGCTGCCCGACTACGCCCTCTTTGCCGCCGCCAAGGCGTACTTCCATATGGCCCCCTTGAGCGACTGGCCGGACAAGGAGCTGACCGCGCGAAAGCCGGAGGCGCTGCGGTATTACGGCCAGAAGCTGGCCAAGGAAACGCGGTTTCACAGCTTCCTCCAGTGGCTGTTCTGGCGGCAGTGGGACAGGCTCAAGGCTTACGCCGGCCAGAAAAACATCGCCATCATCGGCGATTTGCCCATCTATGTCTCCTCCGACAGCGTCGAGGTCTGGGTCAGCCCGGAGCTGTTTTTGCTGGACCATGACGGAAACCCCGCCGCCGTGGCCGGCGTGCCGCCCGATTATTACTCGGCCACGGGGCAGCTCTGGGGCAACCCGCTCTACGCCTGGCCGGTTCACAAAAAAACCGGCTACGCGTGGTGGCTGTCCCGGCTGGCGCACACGCGGCGGCTGTTTGACGTCGTGCGGATCGACCACTTCCGGGGGTTTGACAACTACTGGGAGGTGCCCGCCGGGGCGCCCGACGCCTCCGCCGGCCGCTGGCGCATGGGGCCGGGATTGCCGTTTGTCAAAGCCGTGCGCGAGGCCTTCCCCGACCTGCCGCTGATTGCCGAGGATCTCGGCGAGCTTGGCGACGAGGTGCGCGGGTTTTTCCAAAAAACCGGGCTGCCGGGGATGAATGTCCTCATCTACGCCTTCGACGTGGACGGCGACAGCGCCTACCTGCCCCACAACACGCCGCCCGGGCGGGTGCTGTACACCTCGACGCATGATTCGCCGACCTTTGTCGGCTGGTTTTTCGACGAGGCCGACGACGCCCAGCGGGTCTTTGCCGCCGACTATCTGCGTCTGCGGGAGGACGAGGGGCTGGGCTGGGGGGCGGTCAAATCGGTGTGGGCGTCGGCCGCGGGGCTGGCCATGGCGCCGCTGCCGGATGTGCTGGGGCTGGGCGCCGACGCGCGGATCAACACCCCCGCCACCCTCGGCGGAAACTGGAGCTGGCGGGTGCGCGCCGAGGCGTTCAATCCGGCGCTGGCCGCCCAACTGCGTCAGGTGACGGAAACATACAGAAGAGCACCGCGCCTCCCTCTCCCGTAAATTGTTCAAAAAACGCCCGGGGGGTGCCATCCCTCGTGGGAGAAAAAGTGTGAAAAGGAGGGGCTTCCCCTCCTTTTCGCGTTGAGTGCAGCTTGCTGCACGGAGTCCCGCCGCAGCGACGGCATATCATTCAAAAACATCGTTTTGAATGATATCCGTTGACAATTGCAGAGGACAG
>JAVBOJ010000076.1:0-8918 GCA_031550755.1 Oscillospiraceae bacterium
GACGAGGACGTCGTCTCCTCCGATTTCATCGGTTGCGCGCTGACCTCCATTTTTGACGCCAAGGCCGGCATCGCCCTGTCGGATACCTTTGTCAAGCTGGTGTCGTGGTACGACAACGAGTGGGGTTATTCCTCCAAGGTACTCGACCTCATCAGCCACATGGACAGCGTAAAATAAGGATACAAGAGCACCGGGCGGGGATTTCCCCGCCCGGTGTTTTTTATGTTGAAGGGTAACGCCGGGCGACACACAGTTCGCCCCTACACGGATATACGTCCCCCGTCCCGGCGAAGCGCGGAGCGCCGCAGACCGGGACGGGGGGATGCATTCCGGACAAATTACCGGGGGTTCAGGGGACGGATAGAGCCCCCTGACGGGGTTTCTTTGGTTCCTTTCTTTGCCCCGGCCAAAGAAAGGAACGCCTTCGTTTACACAATCCCCCGGCTCTTCGAGCCACCCTCTTTTACAAAGGGGGCATAACTACCGCGTTTGCACCTCATCCACAAAGGTGCTGGAATCATAGCTGCCTTCCTCCACATCCCACTTGTCGGGCACCACCGCCACCATCGTGACGGTGCGGGCGGAGAAGGTGATATCCTTGATTTCTTCGATTTCCGGCTGGACGGAGATATGGCCGATGTGCTCCCAGCCGATGCCCTGGGTGTAAATATACACCCGGAAGTCCTGCGCCTCGGGGATGTTGAAGCTGTCCTCGCCCTCGCCGTAAGAATAGGTCAGGCGGAAGCCGATGCAGTTTTCCACCGGGTTGGCGAACACCCGCGGCGTAACGGTGGTATCGTTCAGGGTTTCCTTGGAGGGGGAGGCCGAGATGTAGTAGGAATCCCGCACCTCCACATCGATCGAGACCCAGACCTCGCCGGCCTCGACGCGGACGGCTGCGTGGCGGGTTCTGCCCTCCGCCCCTTCCGAGGTGGCGGTAATATTGCCGTAATCATCCACCCGGACGACGCTGGGGTCACTGGATACAAAGGTCACCTGCGCGGCGTCGGCGTTGGCGGGCAGCAGGACATAGTCAATCTTGGCGGTCTTGCCCAGTTCCAGCACGAATTTGTCGGCCGCCAGACGAATCTCGGTGACCGGCTGGGTCACATTGACGGTCACGCGGGTCGTCACGCCATCGATATCGATGGTGATGATGCTCTGGCCGGAGGCGTGGGCCGTCACGCGGCCCTCCCCATCCACCGACGCGACGCCGGTGTTGGAGGCGCGGTAGTCAATGACCTGCGGCGTGGCGTTTTTGGGCACGATGTCGTAATAAATCCAATAGGTTTCGCCCGGCGTGAGGGAGACCTCCGGCGTGGGCAGATCAATGCCGGTGACCGGCAGCAGCACCTGCACCGTCATGGTTTTTTGCACCAGCAGCGATTTGGCGGTCAGCGTCACCGAGCCGGGCGCAAGCCCCTCGATCAGCCCGTCGGCGTTGACGACGGCAATCTTGGCGTCGCTGCTTTCCCAGGAGAGCTTTTCAATGAGCGGATCCTCCGGGGTGAGGACGGCGCCGGCCGGGACAGGCTTGCCCACAAAGACGGTGAGCGGGGTCGAGGGCAGGGTCACATCGCGCACAATGGCGAAGAAATAGCCGGCGACGGCCGCGCCGACGAGCAGCAGCAGCACGCCCAGCAGGGAAAACAGCAGGGCGTGCCCTTTTTTCTTGGGCTTTTGGGGCTGGGAATAAGCCTGCCCATAGCCCGGATAGGGCGCATAGCCCTGATAGGCCGGCTGAGGCTGGGGCGGGGGCTGCGGCGCGGTATAGGGCTGGTAGGCCTGCTGAGCCGGCTGATAGACCGGCGCGGCGGCATAGGCCGGCTCACGCGGCGCGGGCGCGGCGGCGGGTACAGGCGCGGGCGCCGGTGTGGGCTTGGGCATCGGCGTGGGGATGGGCATTGGCGCGGCGGCGCGCGGCAACACCAACATGCCCTCGAGCTGTTCGGGGCGGTTGTGCCGCACGGCGAGCACATAGCCGCCGAACTCCTCCCGCAGGCTGTAATCAGTGACCGCGCCGGACTGCTTCAGCGCAAAACACTGGGAGACAAGCGATCGCGCGGCGGCCTCGTCGCGCGTTTCGATTTCGGTGAGAAAGCATGCTCCCTCCGGCCCGGAAATTTCATAGTTGCGCCCCAGAGAATCCGCGCCCACCAGCCGGTCGATGACCCAGCCGGCCAGCCGCGCGTCGGGATACGGAGAACCGAATGTGTAGTCCCGCAAAAAAATACCCCCTTTTTTCTAAGTCCCTGCTATACTAGACGCCGAACATGTCAAAATCCATTCCGCTCATGGCCTGCGTCAGCAGATCAAAGGCGTCGGTGTACGAGGTCCACGGCGTCGGCGTTTTGTCTGTACGCGCGAGCTTGATATGACAGTTGAGGTCGATGGTGCCGGTGCTGAGGTAAGATGTGAGAGAAGCGCTGTCCAAATCGTAGCCGCCCCAAACGGTCAGCTCAATTTTGTCGATCGTGATCTCCCCGGTCAGCGCGGCCTCATCCACATGAATGCTGCCCAGCACGGTCAGACCGGTCTCCTCGCCGGGCACGCCCATCGTCAGGGTGAGGTTCTGGCCGGCCATGGCGGCGTCATAGGTGATGTCCAGATAGACCGATTCATCCGTCCAGTAATCCTCCACATGGATCTCGGTGCTGCTTTTGAACACGCCGTCGATGACCCGGTTGCCGCGGGAGGTGATGGTGACGACCGTTTCGTCGTCGTAGGGATCGACGACCTTCAGGGTCATGCGCGCGCCGTCGAGCAGATAATCGCCCTCGGCCAGCGCGGCGGTGAGGGTCAGCGCGGTCACGTCGCCGTAGGAGTCCTTGACGGAAAGATCGACCGAGAAGCCGACCAGCTTGTGGCCGGCATCGGTGTAAAACCGGATGTCGCACCGGGAGAATTTAAACGGCGTTTCGCCCTGGCTCAGCGCCATCAGATCGACGAGCGCCCCGATGCCCAGAAATTCCTTGACCTGCCGGTCGGACAGCGAGACCTCCACGACAGTATATGTGCCCGCGCGACCTTCCAGACTGCCGCTGGAGGTGACCGGCTCAACATCCTTCATCAGCTTTTCCAGCAGGTCGGCGGTGTTGACCATGGACTTTCCGCTCCAAACGGCGTCGGAGAGCTGCCGGCCGAAGTCCGGCGGCAGCGCGGCCGAAATGCCCAGCGCCGAATTGTTCCAGTCCTCGGCCAGCGTGGTCAGATCCACGCCCAGCTTATCGGGCAGAAGCTCAGGCACATAGAAGCCGAACAGTTTTTCGTCCAGATAGGCCTCTATGTTCACCGTTTCGCCCTCGGCGGTCATGGAAGCCGTCTCCTGCATCCGGCGCGCGTCATAATCGGTGACGGCGGAGACGGAGAAAGCAAATTCATCGGGGTCAAAGCCATAGTCGGGCGTGACGCCGGCGATGGAAAACTCCATCGTCTGCTCGACCTTGCCGGTACTCAGCGCCTCCCAGACCTTGCCGCCGAAGTAGGTTTCCACGTCGCGCAGCTGGGCCTCCACCGCCGCGTCTGCGCGACCAATGGCCATGCCCACGTAGGCTTTGGGCGAGGTCGCCAGCAAAATGTTGGGGTAAAAGAGGAAGCCGGCGACGGCGGCCGCCGCGACGACTCCGCCGGCAATCCACGGCCAGCGGCGTTTTTTGGGTGCGGACGGAGCTTGCGCCTCATATATCTCATTCTGCGACCAGAGCGCCGAGGGGGGTTGGGGCTGCTGCTCCAAAGGAGAAATGTGGGCGATTTTTGTACCGCACTGGGGGCAAAACAAGGAAGCGTCTTCCATTTTTGAGCCGCATTGTGAGCAAAACATTTTCTGTCATCCATTCTGCCGCTGTGCGCCGGCTTGAAATTTTTTGAAAAACATCCCCGCCGCGCACAGCCATCCGGCGGGAAAATGGAAATACACCCATCCAGCTTTTATAATATAGTATTTTGTGTTTTTTTGCAAGGGGGAGAGGAGGGCAGATAACAGATAACGGATAACAGATAACAGATAGGGACGCGGCGTTTGTAGGGGCGATTATCAATCGCCCGCTGTACCCCCCATCCCCCCAAAGAGAAAAATTTTCCAAATTGTGCATACCTTAGAGTCGCAAGGCATATAATGGGGGTGTCTCAAAAAGTTACAAGCGGTTACAAAGCGGAAAACAATGTTAACATAATTCTTGTTTTGTGCCGAAAACTGTCTGTATTTGAAGGAAAGATTGACAAAACCCCTCTCTTGGTATATAATAGCTCCCAATTGGGTATAACCAATGCACCCAATCACTTCGCGGATCAAGGGGCGGCCGCCCCCATCTCAGGAGGTTCTATGCTGTATCGAATCGGAGAGGCCCTGCGGCAAGGGGCGGGCAATTTGCGACGACGCGCCGTGGCGGTAACCCTGTTTGCCGCGCTGGCCGTCGCCCTGCTGTCCCCTATTGTCACGGCCAAAAATATGTTCGTCATTGTGGACGGCAACAGCCTCACTGTCCACAACACCTACACCGGCGACGCCGCCCAGGCGCTTGCGGAAGCCGGTATCCATATCAGTCAGTATGACTACGTGTCCATGCCCGAAGCGCCGGTGTCCGGCGGCGTGGTGGAGGTTTTTATCGAACGCTCCCACACCGTGACGCTGGAGGCCGACGGCAAAACGGCGGTGCTGTCCACACTGGGACAGACGGTCGGCGAAGTGCTGGAACGCACCGGCACCACCCTCGGACGGCTGGATGTGGTCACCCCGAATATCCTGTCGCCGGTCTCGGAGGGCATGGTTATCACGGTGACCCGCTACGATACCCGCATCGAACAGGTCACCGAGGAAATTCCCTTTGAAACCATGCGCACGGCGGACAAAAGCATCAATGTCGGGCTGGAAAAGGTCACACAGGCAGGGATTTTGGGTCAAAAAGTGCTGACCTATGAAATTTCCCTCCGTGACGGCATCGAATTTTCCCGCCGCCTGCAAAGCGAGGTGCTGACCCAGGAGCCCCAGGATGAGCTCATTTCCTACGGCATCGGCGGCACCGTCGTCCTGCCGTCGGGCGAGCGCGTCAAGTACAAACGCATGTTGACCTGTACCGCGACGGCGTACAGCTCGGAAAAAATCAGCAACAAGCTCACCGCCATGGGCACCATCGCCCGCGTGGGTGCCATCGCCGTCGATCCCAAGGTCATCCCGCTGGGTTCGCGGGTCTACGTCGAGGGCGCGAACGGCAAATGGGTTTACGGCGTGGCCGTCTGTGAGGATACCGGCGGCGTCATCAAGGGCAACAAAATTGACCTGTTTTTTGACACAGAGGCCGAATGCTGGAAGTTTGGCGTTAAAAAAGCCAACGTGTATATTTTGGAGTAAGCCCCGCGTTTCTATCAAGATGTATATAAAAAACCAGTCGAAAAAATACTTTTTTTGACTGGTTTTCTGTATCTGTATGTGTTACAATCAAGGGGAAATCAAACAAGAAAGGAGACACGCGCGTGATACTCGTTATCTTGTGGGAAATTGTAACCGCAGTGCAAATGTTTTTTGGGTATGGAACGGCCTACAGACTCACCAAGAGCGGCAGCGACAACGGCGTATCGTTGTTTGGTTGGATGATTGTGATGGGCTTGGCGGCCATGGTGCCCGGTCTGGGGATTTATCTGTGGAACAAGTATCGGGATACATAAAACAGACTATTCGGAATACGCCACGCGGAAATCATCAAACGCCACCGGTATGTCCCAGTCAAACACGTAGCCCGTCTCGTCCCTCCGCCGTGAAAAAGGAGACATGTCCCCGCTGCCACGACGCGAGGGTATCGTCCTCGCCCTCCCGGCGGCAGAGGTCAAAGGTGACCTCCCGGAAGGGAAGCACCAGGTCCGGCAGGGCATCCGCGACCTGCTCCGAGCGGTCGAAATGAAAGCACTCAACCGGGCGCGTGCTGCTATCCCGGCCTGTCACGGCGAGGAAGCTTTGCCAAAAGCGTTCGATGGGTTGCATAATATGTCCTCCGATTCATTGAAAAGCATAGGGGGGAGATCTGTGTCCGGAAACGAAAACCTGTTTATGGATGTGGTGGATTTTTACGACCTTGACCCGCGCGATGTCGTCCGGGAGGACATCCCCTTTTACGTCGATTACGCGTGGAAAACGCCGCATCGGTCGGTATTGGAATTGGCTTGCGGAACGGGGCGGATCACCCTTCCGCTGGCGCAAAGCGGCTGCACCGTTACGGGTCTGGATTTGTCCGACGCCATGTTGGCCGTTTTGAGAAAAAAGCTGGAGAACAATCCCGCCATAGCCGCGAACGTGCATGTCGTAAAGGGCGATATGTCCGCGTTTCATCTGGGAAAAACCTTTGACCTGATTGTCATCCCGTTCCGGTCGTTCCAGCTGCTGGCCACCGAAACGCTTGCGGTCTCCTGTCTGCGTTGCGTGCGGGAGCATTTGTCGGACGGCGGCGTCTTTATTCTGGATGCCTTCGAGCCGTATGCGGCGCTGGATCGGTCGTGGATCTATCCGCCGAGGGTACAGTGGGAGGTCGAGACGGCGGACAGACGCCTTGTGCGAAAGCTGGACGAGGGTGTTGACATCGATGCGGAGCGGCAATTGCTTTGGGTCAGGCAGACCTATCAGGAAGAGAAAGACGGGCTTATTCTGCGGGAAGAGGTGGATCATCTCAGCCTGCGGTATTATTATCCCGAGCAAATGACCGCGCTGCTTGTAAGCTGTGGCCTGAAAATTGACGCGCAATACGGGTGGTACGACAAAACGCCTATACGGGGCGGCAGAGAGATGATTTTTGTTTGCGCGAAATCATAAAACCAACAGAGGGGCGGGCCGTACGGCTCGCCGTCCATGACCTCTTCGTAGTGCTGTTTGACCAGATGTATATAAAAACCAGTCGAAAAAACGCTTTTTTTGACTGGTTTTTTGCATTCTCATGTGTTACAATCAAGGGGAAATCAAACAAGAAAGGAGGAACACGCGTGATAGGTGCTATCTTGGTGCTAATTTTACATTGGATTTTTAAGCCTTGAAACACAACGCTCCGCGGGATTCATTCCCGCGGAGCGTTTCTTTGCAAGCCGCCTCAGCGGCCCGCCCTCTTCTTTTTACTTGTCCAGCTTATATTTCGGCCGGGCGCGATAGCTCGTGTGCAGCCATTTGTGCGCGTTGTGGCTGCCCGGCTCGCCGTCCATGACCTCTTCGTAGAGCTGCTTGACCAGCGGGTTTTCGTGGGATTTGCGCAGCGGCATCTGTTTGTCCTGCTCATAAATGGCGCGGGCGCGCAGTTCGCGCAGCTCGACAAAGTTGCGCACGCTGGCCGGCTGTACCGGCTGGCCGCCGCCGTTGACGCAGCCGCCCGGACAGGCCATCATCTCGACGATATCATACTGCGCCTCGCCGGCCTTGATTTTCTCCAGCAGGCGGCGGCAGTTACTCAGCCCCGACGCCACGGCGGCGCGCACATGACGTCCGTCGAGGTCGATGGTGGCTTCCTTGATGCCGGCGATGCCGCGCACGGCGGTAAAATCCACACTGGGCAGGGTTTTGCCGGTGACCAGCTCGGCCACGGTGCGCAGGGCGGCCTCCATGACGCCGCCGGTGGCGCCGAAGATAAGGCCGGCGCCGGTGGAAATGCCGAAGGCGGGATCAAACTCCTCGTCAGGCAGGTCGCGGAACATGATGCCGGCGCGGGAGATCATGCGGACCAGCTCGCGGGTGGTCAGCGCCACGTCGATGTCGTTGAGACCGGGGACAGCCTGCTCGTCCTCGCGGTGAATCTCAAACTTTTTGGCGGTGCAGGGCATGATGCTGACGACGAAAAGATCCTTCGGGTCGATGCCAATCTTCTTGGCGTAGTAGGTTTTCATCATCGCGCCGAACATCTGCTGGGGCGATTTGCAGGTGGACAGATTGGGGATAAACTCGGGATAAAACTGCTCGCAGAAGCGGATCCAGCCGGGCGAGCAGGAGGTAATCAGCGGCAGGTCATGGCCGGATTTCAGGCGTTTTAAAAACTCGGTGCCCTCCTCCATGATGGTGAGGTCGGCGGTGACGTCCACGTCGAACACGCCGTTGAACCCGATGCGCCGCAGGGCGGCGACCATTTTGCCCTCGACATTGGTGCCGACCGGCATCCCGAAGCCTTCGCCCAGCGTCACGCGGATGGACGGCGCGGCACCCACGACGACATGCTTTTTGGGGTCGGCCAGCGCGTCCCAGACCTTCTGGGTGTCGTCCTTTTCGGTCAGCGCGCCGGTGGGGCAGACGGTGATACACTGCCCGCAGGAGACGCAGGCCGTCTCGTCGAGATTGCGGTCAAACGCGCAGGAAATATGGGTGTCAAAGCCGCGGTCGTTGGGGCCGATGACCGACACCGACTGGTTGTTCTTGCAGACGGCCACGCACCGGCGGCACAAAATGCACTTGGAATTGTCCCGCACGAGATGCAGCGTCGAGTCCTCAATCTGCGGGTGCATGTTGTCGGTATGGAAGCGCACCTCCTGCATTCCGAAATCGGACGCCAGCTTTTGCAGCTCGCAGTTTTGATTCCGCAGGCAGGTGAGACAGTCCATCCGGTGATTGGAGAGGATGAGTTCCAGCGTATTTTTGCGCGCCTTGATGCACGCGCCGGTGTTGGTATGTACCTCCATCCCCTCGGCGACGGGATAGACGCAGGCGGCGACCAGACTGCGCGCGCCCTTGACCTCGACGACGCAGATGCGGCACGCGCCGATGGCGTTGATGCTCTTCATGTAACAAAGGGTGGGGATTTCAATATCCGCCAGCCTCGCGGCTTCCAAAATGGTGGCCGTTTTGGGCACGGTGATCTCTTTGTTGTTGATTTTCATGGTCACGGTATCCATTGGTAAGCCGCCTCCTATTCCTTAATAATCGCCTTGAACTTGCATTTCTCCATGCACGCGCCGCACTTGAT